>NZ_JBFRCF010000015.1:0-232465 GCF_040965655.1 Paraburkholderia sp. EG286B | reverse complement strand
AGCGCCGAACACCGATTCCGGAATTCCCCGAAACCGTTCGACTTCAAGCGAAACGGCTGTTCACCTTCCTCCGGAAACCCTGTTCGACTTCAACCGAAATCCGTGTTCGGCTTCGCCGAAATACGCAAGCAAAGCAACTTTCCGGCTCGCAACACTAGCGGTTGATGAGGTCACGCACCATACCCGCCACTCCATCGGCAAAACGTTGGTAGCTTCTAGTGCGCGCCTCCCTAACAATCGAAGCAACCCGTTGCACCGGATTGCGTGGGAACCCGCGCCGACGGATAAAGTGCTGCTCGGCTTCGGCCAACAGCGCCAACGCATCAGCGCGTACGAACTGTGTTTCGCCCAGTCGCTGGTGCAGCACCCCAAAGCGCGAGATTTTGCGCGCCAGATACCGATCACGCGGCAACGCGATCGCTCGCCTCACGTAAGCGGCGAGCCACGAAATCCTGCCCGTCGGGACGCCAATTGCATTCCGGCCATGTTGTCGATAGCGGACCAGCTTTTCCGGCATCATCGCGACCGCTTTCCATGCCGCTGCACAGGCCGCAAGCCACTCGTCATGCAGCCACTCGGGGGGAATAGGCAGCGCGACGTCAAGCAATTCGCGCCGGAAAGCAGCGGCCGTCCCTGTCACGAGATTCCGGCGGCAATAGACTTCGAAGAACCGCTGCTGCTGGACCAGCACGCGTTCTGCTGCGGAAAGGTAAAGCGATTGGAAGAGCGTTTGTCCAAGGTCTCGATCATCCTCGTCAACTAACTCCGCGTCGGAATGCACAAGGAGTGCTGACGGGTGTGTTTCGAGGTAGGCGCCCATGATCGCAATCTTATCGTGCGCCCAAACGTCATCCTGGTCCGCAAGAAAAATAATGCAGGTATCGAGCGCGCGTATCGCTTGTTCGAAGTTGCGCGTCACACCCAGCCGCTTCTCGTTGCGGAGCAGCGTGACCCGTATGCCCATAGACGAACGCACATACTCGCTCCACTCAACAAGATGCTCCCAGGTGCCGTCGTCGGAGCGATCATCGCTCACAACGATCTGATCTGGTAGACGCGACTGGTCAGTCAAAGACTGCAGTTGCGCATCAAGGAAAGCGATGCCGTTGCATGTACACATTGCAATGCCAACGGACGTCGCGGGAGAAGTCGTCACGCTCATCTGGAATGGAGGAAAGTCAGGGGCTGGGCCAACAATCAAGTGCAGAGGGCGCTGCTACGCAAAGCAACGAACCCTCGCTGTTCGGCCGGTTATCCGGGCTCGCACGAGGGCTCATTTCGCGTACGAGCCGTGGCACAGCTAGAGCCCCATACGTCGGTTATTCTATTCCCGAGCGTAACTGCAGAAACACCGGGCACGCAAAGCTGCCTTGCTCACGCAGGCGACTTTGCGCACGCCGCGGCATGGTCAACGTCGGTCGCTAATTATCCGACGCAACCGATGCTTCACTGCCCCCAACGCAGGCCTGCCCGAATTGGCCGGTTCCTCGTTCACGTTCGCCGATCGCGCGGCCGCAAGCTCGGTGCGCAGCGCCTCGCGATCCCGCCACAGTGCGCCGGATTGCGCGCGCGCCGCCTGGAAAATCCGGTACGCGCCCTCGTCCTTGACACGCTGGACCCGCTCGAGCAACGCCAGCGCCCGCGCGTACTCCTCGCTGCCTTGCAGCGCGAGGACGTTCTTTACGTCGGCAATCGCGTCACGCGTTTCTTCAAGATACCGGCGTCCACGCCGGCCGTCCGGCTCGAGGTAGGTTCCTTCGCACCATTCATTCCACGAATGCAGGAACACGATTCGTTCTTCGGCCGGGTAGCGCCTGTAGGTATCGAGCAATGCCTGTGCGAGCCACAACCGGTAAGAGTCGCCTTCCGTATTGACGTGCACAAGTGCACGCGAGCCATAGCGCGGGGTATTGTCCCAAGGCAGCATCACGGTGCGGAACCGGCGGTACTCCGGCGCGGGCCTACTCATGTGGAATCGCGCAAATCTGTCATAGTCAACGATTCGACCCGTGAAATTCTCCGGCAGGTCGAGCGAATCGGTCTCGCGACTGAGCACGTCGGGCGGCACAACATTCGAAGGAATCTCGTAGCTCGCATCGAAACCAAGTTGTCGCGGTTGCGGCGGCTCAGGCGTCCAGTCGTCGACCATCACCAGATAGATTCCAGGGAATCCGCGCCGAGCCATCTCGTCGCGCCAGATCTCGGTTGTGCTGAGAATGTCCGGGAACAAATGCGCCTTGTAAATGCACAGCACCGGCTTGCCGTTCACCTTCGTGTATCGGTCATCCTCAAAAACGGGCATCAGTTCCCGGATGAACGCAAGGTCGTCTTCCTTCGAGTGCTGCTGGGCAATGATGACCTCGTTGTCGCCGCCATCCCAGCGCTTGCTCCAGTTCTCGTTTGCCCAAAGGAAAAAGAACGGCATTTTCAGATCGGAATTGATGTAATTCTCGATCGGCTTGTAAAGCAGCTTCTTGCCATGGAAATAGTAGTAATAGAAGCACAGGCCCGAAATGCCGTACTCCGTCGCCAGTTCGACCTGCTGGCGCACGACGTCGAACGAGCGCAAATCGTAGTAGCCGAGTTCCCCGGGAATCTTCGGCTGGTAATGCCCCTTGAACAGCGGCTTTGCCTTGATGACATTGTTCCACTCGGTAAAACCGGGGCCGTGCGCCCAATTGTTCTCGGGAATCGGGTGGAATTGCGGCAGATAAAAAGCGAACGTGCGAGGCAGTTCGGCATCCGGCACCTGGGCCTCTCGCGACGACAGCACGATGGCGGGTTGCTCCAGGGCGTCCGAAAGGCGCGGCGGATCGGCGTACAGTGACCGGCCATTGCTCTCGAGCTTGAGGTCGTGATGCCCACCTGCCGGTTGCGTCTGCACTGCGCCAGCGCGCCCCTCGAGTTCGCCGAAACGAATGTAATGTAGCACCGGGTTCATGCCCGAGGCGGCTACATCCTCATTGCGCTTCAGGTACTGCTTCACATCGAATTCCGGGCCGGGGCGATATCCGAGCGCGCCGCCGATGGTCAGATAATGCTCGGCGGGATCCATTTTCGACGCCTCGACTTCTGGGTGGTGCAGCATGTACCAAGCCGCATCGTAAAGCGAAGACTGGCGCAGCAGCGCGATATCCGTGTCGTCAAAGGCAATAGATTTTGGTGGCGCCTTGGGCACCACCGGGCTGCTTTCCGAATTCTCGCCTCGTCCGTCAAGGATATTGGCCACATAGCGCGTGGCCTCGATGACATCCTGAGCCGGCAACTCGTGCGCGGGACCGAGCAGATTGCGGGCGAGCTTAACCTCCGGCGCGTCGCTGCCATAGAGGCCCGTATACGGCGTGTACTGACGAAATGCGCCCATACGGCCGAGCAGGACGACGCCAGGCGTGCATACGGCGTTCGCGAGATGCGACGGGCCGCTGTCGACGCCGATAAAGAAACGCGCACGGCGAATGATCTCTGCCGTTGCGAGGATGCTCGTACGGCTTCTCAGGTCGGTAGCCAGTGCGGCCAGCGGGGACGGTTCGCCCTCCTTGCTCACACCGACCTCCACGATCGGCAGCTTCAGCTCCGTCGCAATCCAGCGCGCCAGTGCCTGCCAGTTTTCACTGGTCCAGTCTTTGTCGACATTGTTCGACTCGCGGTGGATCACACAGTACTGCGCCGGAAGCCCCAGCGCGTCAACCGCACGGCGGTCTGCATCGCCGATGTAGAGCCGTGGAGCCGCCGAGAGCTTCGGCAGCCCGGCGCCCATCGAGAACGCTTCGAGCAACGCGCCATAGTCCAGCCACTCGTAGGCGTTAATGAATGGATTGCCGTGATCCTTGATCAGCGGAACCCGGCAATGCGAACAGACACGGTAGTTGACGTGCAGATCGACGACCTTGTCGTATCCCCCATGCCGGGAGATCTTGATCCAGTCCGTCAGGCAATCGACGGCCACCGTCTCATCGACGTGAGGATTCGAATCAATAAGCTCGCGATAGGCTTTGTTGACAACCCATGCCACCGTGCTGTCGGGGTGCCTCATCTTCAGGTAACGGGCAACCGGCTCACACGCGACGATGTCGCCGATATGCTCTACCAGACCGATAACGATTCTCATCCTTTCATCGCCTCAAAAACGTTCCTGCCAGCCCGAAGGCCCCGATGTATCTCTCAATCCCGCGATCGCATTCGGTCAGCGATCTGTATTCTTTTTACCTAACGCGCGTAGCGGTGCCGTTATGCGCCAGATCATCGACTGCGTGATCTGGTCGGTAGCCCTCTGTAGTTCCGCGGTGGCCTCCCGCGCCGAACGCTCCGACTCCATTGCGCGAGCTACTTCTGCCCGAAGTCGGTCCACCTCGGCCCGCAGTTTGCTGTTTTCTTCCTCCGCCGCAGCAATCTTGCGTTCACGGTCGTCGAGTTCTTGCGCGTGCTGCTCTTTCAACTCTCGCACAATTCGCTCTTCCTTCTCCGCTGCCTGCCGCGCCGACTCCCTCAATGCGACCGCAGCGTCCAGCACAGCAGTGCCACCTGAACGCGCCGCCGCGCTGGCGCGCAGCACCTCGTGGTCGTACTGCGGCTTGTTCAGCAGGGCAAGCGCCAGATCGTCAGCAGTTTCAATATCGAGCAACAGTTCGCACTGACGAACCTCGTAACCTTCGAGCGGATCCGACGCCTCAGGCGTTCCCACCAGAGCCACTTCGCGCGCGCCCATGAAAACGTTCTGACTGCAGTGCAGAAAGTTATCCTCATTGAAGGCTAGTACGACATGTGCCCGAACCCGATAACCGTATTCTCTCAACAGCCTGAAACAGCGCAGCCCGTCTTCGAGCGAGTTGCACTCCGCATAAATGGCAGGTCCATGGCGGCGTATCAATTCCCCGGCACCGCGCAAGACCATGTCCTCCATGCCCTCCACGTCGATCTTGATGAGCGCACAGGAAGCGACGGGCAGCTCGTCGAGGGCGATCGACTTCACGCGGAATTCCGATGCGCCGCTGGATTCGTGCTGCCGTGCCCCCGGTACGAAAACGTCCCGCAACGACGCGCTGCCGTAACTCGCCGGCGTTTTGATATCGATGGCAGGAATGTGTTCTTCCTTAGCCACCGCCGAAGCGATCGCATTTTCCGCGCGGACATTGGCGAGGCCGTTGTCGCGGATGTTTCGGCTCAACAAATCAAAACTGCGTGCCTGCGCCTCGATCGTAACGACCTGTCCATGTTCCCCAACGTGACGGGCGAACGCCAGGGTGTGCGTACCGATATAGCCACCCACATCGATCACAGTGTCGCCCGGATGCACCATGGACAACATGAAACTTAATTCGTTTTGCGCCCATTCGCCATACAGGCGTAACGAATCGCTGATAGCCCCCGTATCGTTAGCGAATAGTGTTACCTGCCCGTGACGGGTATCAACAGTTTCGAACAAATTGTCCGATTGCATCAGCTTCTCCAACACTTCTCTCGGCAAATTGTTTGCCTGTTATTTAAATACTCTGATTGCGCCACTGCGCAGCGGCGCAAATCAGGCTCACTCTTGCGCGAGCCAACGTACGTAACGATCCACGCCTTCCTGCACGGTCAGGAACGGCGCGTCGTAGCCCGCCGCGCGCAGCTTCGACTGGTCCGCTTGCGTGAAGCACTGATACTTGCCGCGCAGCGCGTCCGGGAACGGGATGTACTCGATCAGCCCTTCCTTGACCTGCTCCGCGAGCGAGAGCGCAGGCTTGCCTTCCATCGCACGCAGCGTGTTCACCACGGTCGTGGCGATGTCGTTGAACGGCTGGGCACGGCCGCTGCCCAGATTGAAGATGCCCGTCTTCTCCGGATGATCGAAGAAGAACAGGTTCACCTTCACCACGTCCTCGACGGAGACGAAGTCGCGCGTCTGCTCGCCAGGCGCATAACCGTTGTATTCGCCGAACAGCTTCACGCGGCCTTCGGCGCGGAACTGGTTGAAGTTGTGGAACGCCACCGACGCCATGCGCGCCTTGTGCGTTTCGCGCGCACCATACACGTTGAAGTAGCGAAAGCCCGCAATCTGGCTTTGCGCCGTGGGCAGCACGCGGCGGATCACCTGGTCGAACAGGAACTTCGAATAGCCGTACACGTTCAGCGGCGCTTCCACGTCGCGCTCCTCGACGAAGCGCGTCGAGCCGCCATAGATCGCCGCCGACGACGCATACAGAAACTGCACGCGCTGCGCGAGGCACGCGTCGAGCACGGCGCGGCTATAGCGGAAGTTGTTGTCCATCATGTAGCGGCCGTCGGTTTTCATCGTGTCCGAACAGGCGCCTTCGTGGAACACCGCGCGCACGTCGCCGAAATCGCCGCGCGTGAAACGCTCGACGAACTCGGTCTTGTCGATGTAGTCGTCAATCTCGCAATCGACGAGATTCCTGAACTTGTCCGCGCGGGTGAGATTGTCGACGGCGATGATGCGGTCTTCGCCGCGTTCGTTCAGCGCCTTGACGATGTTGCTGCCGATGAAGCCGGCCGCGCCGGTGACGATGAGGGTCATGATTGAGTCTCCAGCGCGGTGTCCTGCATATCGGTCACCGCATCGGGAAAGAGTTCGTTAAATTCGACTGTTGCCGTGCCCAGTTTCCCGACCACGATACCGGCCGCCCGGTTCGCAACGGAGACAGCATCGGCCAGCGACGCGCCGGCGCCGAGCATCGCCGCAAGCGTGGCAATAACCGTGTCCCCGGCGCCCGACACGTCATAGACTTCGCGTGCACGCGCCGACTCGTGCATCGCACCCGCATCGGTAAAGAGCGTCATGCCCTCCTCCGATCTCGTCAGAAGCAGCGCCTCAAGCTCGAGTTCCTCGCGCAAGCGTGCGACGCGTGCATGAAGATCGTCCTCAGACTTCCACTGACCAACGACTTGTTTGAGTTCGGCGCGATTCGGCGTAATCAGCGTCGCTCCCCGGTAGCGCTCCCAGTCGTCACCTTTCGGATCGATCAGCACTGGCTTGCCCGCCTCGCGCGCAGCGGCAATCATCTTCGTGACGTGCGTAAGGCCGCCCTTTGCGTAGTCGGACATGAGAATCACGTCGTGCGACGGCAACAGCGCCTCGAAGCGTGCCAGCACGGCAAGCAGCACCTCATGGGCCGGCGCGCTCTCAAAGTCCACCCTAAGCAATTGCTGATGACGCGACAGCACACGCAGCTTGATGGTGGTAGGCAACGAAGGATCGCGCTCAAGATGCGCCTGCACACGACTGTCGCGCAGCAAGGAAACGATCTGTTCGCCAGCCTCGTCAGTACCGACCACGCACAGCAGCCCCGACCGCGCATTCAGCGCAGCGATATTGCGGGCTACGTTTGCTGCTCCGCCGAGGCGATCCTCGGTGCTGGAAACATGCACGACGGGCACCGGCGCTTCTGGCGATATGCGATGAACGTCACCGAACCAGTACCGGTCCAGCATGACGTCTCCGACAACCAGTACGCGCGCCGCGGAGAGGTCGTCCGACAGCCGGGTCCTCGTCACTGCATTCATGGTCCCTTCGCGATCTGTGCTATTGCCCCGAATCGATGTCATCGTCATTCCGTTACTAGTTGCCCTTACGCCTGTTCCTCAAGCGCCGAGCGAAGCGCCAACAACGACGCGCCAGCGGTTTCATGCCCGGTACACGCAGCACGCGTTCTACGCCCGCCTCGACTCTCATGCCAACCCACTTCCCGGGGGTCGGCGCAACAGTGCCACCGCCGCTGATCGCGAGTCGAAGCTGGTCGAACTGGCGCAGGCGATCTACAAGCGTACCGTACCTCACAGTTCGTCGCGCCTCTTCCATCGTGGCGAATACCTCCCGCGCCGAGCGGTCCCAGCCTCCGCGTTCACCCGTCGTTTCCGGCGTCTTCCAATGCACACCGTTTTCGCGGATATCCGAGATCAGATCTTCGATCGTGCAAAAGAAATGAATGTTCTCCGCGCCTTCGGTACCTGCGGCCAACTCGCGATATAGCGCAGAATCCCGCACGTAAATTGGCCGTCTGCGTGCCAGCGCGTGCAGAACCGGAAAGCCGAAGCCTTCGTAGTGACTGGGGAACACAACTGCGCGGGCGTTTGAATAAAACTTCTCGAACGCCTCGTCCGAGAGATGTCCGGCCTGAAAAGCCTCGACGTTTGCGTACGGTGACGGCTTATCGCCATAGCCCACAGCAACAATGCGCTCGCCGGGAAACGCGGCAGCGATAGCGTCCACTGTCGGGCGTACGAACTTATGGTTGAAGTGGTTGCCAATCACGAAAATGTGCGACTTGTCCTCATCGCGCTTTTCGCTCGGCGAACCGTATTCGGTGATGTCAAGCGAGTGCGCCGACACCTTTTGGATCACCGTCGGTCCTATCTCGAAGCGGTTCGTAATGCGATCGAGGGTGAAGCGCGAGTTCGTGAACAGCACGTCGATATGGCGAAGTGCGAAGTGCCAGATACGCGCATCGAAGTTCAACGACAGATAGCCACAGTCATATGCGATCGTGTCCAGCATGAAGATGCCGACTACCGGGGCTCGGTTCACGAGCCGTGACATGGCATCGACATCGAACGGCTGCCCAATACGCACGATGGCGGTGACCTTTTCCGATTGTCCGTCGACTTCCAGCCGTGCCACGCCTTCCAGACGTGAGAGACCGTGGAAGTCCCACGCCGCCTTCTGCATGTACACGGCGATCTTGCAATGCGTGGGCCAGGTGCGTACGGCCGCCTCGAGCAGCTTGATGCCCGATTCGAAGGTTCCGTTGAAGTACGGACCAAAGCTGGAAAAATCGAACGCGTAGACGAGTTGTCCGTTCGTGCCGCCAGCGTATTCAATCAACGTTTCCGCCCGGAATTCCGGCGACGCGAAATACGAATGGATGAGTTGCGGATACTCCGGATAACGCGCATGAAGAACTGGCGCGTTTTTCGCCTCACGAGCGGCCTTGGCCCGCGAGGACTCGGCGAACGATTGCTCACCCATGTGCCAGACGAAGGCCCGATTCGCGAGAACCGCACGATAGCCGCAGCGGTTCGCGCGCATGACCAGATCGTTTTCTTCGTTGTATCCGGTTCCGTAGACAGGATCGAAACCACCCAGCTCGCTATGGACAGTCCACTTGATCAACAGACAAAAACCAACCGCCGTGGGTACGAATGAGTAACGCGGCAAAGTCGGTGCAGTCTGCACGAATGCCGCGTAACCCCGCTGCGGAGTCACGTCCTGATCGAGAAATGAATAAGGCAGCGTTGCGATGGTTGCATTGTTGCTCCGCGGCGAAACGAAGCCGATCATCGGATCGAGCGCACTTACATCGAGCAGTTCGCTCAACGCTCCAGGGAACACGATCGTGTCCGAGTTCAGCAGAACGACCTCCGCACGTGCCGCCTTCGCGCGCGCGAACGCCCGGTTGCAGGTTCCGATGAAGCCCAGGTTATTCTCATTCGTGACCACCTCGAAACTAATCGCGGGGTCATCGAAACGACAGATCTCGAGTGCTGCCTGGAGGGGTGCGTAGTCTGGACTGTCGTTGTAGAAGAAGACCTTTGCTCCGAGCCGGCGCAGTTCGTCGCCGATCGCATTGAGCGAACCGAACAGTTGCGGAACGAGTTCCTCTTTCTTGTAGAAAGGGACAACGATGTGCAATTCGCTCTTTGAGCAGACTGCCTCGTAAGGCGGAGAAAGACCGTCGTTGGCTGCTCCCGCGGCAGTCTCGCGCATCCCGGTCCAGGGCGTGAGGTGCCCGGCAAAGGTTGTCGAGCGTATACCGTTTGTTTGCGCCACCGCGTCCTGCACCCACGCGCGCAGATCCTCGAGGGATGTGACCGGGCGCAAATCCAGAGTAAGGAAACGCTCACCCTGCTCGTCCGGCACGAGGATCAGCATGCAATCGCGTGCGTCGCCATATATATTCTCGGTACAACGACGATAGTTTTCCGGATTGAACGCGAACGCGGCGTGTCCGAATACCGTGTAGCGCTCGCGCTTCGCAGCAACAAGCCAAGCCTCGCTATCCTGCACAGTAGTGGGATCGACGCATATGACCGGCCGGCATCGGCCGATGGTCCCTGTCGCCGAATCGAACAGCGCCGTCGGCGATACGGCCACTCCGCGACCGATGTGGACGAGATCGACGCTCGGTAGCGCCAGCGACTCGAACGCCCCCCAAAGCGCGTCGCCCGACGAAGCGTTTGCCCCACCGTCAACCTCGCGCGTCAGCACTACGTCCTGCAAGAAATTGCGCTCAACGTTGGCCTTCAACGCATCGGCTGTGGCGCCTCGCATCTCAAGTGCGTGAATGCGCCCCGTGTCCTGGGCGTCACGTGCGAACGCTACCGCGCACGCGCCAACATCGGCCCCGATGTCTGCGACGACGCTGCCCGGCGCCAAGAAGCGCTGCATCATGACGAGTTGACGCTCGGCGAACTCTCCGTATAGCCGTAGCGAATCCACCGCGAGTCCGCGGTTGCCGGATACCTCGAAGAAGCCGTACTTACATTGCATTTGCGCCATCGGACAGACTTTCAGATTGAGTCACATCGAAGGTAATGGAAAGCGACGGTGCACCGAACTTGCCATGTACGAGATTGCTTCCGAGGGCGGTCAGCACCATGACGTCATGCATCAGGTGGTGCTGCACGTGATCGTTACCCGGCCCTTCCGCGAAGGCGACGTCGATCGGGTATTCGCCTCGGATGAGCGCTGGGAAGCACATGGAAAACGTCGCCTCGATTTCCGAGCCTGCACTAGCGAAGATCGCGCGCTCGCGCAGATAACTGTCGGTACTCTCGGCGATCAGCTTTTGCCCATGGTTGTCTTTAACTACGAATCCGATCGCTGGATAAGTCATATCCGACTTCACGGCAGCCCGGATCACGAGGCTAAGCATTTCGTCGGAGTGGAATTCGCTGACTACCTCTCCGTCGCCATTCCGGAAGAAGACCGCGGTGATGGTCGCGCCACCGATACCGAAGCTCTCCGCCTCGGCCCGGAACTGCGATGCGTGGTAGCGCACGGGCGCAACGGATTCGACCTCATACCTGCGTGCCTGCCCTGCCCGCTCGCCCGACGAAGCAGCAGCCAGCAACGCGCCAGCGGATCCGCTCGATGCTCCGATTTCACCGACCTGCGAAGCAGCCTTCTCCGAGTAGAGATCGCGCAAATAGATCATTGCGATCTCTTTCGGCGTTCCCGTTTCGTAGTGGTATTGCGTTCCTTCGCGGCGCAACAGGATCGCATGCTCACAAAGCGCGTTCACCGCGCTCATGTCGTGGCTGACAAACAGCAACGTGCCGCCGTTCGCCTTGAAGTCGAGCAGGAAGCGCATGCACTTCTGCTGAAAGAACGCGTCACCTACGCTCAGCGCTTCGTCGACGATCAGGATATCGGCGTCGACGTGTGCGATCACGGCGAATGCGAGTCGTACGAACATGCCGCTCGAGTACGTCTTGACCGGTTGGTCCACATAGTCGCCAATACCTGCGAAGGCTGTGATCGCCTCAAACCGCGCATTGGTTTGCTCCCGGCTCAAACCGTGCAGCGAAGCCGCCAGATACACGTTCTCCCGGCCCGTGAATTCGGGATTGAAGCCTGCGCCAAGCTCCAGCAATGCCGCAACCCTGCCGCGAACTTCAATATTTCCCTCAGTAGGCGAGAGAGTGCCGCAGATCATCTGCAACAGTGTCGACTTGCCTGCGCCATTGCGCCCGATGATCGCTACCGTCGTACCGCGCTCCACCGTGAACGAAACATCGTGCACGGCCCAGAACTCGCGAAAGTAGGTGCGTCTGCCGCGAAACAGCATCTGCAGCAAGCGGTCCCGAGGACGATCGTAGATGTGATAGCACTTGCTCAGATTGTCGATCTTGATGGCGTAATCAGAGGACATCGGCGAATCCTTTTCGTGTCTTCTCGAACCACCAGAAGCCGCCCAGCAAAACGACGATCGACAGCACCAGCACTGGCACATACGCACGAAAGTCAAGGCCTTCATGCCACATCAAAACCCGGCGGACCTGCTCGATGAGTGGAACGAGCGGATTCAACTCTGCGACAGGGCGAAATCGCGGCGGGATGGAGTCTGCCGAATAGAAGATGGGCGAGAGAAACATCAACACGGTCGTGAACAGGCCAGTGATCTGCGCGGTATCGCGAATGAAAACACCAAGCGCGGAGAAAAACCAGGCGATACCGAGCGACAGGAAAACTAGCGGAAGCAGAGCAACGGGAAACAGCAGCACGGTGATAGACGGCACGCCAATCGCAATCAGATAAAACACCAGCCACACCAGGAAGCTGATGAAGAGATGAAAAAGCGCAACTGCGACGGCCACGAGTGGCAGGATTTCCAGTGGAAACACCACGCGCTTTACGTAGTTCACATTCGACAGGATGATGCTCGGCGCACGGTTCAAACATTCGGCAAACATGTTGAACACGAGCAGACCGGAGAACAGCACGAGCGCGAATTCAGCGCGCGACCCTGTGCCGCCCGGCCAACGCGAACGGAAAATCACGCCGAACACGAACGTGTACACGGCGAGCATGAGGACGGGTTGAAAGACCGCCCAGAACATGCCAAGCATCGAGCCACGGTAGCGGCCCAGCACTTCACGAACCGTCAGCGCGGCGATAAGGCCACGGTTCGTGACGATCATGCGGAGCATGCGTTTCGGATAGTCAATTAGACGCAGCATATTTCTTCAGGAAAAGACTGTCGGCTCCCCAGCGCGCAGACATGCTGACGGTGAAGGGAGCCGCGCAAAATCAGCGGTTGTGCATCCGGCCATAGTTATCTTCGAATCGGACGATATCGTCTTCCCCAAGATAGGCGCCGGATTGGACCTCGATCATCTCCAGGGGCACCTTTCCGGGGTTTTCCAGGCGATGCTGGGTTCCAAGCGGAATGTAGGTCGACTGGTTTTCCGAGAGAAGCAGGGTGGTGTCGCCGTTCACGACACGTGCAGTGCCTCGCACGACGATCCAGTGCTCTGCACGGTGGTAATGCATCTGCAGCGACAACGACGCCCCCGGATTAACGACGATCCTTTTCACCTGGAATCGATCACCGCTATCCACACCTTCGTAAGTGCCCCAAGGGCGTGCCACCTTACGATGCAATTCGGATTCGACGCGGCCAGCCGCATTGAGCCGGTCGACGATCTTCTTGACGTCCTGCGCCCGCTCCTTGCTCGCGACCAGCACAGCGTCGGCAGTCTCGACGACGACCAGGTCGTCGACGCCGAGTACGGCGACCATCCGGGACTCGCTACGCACGAACGTGTTGGTCGCATCGAACGCGATCACATCCCCCTGCAGGGTGTTGCCTTGGTCGTCCCGCGGACTGATTGCAGCAAGTGCGCTCCACGTACCTACGTCGCTCCAGCCAATCCCGGCCGCCGCGACTACCACGGCGTGAGAGGTACGCTCCATCACGAGATAGTCAATCGAGTCCGAACGGCTTGCGGCAAACGCGTCGCGATCGAGACGCAGGAAATCGAGATCCTGCTTCGCGAGGCCAACTGCCTGCGTGACCTGTTCGAGCACGTCCGGCGCATGCAGAGCCAGTTCGCGCAGGTACGCGTCGGCGCGGAACAGGAACATGCCACTGTTCCAGTAGTAGCCGCCTTCCGCCAGGAAGGCCCTGGCCCGCGCCTCGTCCGGCTTTTCGACGAACGAATCGACCTCGAAAACATTGCCGCTTGCTCCGCGAGCCGCTGCACGCCGGATGTAACCGTAGCCAGTGTGAGGCTCGGTGGGCTCGATGCCGAACGTGACCAGCTTTCCTTCGGCCGCCTGCGGCAGCGCCTTCTCGACAACCGCGCGGAACACATCGTCGTTTTCGATCATGTGATCCGACGGCAGCACCAGCAGGACCGCGTCAGCGTCGTCCTTCGATGCAATCAACGCGGCGGCTGCGATCGCGGGTCCCGTGTTGCGGGCGACGGGCTCGAGCGCCACACAACCCTGCACACCGATCTCGCGCAACTGTTCCGCAACGAGAAACCGTTGCTGCTCGTTCGAAATGACCAGCGGCGCTGCAGTGTCAGCGAGACCGTCAAGTCTCCTGGCCGTTTGCTGCAACAAGGTCAAATCGCCACAAAGGGACAGGAACTGTTTCGGATATCCACTGCGGGACAACGGCCACATGCGTGTACCGGAGCCGCCACAAAGAATGACCGGGGTAATCGTCATAGTCGTTACTGTTGAGCGTACGAGGGCACCGCCCGTGATGTTGTGGTCAAGGGCGGTAAACAGGTCATTATTACATGTACAAACGTCGCTCCCACCGCCCGTGGGTCCGAGTCGCGACAGCGAACCTCACCCTTGTCGGCAGCGGCGGAAGCAAATTGAGTCGGTCAACGTGCCGCCATACACAAACGCAATGCCTCCCGCCATTCCGGCGCCCGTACACCGAACACCTGCGCAAGCTTGTCGTTCGAGAGTTGGGAGTTGCGGGGGCGTTTGGCGGGCGTCGGATACGCAGACGCCGGAATCGCCTTGACTGTGGGCTTCTTCGGCAAGCCTGACGCCTCGAAGATAGCCTCGGCGAAGCCATGCCAGGAGGTCGTGCCGTCGGCCGTAAGGTGATAGACGCCAGAATGCCGCGCCCACCACTCGGCCCCATCTGGAGCAGCAATCAACTGTGCCAGCACATTCGCGGTCACTGCCGCTATCGTGCTCGACCAGGTCGGTGAGCCGATCTGGTCCGCTACGACACTCAGTTCATCGCGTTCAGCGCCAAGGCGCAGCATCGTCAGCAGAAAATTCTTGCCTCGCGTGCCATACACCCAGCTCGTGCGGAAGATGAGATGCGCGCAGCCCGACGCCACAATCGCCTGCTCGCCCGCAAGCTTGCTCTTCCCATACACGTTCTGCGGGTTGGCCTCATCCGTTTCGACGTACGCACCATCCTTCGTACCGTCAAAAACATAGTCGGTCGAGTAATGCACGAGGCCCGCACCGAGCTGTTTTGCTGCTTCGGCGAGCACGACGGGCGCGTGGGCGTTCAGGCGCATCGCTGCGTCCGGTTCGCTCTCGGCTTTGTCAACCGCGGTGTGTGCGGCCGGATTCACGATGAGTTGCGGCTTCACTTCCAGCACGACACGCCGCACTGCGTCCAGATCGGATAGGTCGAGCATGTTGCGATCGGCCGCGACGACTCGACCAAGCCCCTGTAGGCTGCGCGCCAGTTCGAATCCGACCTGGCCGTGCACGCCGGTGAGCAGAATGGTGGGTTGTTTGCGTAGCGCCATCGCACCCTCACGCAAACACTTCGGCTTCGGCAAGCCGCTTGCCCGCCGCGTCCTTCGCCGCCAGCAGCGGTTCGAAGTCGACTGGCCATTCGATGCCGATATCAGCGTCATTCCACACGATGCTGCGCTCGTGCTCGGGGAACCAGTAGTCGGTCGTCTTGTAGAGGAACTGCGCGGACTCCGACAGCACGACGAAGCCGTGCGCAAAGCCAGGCGGCACCCACAACTGACGGTGATTCTCAGCCGAGAGGTGCACACCCACCCACTTGCCGAAATTCGGCGAGCTGCGGCGTATGTCGACGGCCACGTCGAACACTTCACCTTCAACCACGCGCACGAGCTTGCCCTGCGCATGCTGGATCTGATAGTGCAAGCCGCGCAACACGCCCTTCGCGGAACGCGAATGGTTGTCCTGGACGAACACAACGCCAGGTTCGACCAGCTCTTCGAACTCGCAGCCGTTGAAGCTCTCGTAAAAATAGCCGCGCGCATCGCCGAAGACTTTCGGCTCGATGATCTTGACTTCCGGGAGTGCCGTTTCGGTTACCGTGATGGCCATGCGACCTGATCCATAAGAATGTTCAGCAAATATTTTCCGTAGCCGTTCTTGGCGAGCGGCTTGGCCAGCGCCTGAAGTTGCTCCGCGTCGATCCACGACTGCCGATACGCGATTTCCTCAGGACATGCGACCACGAGCCCCTGACGCTTTTGCAGCGTCGCAATGAACGTCGCCGCTTCGATAAGCGAGTCGTGCGTGCCGGTATCGAGCCACGCGTAGCCCCGGCCCATGATCTCGACATTCAGCGCGCCATCGCTCAAGTAGCGCGAATTGACGTCGGTAATTTCCAGTTCGCCGCGTGCGGACGGTTTGATGTCCGCCGCGATGTCGCACACACGGTTGTCGTAGAAGTACAGGCCAGTGACCGCGTAGTTCGAGCGCGGCTGTGCGGGCTTCTCTTCGATCGACAGCGCGCGAAAGCCCTTGTCGAACTCGACCACACCATAGCGCTCCGGATCGTGCACGTGGTACGCGAACACCGTCGCGCCCGACTCCTGCGAGCTGGCACGTTCCAGCTGCTTGGCGAGATCGTGGCCGTAAAAAATATTGTCACCAAGGATGAGCGCCGACGGATCGTTGCCGACGAATTCCTTGCCGATTATGAACGCCTGCGCGAGACCATCCGGCGACGGCTGCACCGCGTACTGGATGTTCATGCCCCATTGGCTGCCGTCGCCAAGCATCGACTCGAAACGCGGCGTATCCTGCGGCGTCGAGATGATGAGCACGTCGCGAATACCCGCGATCATCAGCGTCGAGAGCGGGTAGTAGATCATCGGCTTGTCGTACACCGGCAGCAGCTGTTTCGAGACTGCATGGGTGATCGGATAAAGCCGCGTGCCGGAGCCACCGGCGAGAATAATGCCTTTGCGCGCCATGTCTACCGCCCTTACGCGCGCCGCGCGTAGTTCGTTTCAACCCACTTGCGATAGTCGCCCGAGGCAACTTCGTCAGCCCACGCCTGATTGTCGAGATACCAGCGCACCGTCTTCGCAAGACCGGTCTCGAAGGTTTCTGCGGGCTTCCAGCCGAGTTCGCGCTCGAGCTTGCGGGCGTCGATCGCGTAACGCCGGTCATGGCCGGGCCGATCGGTCACGTAGGTGATCTGGTCGCGGTACGAACCGGCCGCCTTCGGACGCAGTTCGTCGAGCAGGTCGCACAGCGTGTGCACGACTTCGAGATTCTTCTTCTCGTTCCAGCCGCCGACGTTATACGTTTCGCCGCTCTTGCCGCGCGCGAGCACTTCGCGGATCGCGCTGCA
Source organism: Paraburkholderia sp. EG286B (assembly GCF_040965655.1). Lineage (NCBI taxonomy): Bacteria > Pseudomonadati > Pseudomonadota > Betaproteobacteria > Burkholderiales > Burkholderiaceae > Paraburkholderia > Paraburkholderia sp. EG286B. The sequence goes on along the minus strand of NZ_JBFRCF010000015.1, from coordinate 215,411 downwards.
ATGGTCGCCCACGTACAGCCAGTCGCGCACGTTCTGGCCGTCGCCGTACACGGGTAGCGGCTTGCCGGCGAGCGCATTGGCAATCATCAGCGGAATGAGCTTTTCAGGGAACTGGTACGGGCCGTAGTTATTCGAGCAATTCGTGGTGAGCGTGGGCAGGCCATACGTGTGGTGATACGCACGCACGAGATGGTCCGAGCCTGCCTTGGTCGCCGAGTACGGGCTGTTGGGCGCGTACGGCGTAGTCTCCGAGAACTGCGGATCGGTTGCGGAGAGTGAGCCGAATACCTCGTCGGTGGACACGTGCAGGAAGCGGAATGCCGCCTTTTCTGCTTCGGGCAGACCGTTCCAGTACTGGCGAGCCGCTTCGAGCAGCGTAAAGGTGCCGACCACATTCGTCTGAACAAAATCGGCCGGACCATGAATCGAACGATCGACGTGGCTTTCTGCCGCGAAATGCAGCACCGCACGCGGCTTGTGTACAGCGAAGAGCGCGTCGAGCGCCGCACGGTCGCAGATGTCCACGCGCGAAAACACGTGCTTCGGATTGCCTTGCAGCGACTGCAATGTTCCCAGATTGCCCGCGTAGGTCAGCTTGTCTACGTTCAGAACGGCTTCATCCGATTGACGCAGCCAGTCAAGCACAAAGTTGGCGCCGATAAAGCCGGCACCGCCCGTCACGAGAATCATGGAACTCCTTTATAGCTCTGTTTGATAGCAACTCTGGCCTAACGCCCCCGGACGCAGAGTGCTCGAAAGAATGCTGTAAAAATGGCTGTTTGGCGAGCAAATGTCCGTCTTTTAACCACTTTGCATACTCTGGCTCTGATTTTATGCCCGACAATTATAAGGCCAGCGAGAGCGAAAACCATACCGCTAACATCTTGAAACAGCTTGACAAATTCCGATTCGACACTGTCAAGGGCATGTGCCTCCGGTTAATGCTTGCGCCTGTCGCGCGATAGCGACAAATCGGCCGCATCTCCGATGGTCACTTCGGGCCGCATCGATGACTCGCGTCACCTACTCTTCACACCACACGGCAAAACTATTCCTGTGATACCGTCATTCTCTCTTCCTGCGCCGTTCTGCAACTGATTCCGATTTAATGACCAAGCAAGCGCCGTTCACCGCTCCCCTCGCCTTCGGCGATCTCCAGGGCTGCCTCACACCGTTTCGCGAACTGCTCGCCAAGGCCGCGCCGTCGGCCCACACGCCGCTGTGGTTCGCGGGCGACCTGATCAATCGCGGACCCGAATCACTCGAGACGCTGCGCCAGGTCATCGCGCTCGGAGAGCGCGGTGTTGCCGTGCTGGGCAATCACGACCTGCATCTGCTTTCGGTGTCGGCGGGCATCCGCAAGTCGAAAAAGGGCGACACCATCGACGACATCCTGAACGCGCCCGACGCCGATGACCTGTTGCGCTGGGTGCGCCACCGTCCAGTCGCGCACTACGAGAGCGGCATGCTGATGGTGCACGCGGGCGTGCTGCCGCAATGGGATGTCGATCTCACGATGGAACTCGCGCACGAGCTTGAGAAAGCCTTGCGGCGCGACAACTGGAAGGAGACGCTCGCGGGCCTCTACGGTAACGAGCCGAACCGCTGGTCGAAGGACCTGAAGGGTATTGATCGGCTACGAGTGACCTGCAGCGCACTCACGCGCATGCGTTTTTGCGATCGCGATGGCACCATGGACTTCACCACGAGCGGCGGCCTCGATTCGGCACCGCCGGGTTATATGCCGTGGTTCGACGTGCCCGGGCGTAAGACCGCCGACGTCACGGTCGTCTTCGGCCATTGGGCGGCGCTCGGCCTCACCTTGCGCAAGAACGTGGTCGGGCTCGATTCGGGCTGCGTTTGGGGCGAACAGCTTTCAGCGGTGCACCTCCACGCAGATCCGTCCCAGCGCCTCCTCACCCAGGTGCCGTGCGAGAGCTGCCGCGCGACGAGCGGCTGAATCTCGCGCCGCCGCGTCCCTTCAGCGCTTCTTGTTGTACACGTGCGTGGTGCTCTTCACACCTTTGGGAAAGACGCGGCGTACGAGTCCGCGCGCCGCGGCGTCGGCCTGCAGCACGACGTCGCGTACAGGCTCGTCGGGTCGCCCCCGAAACGAGGTCGGGTGAAAGTATTCGGCGTCGCCCACCGGGTGATCCGAGAAGTAGTAGTTCGACACGCAGCAGCGCTGCTCCGCGCTCGCGTTCCTCGATACTGAATGCCACGAGTGCTGGTTGGTCACCATTACGGCAAGGCGGTTGAAGCGGCTCACGATCGTCGTCGGCTCGGCTTTCGTGCCCTGCGGCCAGACTTCCAGGTTGCCGCCCTTCTCCAGCGACCAGTCCGGCGAAACGTAATAGAGCAGATTCAGCACGCGATAACGTTCGCGGTCCTTGTCGTGCGAATTGTCGAGATGCGGGTTGAGAAAATGGCCCGGCCCCATCATTGAGATGCCGCCTGCGTAGAGATGCTCGTCTGGATAGAGCGAGCGCAGGCCGGTGATCTCTTTGACGAGTTCGACCACACGCGGCATCTGGAACGCGAAGATGATCTCTTCAAGCAGCGGCGCGTGCGCGTCCATTTGCGCCGACACGTACTTAAGCTCGCGCAAACTCTTGCGCAGCATCATCTTCGACGTGTCGGGAAAGGCCGCGCGAATTGCACGTGCAACGTCCTCCGGAAGTACGTCGTCGATATGGAAGTGGTTGACGGGCGCCGTCTGCGTCCATTGTTCGCGCAATCGCGTGCGTTCTGCTTCGAGGCGCTCCGCGACACGCGCGCCGAGTTCCGTGCGATCCATGATGACTGTCCTGCTTTCGATGTTTTATTTTCGATAACGCGTCGAGGCGTCACGATACCTGAACGGCCCCGGGCCCTTGCACATGCGCCGCCTCACCCCGCATCGTCTCCAACGCCTGCCCCACAGCCTCCTGCGCCCGCGCCGCCAGCTTGCGCCGGTCATCCCCCGCTTCGATCGCCTCGCCCACATAAACGTGAGCGGTCAGCGGCCCGGACTTAAGCATCGCGTCGAGCGAATCCTTGAGCGAGAGGTCGTCGATATACGCCGGCGCCACCGACTGCCGCCCCTGCGCATCCTCATACAAAATGCACAGCGGCTGCACCGGCCTCCCAGCCGATACCGCCGCCTGGAACATGTTCGAGTGAAACGGCTTGAGCGCGAGGCCATCCGAGGTCGTGCCTTCGGGAAACACGCACATCAACTCGCCGCGCTCGAGCCGCGCCGCCAGCTCATGCATGATGCGTTTCGCATCGCTTCGCTTCTCGCGCTCGACGAACACCGTGTCGAGATTCTGCGCGAACCAGCCAATGAGGGGCCAGTTGCGGATCTCGGCCTTCGAGACGAACGGCGTGGGCCGCCACGCGTTGATCACGTAGATGTCGATCCACGAGATATGGTTGCTCACGACGAGCGCGCCGGCATCGAGCCGAGCCGCGTCGTTGTGCACGACGAGCTTCAGGCCGCACAGCTCGAGCATCTTGAGGGACCATGCGCGGTTCATGGCGTGGCGCTGATCGGCGCTCGCGCGCGGAAAACGCAATGCGACGGTCAGGGCGCCGCGCAGCAGATGCGCGAGCAGGCGGGTCTTGCGGATGAAAAGGCTCATGTTTGACGATAGGCTGAATCGCGAAATCCTAGCAGACCTGCATGACACAAATCTGTCATGCGCTTGCAACTCGATCCAACCCGCGCTCAAAGCCCACCCGCCCCGCCACGAGCGTTGCGCGCACCACGGCGGGCAGTTCATAGCCGAGGAACGGCGTGTTGTGTCCCTGACTCTTGAGCGCGCGAGGCTCGACGCGCCAATGCGCATGGGGATCGAACACGCAGAGGTCCGCGCTCGCGCCCACGGCGAGCCGTCCCGCCGGGCTTGCCAGATCATGTTGCATCACGGCTGCGGGCGCCGACGTCACATGGGCGAGCGCTTTCGCGAGCGGCACGCGCGCTTCCTGCGCCCATTTCACCGTGAGCGAGAGAAGCAGTTCGAGGCCCGTCGCGCCCGGCGTCGCTTCGGCGAAGGGCAGCAGCTTCTCGTCGTCGTCCACGGGCGTGTGCTGCGAGCAGATCGCGTCGATCGTGCCGTCGGCGAGGCCCGCGCGAAGCGCCTCGCGATCGCGCTGCTGGCGCAGCGGCGGGTCGAGCCGGAACTGCGCGTCGAAATAGCCGATGTCCATGTCGATCAGATGGAGATGGTTGGCCGTCACGTCGCAGGTCACGGGCAAGCCCTCGGCCTTCGCCGCACGCACGAGCGCCACGCCCGCCGCAGACGAAAGATGCTGCACGTGCACGCGCGCACCGGTCACGCGCATCAGTTCGAACAGCGTATGCAGCGCGATCGTCTCCGCGCTCACCGGCACGCCGGAGAGGCCGAGGCGCGAAGCCAGCGCGCCGCTCGCGGCCACGCCGCCCTTCGAGAGATACGCGTCCTGCGGCCGCAGCCACACGGCGTAGCCATAGGTGCTCGCGTACTGCAGCGCGCGCAGCAGGACCTGGGTGTCGGCGATCGGCGTGTCGGCCTGCGTGAAGCCGATGCAGCCCGCCTCGGTCAGCGACACCATCTCGGTGATCACCTGCCCTTTCAGGCCCACGGTCAGCGCGCCCAGCGGATGCACGTGTGCCCGCGCGAGCTTCCCCGCACGGTACTTGAGCATTTCGACGAGGCCAGCCTCGTCGAGCACTGGGTCGGTATCGGGCGGGCACACGAGGCTCGTCACGCCGCCCGCAAGCGCCGCATTCATCTCCGAGTCGAGCGTAGCCTTGTGCTCGTAACCCGGTTCGCGCAGGCGCGCGCTCAGGTCGACAAGACCAGGCGCGATGACGAGGCCGCGCGCATCCAGCGTGCGGTCCGCCTGAAAGCCCGCGGGCGCCGCGCCAAGCGCCGCGATCTTGCCCGCTTCGATGTACACGTCCTGCTGCTGTTCCGTCCCAGCTACCGGATCGATCAGCGTGCCGCCTTGAATATGGATCTTCATCTGTTGCCCTGTCCTTCTCGCGGCTTCAATCGTTGTTACCGGCGACGATGCCCATCACCGCCATGCGCACCGCAATGCCGAAGCTCACCTGGTCGAGGATCACCGACTGCGGACCATCGGCGACCTGCGAGTCGATCTCGACGCCGCGATTCATCGGCCCCGGATGCATGACGATCGCGTCGGGCGCGGCGAGCGCGAGGCGCTCGGGCGTCAAACCCCAGCTCTTGAAGTACTCCTGCGCGGAGGGCAGCAGCGCGCCGCTCATGCGCTCGTTCTGCAGACGCAGCATGATGATGACGTCGACATCCTTGAGGCCTTCATCGAGGTTATGAAACACCCGCACGCCCATCTGCTCGAGGCCGCCCGGCAGCAGCGTGCGCGGGCCGATGGCGCGCACCTCGGGCACGCCGAGCGTGGTCAGCGCGTGGATGTCCGAGCGCGCCACACGCGAATGCAGAATGTCGCCGACGATCGCCACGCGCAGGTTCGTGAAGTCGCGCTTGTAGTGGCGGATCGTGTACATATCGAGCAGGCCTTGCGTCGGGTGCGCGTGGCGGCCGTCGCCGGCGTTGATCACGTGCACGTGCGGCGCGCAGTGCTCGGCGATCAGGTACGGCGCGCCGCTCGACGCGTGGCGCACGACGAACATGTCGGCGTGCATCGCCGAAAGATTGCCGATGGTGTCGAGCAGCGACTCGCCCTTGCTCGTCGATGAAGCGTTGATGTTCAGGTTGAGCACATCGGCCGAAAGACGCGTGGCCGCGATCTCGAACGTGGTTCGCGTGCGCGTGGAGTTCTCGAAAAACAGGTTGAACACCGACTTGCCGCGCAGCAGCGGCACCTTCTTCACGTCGCGGTCGGTCACGCTCACGAACTGCGTGGCGGTATCGAGCACATGCGTGAGGATCGCGCGCGACAGGCCCTCGATCGACAGCAGGTGTTTAAGCTCGCCATTCTTCGTGAGCTGCGGATTGCCCTTGAGGAAGCCGTAGCGAAAACGCGTGTCGTCCGCTGGGGACGCCGCGGGCGTGGGCTGGGTGTTCATCGCGTAAATCCTGGGTGTGATGGGCCGTGTGTGGCCGGCGTGCATGCCTGTGCTTCTGCCGTCGCTGCCGCCGAATGTATTCGATGCGCGCGTCAGCTACCGCTGCTCTGCTCGACTTCAAAAGCGAAGCGGCCGTCGGGGTTGTGTGCAAGCACGAGCGTTTCGTGTGCACCGACGCTCACCGCGCCGCCGGTGAAACGCGCAGACACCGGCAGTTCGCGCCCGCCGCGCTCGGCGAGCACCGCGAGTTCGACGGAGGCCGGCCGCCCGTAGTCATAAAGTTCGTTGAGTGCGGCGCGCACCGTGCGGCCCGTGTACAGCACGTCGTCGACGAGCAGAATGTGGCGGCCTTCCACCGCGAACGGCAGCGCCGTTGGGCTCGCCTTGCTGTGCAGGCCCTTTTTCGCGTAGTCGTCCCGGTGCAGCGCGACGTTGAGCACGCCCCATTCGTGCGTCCCAACGTCCTGCGCGAGCCGCTCGGCGATCCACGCGCCGCCGCTATGGATGCCGACGATCGCCACGCCGCCGGGCGCGCCGAACGCATCGGCGTGATACGCCGCGCGGATCTCGTCGAGAAGGGCGAAGTACAGCGCTTCAGCGTCGGAAATGATCATCGGGCAACTCGCGGGCAGGTCAGAGCGGGAGTTCGTCGAGGTACTGCTGGAGAATCACGGAGGCCGCTTCGGCGTCGACGTGTTCGACGCGTGCGCCGCGCTCGCGCAGCCGTGCTTCGGCATCGACAGACGAATAGCGCTCGTCCACCCACACCACCCGCAAACCGAAGCGGCCGTTGAGTTGGTTGCCAAAGCGCTTCGCGTGCTGCGTCATGATGTGTGGCGTGCCATCCGGATGACACGGCAAGCCGACCACGAGCACATCAGGCTGCCATTCGCGCAGCAATTCGCCTATCGCTTCGAAGCGATAGGCGCGACTCTTGTTGGGAATGACGGTGAGCGCCCGGGCGCTGCGCGTGAGCGCATTGCCGAGCGCCACGCCGATGCGCTTTTCGCCGTAATCGAACGCAAGCAAGGTGGCCTCGCCGGCCCCTCGCCCAGCGGCCACGCTCATGCGTGGCCCGCCTCGCCCGACAGCATCGTCGAGGAAATGCCGAGCAGCGCGAGCGCCGCCTCGAAACGCTCTTCGGCGGGCACGTCGAACACGATCTTCGGATCGGCCTCGACCGTGAGCCAGCCGTTCTTCGAGATTTCGTCCTCGAGCTGACCCGCGCCCCAGCCGGCATGGCCGAGCGTGAGCAGGAAGCGTTCGGGGCCGCTGCCGTTGGCGACGGCTTCGAGCACGTCCTTCGACGTGGTCATCTCGAGCCCGCCCGGTACCGACATCGAAGACGTATAGCTCGTTCCCTCGGCGGGCGCGTGCAGCACGAAGCCCCGCTCGGTCTGCACCGGGCCGCCGAAATAGACGGGCACGTGCAGGAGCGGCTCGATTTCGAGCTTCAGGTCGATGCGGGAAAAGAGTGCCTCGAGATCGATGTCGGTGGGCCGATTGATGACGAGACCGAGCGCGCCGCGCTCCGAATGATCGCAAAGGTAGACCACCGTTCCTGAAAACGTGGGGTCCGCCATGTTCGGCATGGCGATCAGGAACTGGTTGGTCAGATTGATGCGATCGGTACTCTTGGACATGGTTTGAATTCTAGCAAAGACGATGCTCAATGGCGGCGCGCTGCCAGGCCGGAAGTCGGGCGCCCGATGGCCGCCTCGCACTTTGCCAGCCGCTACGCGTCGCGCATTGCAGGGAATGGCTCACTCTAACACGCGCGCGCTGCGCCCTTGCAAGGCAATGGGCCAACGGCGCAAGGCCGGTGCCCGGCGCCTGGGCGGCCAGACGCGCGCCGCCGATCCGCCCGCCCGGTGCATTCAGTGCGCAATGGATTGCACTGCGGGCTGCGCTGCGGTTTGCGCCACGCCGCCAACGATCGCCGCCCCAAGCGCACGCACCGCGGGCGTGGCGTCGGGCTGCGCGATGCCCGCCGCGACCTTGTGCAGCATGGCGCGCAGCGCCTCACTGGCATGCTCGATCGCCTCGGCGCCGGGCGCCTGAACCGACGGCGCGCCGTGCGCCTCGAGCGTCGCGAGCGTTGCCGCGTGCGCGGTGCGCCGCCAGGCGAGGCCCAGCGCATCCGCGAGCTGGCCGACGTGACCGAGCCCGAGCGCCCAGGCCGCCGCACCGATGCGGTACGCCGCCTCGGCTGCGACCAGCGCGTCGGCAGGCTCCGGGCCCGCGCCCGCGCCCGCGCCGCGCAACGTCAGCGTGCGCGAATGCGTGCCGAGCGCGATCATCGCCGCATCGGCAGTCTGCAGAAAATCTTCATACGCGTTGCCGTTCACGACGAGCGCACCCAGCTCGCGCGTGGGCGCCACGCGCGCCGCGAGCGCGCCGGCCTGCGCGCTACCGGCTTCCCACAGCGCTTCCGAGGCTTGCGTGCCGGCGATATGCCATTCGACGGTCAAGCCGTAGTCGTGCAGCAAATCGACGTCGGCGGTGTCTTCCGCGGCGGCCCCGAAGAGCGCGTAGTCGCGCCATAGCAACGCCAGCGTCGAGCGCACGAGCGTTTGCGGCGCGAAGCGCAGGCCGCGCGCGTGCTCGCCGATCAGCAGATTGCAGCGCGCGTAAAGCCGCCGCACGCCCTCGTCGCCCCATGACGCCGCGCCGCGCCGCAGCGCGCGGCCGCACGCGGCGGCAAGTCGCCAGAAGTCGTAGGGATCGGGACTCGATAGCTCGGCCATGCAGGCATCCATCTCGTCGAATGCCGCGAGCGCGAGCGCGTCGGCCGCGCGGCTGCCGTTGCCGAACTGCGATTTGAGCGCATGCAGCAGCGCCTGCTCGAAGCGCGCGCGCACCTGGCCAAAGCGTTGCGCCGGCTGCGGATGCAGCGAAGCGGGCGCGAGCGGCCTGCCCTGCAGCGCCACGTCCTCGTAGGCGAGCGCGATGCCCGGCACGTGCTCCGCCAGTGCGGCCAAGAGCGCGTGCTGCCGCGCGAAAAGCGCAGGCGAACACGCCAGCTCGCGCAGATTACGGCGTTCGAGCGCGGCGACGAGATCTTCGAGCGCCTCGCTGAACAACGCGCGGATTTCAGCGCCCTGCACTTCCTCGGGTACATGAAGCGGCCGCGCGGGCAAGCCCGGCGGCGGTGCGACGGGCACCGGCGCGGCGAGCGCGAGCGGGGAAGCGAGGAGCAGCGTGTCGGCAAAGCGCGCGGCGGCAAGCCAGCCGGCGTCGTGCAGCGTGCGGGCAGCCTGGCGCAGCGGCCGGGCCACATCACGCTGCTCATCGAGCGCGGCAAGCGCCTGGGCGAGCGCGCCATGCGCGAACGGCACCGTGCCGCCGCGCGGATTCGGCAACGCTTCGAACCGCACATCAGAGCTTGAAGGATGACTCATAGGGCAGCGCCGAAAACGTTAGCGGGCCGACCAGGCGGGCAATCTCGACAATGGCGTCGACGAGAGCATCAACAACCGCGACGGCAAGCGCAAATACGGTGCCCGCTGTTGCGACACCGCACTCCGCACCCGCCACACTTCTGGAATCTGCAGCCAGACTGCGCGCCGGCTATCGCCAGCTATCCGGGCAACGCGCTCAGATCTGGACCATCTCGAAGTCTTCCTTGCGCGCACCGCACTCAGGACAGGTCCAGTTGATCGGGACATCCTCCCAGCGCGTGCCGGGGGCAATGCCTTCGTCTGGCAAACCGGCTTCTTCGTCGTAAATCCAGCCGCAGATCAGGCACATCCAGCTTCTATATTCCATTCTTATGCCGCGTCGAAAAGTCCGAAACCAGTCGGAAAAAAAATCGGGGAAACGAGAGCCATGATGGTACCTTGTTGCCGTTTCCATGCCTAGCAAGAGGAAATCTGGCCTGCACGGGATCAAACAGAATGCGTTGCCGCTAGCGGCTCGTGCAGCGCGGAAAAATCCTCGCGCGCGCCGGGGTCATCCGTCCCCCGGATTCGTCGATAAGCCGCATAATTGAAGCATTCTCTTATGACGGCGCGGTACGCCGCGCCCGAAGTCCAATCCATCTCGCCACGTTCATGCCCAGCGACACCCCTCCCATCGTCCTCACCTTCGGCCTCTCCGACCCGACCGGCGGCGGCGGCCTCCAGGCCGACCTGCTCACGCTCGCCAGCATGGGCTGCCACGGCGTCACCGCGCTGACCGGCTACACGGTGCGCGACTCCGCGGGCTGCGACGAAGTGACCGGCCTCGACCCGGAAACCGTCGCCACCCAGGCGCGCATGCTGCTCGAAGACATGCCCATCGCGGCGTTCAAGGTCGGCGCGGGTGCGCGCGCCGAGGTCGTGAGCGCGATCGCCGAAGTGGTCGCCGACTATGACGACTTGCCGCTCATCCTCGCCCCCGACTTCACGCTCGACGACGAGCACGTCCTCGCCGCCGACGAACTGCGTGAAGCGATGGCCGACCTGCTCGTGCCGCAGACCACGCTGCTCGTGGCCGACTCCGCCACGCTGATCGCGCTCGCACAGCCGGACGGCGACGCGGAAGCGCCCAGCGTCGACGCCGCCATCGCGCACCTGCTCGCCACCGGTTGCGAGTACATCCTGGCGATGGAAACGGGCACGCATCGCGTGGTCAACACGCTGTATTGCGAAGACGGCCAGTTGCGCCAGGATCTGTGGGACCGCTCCACCCAGCCGATGATGGGCGTGACGGACACGCTTGGCGCCGCCATTGCCGCGCTGCTTGCCAATGGGCAGGAGCCGCCCGAGGCCGTGCGCGAAGCGCAGGAATATGTGTATCAGGCCGTGCAGAACGCGTTCAGGCCGGGCATGGGCGCGTGGCTGCCCGACCGGTTCTTCTGGGCGCGCAGCAATGACACGGACGCGGACGAAGGCTCGCCGGGCGAAGCGAAGCAATAAATCTGCGGTTTGGCCTTCCACCCGGAGGCCAGCCGCGCAAACCGCACAGACGAAAAAAAGCCCGCATCGCTGCGGGCTCTTCTTTTCGGGCTAGGGGCACACGCCTCACGGCGCGTCCCCTGCACTTCTGAACTTCGATGTAATTTCGGCGTGAGCCTGGCTCTGCATGAGACCGGAGTAGGAGCTTTGCATGGGACCAAAGTAAGCGCTGAAGCGCTAACTCTGGTCGACAGCTGAAGCACCAACTCCGGATCGCAATTACATGTCCATGCCCATGCCGCCCATGCCGCCGGGCATGCCGCCAGGCATCGGAGCATCTTCCTTCGGCACTTCAGCAACAGCTGCGTCCGTCGTCAGAAGCAGGCCAGCAACCGAAGCTGCGTTTTGCAGCGCGGTGCGCGTGACCTTCGTCGGGTCGACCACGCCAGCTTCGACCATGTCGACGTACTCGCCGGTCGCTGCGTTGTAGCCGTAGTTGCCTTGACCAGCAGCAACTGCTGCCACGACGACCGAAGCTTCTTCGCCGCCGTTCGTGACGATCTGGCGCAGCGGCTCTTCCATTGCGCGCAGGACGATCTTGATGCCTGCGTCCTGGTCTGCGTTGGCGCCCTTCACGCTGGCGATTGCCGTGCGTGCACGGATCAGCGCAACGCCGCCGCCCGGGACGATGCCTTCTTCAACGGCAGCGCGGGTTGCGTGCAGCGCGTCTTCCACGCGTGCCTTCTTTTCCTTCATTTCGACTTCGGTCGCAGCGCCAACCTTGATCACTGCCACGCCGCCTGCCAGCTTGGCAACGCGCTCTTGCAGCTTTTCACGGTCGTAGTCCGACGTCGCTTCTTCGATCTGCGTGCGGATTTGCTTCACGCGCGCTTCGATGTTCACGGCTTCGCCTGCGCCGTCGATGATCGTCGTGTTTTCCTTGCCCACTTCGATGCGCTTGGCTTGACCGAGTTCGGCCAGCGTTGCCTTTTCGAGCGTGAGGCCGGTTTCTTCCGCGATGACTTGACCGCCGGTCAGGATCGCGATGTCTTCCAGCATGGCCTTGCGACGGTCGCCGAAGCCCGGAGCCTTGACGGCGACGGTCTTCAGGATGCCGCGGATGTTGTTGACGACCAGCGTTGCGAGCGCTTCGCCTTCGACGTCTTCAGCGATGATCAGCAGCGGACGGCCAGCCTTCGCGACTTGTTCCAGAACCGGCAGCAGATCACGGATGTTCGAGATCTTCTTGTCGAACAGCAGGACGAACGGGCTTTCCAGCACGGCGACTTGCTTGTCCGGGTTGTTGATGAAGTACGGCGAGAGGTAGCCGCGGTCGAACTGCATACCTTCGACGACTTCCAGCTCGTCTTGCAGCGACTTGCCGTCTTCGACGGTGATCACGCCTTCCTTGCCAACCTTGTCCATCGCTTCAGCGATACGGTCGCCGATCGACGTGTCGCTGTTTGCCGAGATCGAGCCGACTTGAGCGATTTCCTTGTTGGTCGTGCAGGGCTTGCTGACCTTGCGCAGTTCTTCGATTGCTGCTGCGACGGCCTTGTCGATGCCGCGCTTCAGGTCCATCGGGTTCATGCCCGATGCGACGTACTTCATGCCTTCGCGGACGATCGACTGGGCCAGAACCGTAGCCGTCGTCGTGCCGTCACCGGCGTTGTCGCTGGTCTTGGAAGCCACTTCCTTGACCATTTGCGCGCCCATGTTCTGGAGCTTGTCCTTGAGCTCGATTTCCTTTGCGACCGAGACACCGTCCTTGGTGACCGTCGGGCCGCCGAACGAGCGCTCGAGCACCACGTTGCGGCCCTTCGGACCCAGCGTGACCTTCACTGCGTTGGCGAGAATGTTCACGCCTTCAACCATCTTGGAACGGGCGGAATCGCCGAACACGACGTCTTTAGCTGCCATCTTCTAACTCCTTGAATTCTTGAATAGTGAGCGGTGGAATGAACTTACTTGTTCACCACGGCCATGATGTCTTCTTCGCGCATCACGAGCAGTTCGTTGCCATCGACCTTGACGGTCTGGCCAGCGTACTTGCCGAACAGAACGCGATCGCCGACCTTCACGTCGAGCGCGATCAGGGCGCCCTTGTCGTCGCGCTTGCCCGGGCCGATGGCCAGGACTTCGCCTTGATCCGGCTTTTCTGCCGCTGCGTCCGGGATCACGATGCCCGAAGCGGTCTTGGTTTCTTGATCCAGGCGCTTGACGATCACGCGATCATGCAAAGGACGAAGGTTCATGGATAGATCCTCTCTTGATTAGGACTTGAAGCGACTCAAGAAAACCTGGCTGCCGGTAGCCGCCAGCCAGAGATGTTGTTAGCACCAGAGTTGTTAGCACTCTCATGCGGTGAGTGCTAATTATATGGACGGGGAGTGACAAATTCAAGAAGGGGCGGAATGGGGAATTTCCGTTGAGATTGGTTCGACCCCGGAGGCACTTCTCCTAGTTCAGGTTAGAACCATTGGATGTCGGATTTAAGTGCCATATAAAAATATTCTTCAATATAAACAATAGGATAGATGAACTCAATACCCTATCCGACAAGAAACCGCATGACGCTGGAAGCAACGGCGTCCAGCAAGCGGGCCCCGGCCTCCCGAGTCATCCGGGACGCCTCTCGGGGAAATCCCCGATCTTGCCATGATCCGGTGCGATTTATACACACAACCGGTTTGTTGGCGCCCTACTGCTCGCAGGCAGCGCATATGTGCGGTAGGCAACACCGGCAATTAACGGATGAACGGAAAATCACTCATATGATCTTTCGAGCGGCTGCGCCCCGTCAGGCACCGCCGCTCTCCTGCGCATGCAGATCGTGGGTTCCGCGAGGCTTCGCCGATCGCTTCAACGACGATCCTGAACATGCCGAAATGGCGTCGCCATGACGGTGGAACGACAGCATGTCAGTTCAGATGACTCGCAACCAGAGTTTCCCCACACCATGCAAGTTCTGTGGCGGGACGCTCTATCAGTACGCCGATTCCTGTCCTTACTGCGGCACGGATCGCCCGCTCGACGCGCCTGCGCACGCGCGCCCGAAAGCCACCTTGAGAGTCATCGGTTCCGCGGCAGCGCCTATGCCTGCCGTTGCAAAGGTGTCGCTTGCCGGCGCGGCCGCATTCCATCGCCCGTCGGTGCACGCAGACTATTTGCACCACTATCAACTCAAGGAACACCGCCCGTTCTGGCGCACCGGTAAAGGGCTCTTCGTGAAGGGCGTTTTGCTCGCCTGGTTCATTGTAGCAATCGCATACGCTGCGTTTCTGCTGTACGGCGAAAGGCGCGGCCAGGAAAGAGAAGTTCGTGCCACGCGCGCGAGCCTCGCCGAGAAAAGCTTGCTAAACACGAATGCCACACTTCCACGTGGCGCGAACAATCAGGCGGCGCGCGAGATACAGCGCTACAGCGCACCAGCGGAGCAACGCTGCGATAACGCGCTGCAAAGCGCGGACCGATGTGCCTCGGAACGTGCCTGGGATTGCGTGCGAGAACAGGCATCGGAGGCGCTCGCGATTGATCCGGGCAGCCTGCGCGCGCGCTCGCTGATGGAGCGCGCCATCCTCGCGACGGGCTGGTCGCCGCTACGTACGCCGAACGGCCCCGCCCAATCGGACGCGGCTGTGCCGCGGCCGCGCGATGCAAGCAGCGTTCCGCTGCCGTCGTCGCGGGATTGGGGCGCCACCGCGCCGGCCGCGCCGAACGCCCCGGCCACAGTCGCGTCACCTCCCCCGCTGCCGAGCGCGACCAGCACGCCAGCTAACGGACGTCCAACGGACGTCGAAAGTGCGGATACGAGCGTCACGTCGGCAGCTGCGAATCAATCCGCTGCCGCCGGCGCCACCGTCCCTGGCAGCAACGACGACGGCGTCGATACCCAGGAGCGCGCGATTCGCCAACTTGGGTGGAAGGACAGCCCATCCTCCGAAGGCACGCATTGAAAACGATTACAGATTAAATCGAAGTCTGCCGTAGAACGTATCCAAGGCGGGAGAGAGACCATGCTGAAAACGATGCTCGCAGGACTGGCGGCGCTGATTGCCCTGCTCTTTTCGACACTCGCGCTCGCCGCTGCCGCAGACGCGAACTACAAGATCGTGACCGGCCAGGAGCGCGGCACCTACATTCAGATCGGCCAGGACCTCGCGAAATGGGTCGCGCAGCCGGCGGGCATCGATCTCGAAGTGATCCCATCGAAAGGCTCGGCCGAAAACGTGCAGCGTATGCGTTTCGAGCCCGGCGTGAAGCTCGCGCTCGTGCAGTCCGACGTCTACCAGGCCTACGTCGACATGGCCAATTCCGGCAACGAAGAGGCCGGCACGCTGATACGGCCGCTGCGGCTCATCATGCCGCTCTACGACGAAGAGATTTACTTCGTGGTGCGTAACGACTCACCGATGAAGACGATCAACGAGATCAAGGACAAGGTAATGAGCGTCGGGCTGATCGGCAGCGGCACCGCGCAGTCGGCGACGACGCTGTACCGACTCATGTTCGGCCAGCCGATTCCGGAGCAGTACGCGCAGCACCTGAGCAACGAGGACGCACTTGCTGCGCTCATCGTCAAGAAGATCGATGTCGCTATCATCGTTGCCGGGCAACCCGCCAAGCTCTTCACCGACATGAACCCCGAACTGCTGCAGCAGATCCGCTTCCTGCGCGTCGATCCGAACGCGCCGGAAACGGCGCGCGCGAAGCAGACTTACTACCCCGCGACGATCCACGTGTCGAGCTACCCGAACTGGCTCAAGGAAGACGTGCCGACGTGGACGGTCAAGGCCTTTCTCGTCACCTATGACTACAACCTGCGTGATACGGTCGGCAACCTGAAGCGTTTTGCCGATTCGCTCTGCGCGAACTTCGACAACCTGCAGGAGCACGGCCATCCGAAGTGGAAGCAGGTGAAGCTCGAACTGCCGGGCCTCGGCAAAGGCTGGCAGTACTACCCGCCTGTTGAGCGACGTCTGAAGACCTGTTTCGCGCATCGCGCCGCGATGCAGGCGGCCGCGCCGCCACGCGCCGCCGCCACGGCACAAGTCAATGCACGGCCGTGTTCGGACCAGGAGCGCTTGCTGCTGCTTTGCAAGTAATTTGACACGGAACGGACATCTTCCACCAGGCCGCGGACCGCGCACATCCAACCGCGCGACGACCTAAGTGCTCCAATGATGTGTATTAGCCGGGACTCGATCTGACAGGTAGTCGGGCCGATAGAGAGGAAGCGGTCAATGGGGAATGAGTTTCTCCTTGGCGAGTTCCAGCGAATCGAGAAAGGTGCGCATCGGCGTCTTGCCGTAACACCACCGTCCCTGATGCTCCCGTTCATTGTTGTACTGGTCGAGCCACGCATCAAGGTCCGTCTGCAAGGTGGCGATCGATTCGTAGATCTTCTTGCGGAAGGCGATGCGGTAGAACTCGTTGAGCATGGTCTTGTGCAGTCGCTCGACGATCCCGTTGGTTTGCGGCGACTTGGCCGTCGTTCGGGTATGGTCGATGTCTTCCAAAGCCAGGTACAGCTCGTATTCGTGATGCTCGGGGGTGCCGCAGTATTCGGTGCCGCGGTCTGTCAGCACGCGTAGCAGCGGGATGCCGAAGCCGTCGAAGAACGGGACCACGCGATCGTTGAGCAGGTCCGCCGCCGGCAAGGGCGTCTTGCGATCATAGAGCTTGGCGAATGCAACTTTCGAGTAGGTGTCGACGAAAGTCTGCTGGTAGACACGGCCTACGCCCTTGAGGTTGCCGACATAGAACGTATCCTGCGCGCCGCAGTAGCCTGGACACTCTGACTCGAATTCGCCGTGCACTTCCTTCTCGTGCTTGGCGCGTTCGAGCGCGACGAGCTGCGCCTCGGTCAACACCAAACCCTCCTGGGCGGATTTGGCTTCCAGGGCCTTCAGGCGCTTCGACATGGTCTCCAGATCGTGGCGCAACCAGATGCTACGGACGCCTTGGGGCGAAACGGACAGGGCATGTCGTTTGAGGACTTCGTTGGCGATACGGATCTGGCCATAGGCTGGCAATTCGAGGGCCAGCTCGACAACGGCGGCCTCGATCTGCGGATCTACGCGGTTCTTGAGCAACGGCCGGTGATGGGAAATCTCCTGCAGCGCAGCCTCACCGCCTCGATCGTACAGTTCCTTAAATCGGTAGAAGCTGTCGCGCGAGTAACCCATCACGCGACAGGCCTGGCTGACGTTGCCGAGCTGCCGGGCCAACTCAAGTATGCCGACCTTGGCACGAGTTACCTTCTGCTCCTGAGTCATGGCGGACTCCTTGCTGTTCGCGGCGCGCATTGCCGCTACGGGCTACGCCCTCCGCGCCAACGCGCGCCAGCATGCGAAACCAACCACTGTCAGATTTAGTCTAGTCCAGAGCAAATGATGCGCATCCGAGTCGCGATCTCGTATATCTGAAATGCGATCCTTCTTGTTCGCGAGAGCGATAGACGCCATGTTCACTGGTCGTCGCTCCGGAATCACTTTCAGCTATGCAGTCAGCATACCCCCATCCCTATCGACCCGCTACCGGTTAGAGCGTTTGGCAGCGGCCCCGCGGTGCTGCTTTCGCCGCAGGCACAGTCGCGATCACCTGCGTCCCGACAAATGACAGGCTTGTTCCGCCACGTAACGCAGCTCCGCTCACGGATGCGATAGAAATACTGCGCGCTGACCACGAAATCGCCGCGTATTCGCTCGCCTCTCGGGTCTGCGTCGCCACGCATCGCTTTTCCTGAATACGCATCCCGTTCGAATCTGACGCTGCACGTATTCAAGACGCGGCCGACAAGGATGAGCGCGTATGCAAGAAGGCGAGCTTTGTGCTCCGGCGAACGGTGGTTCCGGGGCAGTTTGCTTAACATGCGTCGACCGTTATTCCTTTGTCCGGCGAGCACACATCATCAGCATCCCGATGCCTGCTTTCTGGGGCCATTGCGATCACTTCGTCGCGATGAACTGGAAAGCCGGCGTCGTGCGTGGTAAGGCGAGCGGTTCCCGTGCCGAGTACACGCTTGTCATCCGCGCGCTGCCCTGCGCGGCGTTCAAGAGGAGTACGCTATGAGCAGCACCGCTGCTAGCATGTCACTGAGCCGCTCGCGGCTCGTGTTCTGGTACGCGACGTTCGCCGCCATTTCTATCGGCGCCAATCTCGGTAGTCAAGGCCTCGCCTTTCACTTATACCGCGGCCCGTTTGCGGTTCCACTTTCAGTGTGCGTAGGCACAGGTGTTGGGCTTGTCGTCAAATATCTGCTCGATAAGGCCTGGATATTCCGCTACGAACACCAAAGTGTTGCACACGGCGTGCGCACATTCTCGCTGTACGTTGCCATGGGGCTCGGCACCACGCTCCTTTTCTGGTCCGTGGAATTCATCGCGAACGCACTCTTTCATGGCGAAGCCGGACGGCTTGCCGGTGGCGCAGTCGGTCTGGTGATCGGCTATTTCACAAAGTACCAGCTGGATAAGCGCTTTACGTTTGCTTGAGTTCGATTGCAGCAGTACAGAGGCTGCAGGCAGTCCATAGTCTCGGTTGCGCCAAGGATCACCGACCGCGCATGTGAGCCCGGTGGCACGTATCGATCGGCGCGCTCGCGAGCGAACCATTCGTTTCCGCGCTGGTACCGTGCAAGACACTCACAAGTCGAGCGGAGTTTCGCATTTACATGGTCGGGTGACGTACGCTGGCGTACAGACCCACTCACGACCGTGCTCTATGGTTGTCCACTGAATCCCGCAATGCGCGTGTGCGGCCGTCCAACGAGCCCAAGGACAGTGCTCGCGCTTTCGCTCTATGGGCGAAGTTATAGCTGGTTCCTCACGTTTTCCCAACGCATGCACGACTACGCGAATCGTATTCACGGTCAAGACCTGCGTGAGCTGCGCAACGACCGTTTGGGAACGCGAAGACGGGACTCATGTTCGGCCGTTAGTCCGCCATAGAGTTTGACGGCCATTAACCGAGAAGGGGGTGGACTTGAAGCTAGATATAGCAGGCGCTAACGACGACAAGACATGGCCTCTCTGGAGCTTATCCGCAGCCGCGTGTTTCTTATTGGTTCTCGCATTCAGCGGAACAAGCGGCTCGTTTTTCTGGGACTACCATGTCTATGAGAAAGGCTTGAGTTGCTATTTGCAGGGACCGAACCCCTACACGTGCGCATCCGGTGATTTTCCATTCGTTTACCCTCCGGCTTTCCTCAAGGTGTTTTCCGTCGTCGACTTCCCGACAGCATTTGCCTTCCTGGTTCTAGCCTCGGCCGCAGGAATTGCCGGCGTTACGCTGAGTCTCAAGTCTCTGACTCCCTATCATCGCCTCGCTCCGTGCCTGATTCTTGGCTTCCTGATAGGCGGATCTGGCTTTGCTTCGATCCAGACGGGAAACATAAGCGTCTTCGCACACCTGCTCCTCGTATCGCTATCCTATTTTCTATACACGAAGCGGTCGGCCTACACGTTGGCACCACATGCGATCGCGATCATACTGTTTTCTGCCATAAAGCCTTACTTCCTTGCCTACGCCTTGCTCTATCTCTTTCTGCCCCGTCGCAGTTTTTTCGTATTTGTTGGGCTGCTGCTATCGGTTGCTGGCATCTACCTAGTGCAACCTGCCCTTTACCCGCAACTGTGGGCGGGATTCCAAGGTGCCATCTACAATCAGATCGTTCAGCATGGGGACGCAGGGCTGACAATTTTTGGCGTGTTCTCCAGATTTGGGATGGGGAAATTCGGCTTCATTCTCCATTTTCTCATGATGCTTCTCGTTATATTGATTTCGGCAGTTTTTCGGTACAGGCATGGGCAACGCTCTTTGCAGATCAACTCGACGAGCGAGTTGTTTTATTTCCTCGCCATTCTCATTCTGCTCAATCCGAGGTTGATGTCGTATGATTTCAGCGTTTTCGCGGTTTGCCTCTATTTGTCCATGATCCTCTCGTCACGAGGTGATGGGTGGGTGGGGCTGTTCTTAAAGATTTTCCCTTTCCTGACCATCCTGCCTCTATGCCTCGAAGGATTGTCTGATATTCGAGTGCATTCTCTAACGTACTACTTCCTGGCAACCTACGTCCTGCTGTTTGCGGCAGTTGCCTGCCATTGGCCCTTGCGTACCACATGGACTAAAGCACCTGGCAGCGTTGCGCAAGAGAAGTAATTTCGTACAAGCGGGAATTGGTCCGCCGCCAGCTCAGTCCTCCGAACCAGCGGCAGGCCAATATCCCGCACAGATTCGAACGCCACAGCTTGCTGCTAGTTTCCGTCAACGTGGAACCACGCCAACGCATTCAAAGCGACTCTTCCAACGCGCCACGCTTCGCAAATATGACCTGGCGTACCCACTTGCTAACACTTTCGGTGTATTGCATAGCGGGCTTCTCGATCAATCGAAAAGTCGTATAGCTGACAAGAACCAGGACCGGGGTGGTCAGCAGGATCGTGAACCAGTGCTCCAGAGGGGTGAATACGCGCGCGCTTTGCTTTCCAACGACAACATTGAAAAGCGCAAACAAAATGAAACCGTGCAGCAGATAGATGCTGTAAGCGAGTTCCCCTAGCATGCGGGACAGCTGGCTGGTCAAGGCGCCGAACAAGGTGGCGCCGCCGGCAATCGCCGCAAAGCTCAGGGAAAGCAACGCTAACGGGATCCACGCATAGGTCGTTGTAAACAAAGTGACCGCCACGGTGATCGCGGCGACTGCAACGATCGAGACAATCCTCTTCTGTGAAAGGTGGCGGAACCAGGCGTGACGACAAAGAAGTGCCGCAATGATTCCCCCAAGAAACGGTGCGAGGAATCTCGGTTCCGCATGAAAATGAACAAGATCCAGCACGCCGATAAATCCGATTATCAATACCGCAAGCGACGGAATAGCTCCAATCACCACCGCCAGCAGAGGGAGGCAAAGATAGAATCCCCATTCATAGGCGAGCGTCCACGGCACCCCCGACAAAATGAGGTTCGTGCCCTTGAGCCCGTTGAGATCCGGCTCACCAAAACTTGAAAACGCTAACCATCTCAATGCGTTGGCCGTTAGCGTCAAAGGAGATTGCGCTAACGCGAAACGTGACATGAAAGCGACCGCGACGAACAGCAGCAGCATGGCGAACAGATACAACGGAGTCAGCCGCAGGACTCGGGAGACGTAAAGCTTGATCCAGTCAACTCCGTTCTCTTTATCATTGATTATTTTTGTCGAAAACAAAAATCCGGTAATCATGAAAAACAGGGACACGCTGGCTCGTCCGATATTTGCCATGAAATTCGACGGGGGGGAGTCAAACTGTGAGGTTCTGATGTAGTAGTACCATATGCAGGAATGGTGCAGAAAAACGAAAAACGCCAGGTACCCTCTCAATCCGTCAATCGTAGCAAAGCGTCCTGCAGCGTTGGGGGCACCGAATCGCCAGATCAAAACTCTGGCAGTGACGAGTGCAAGGAGCACCGCGGCAAACACCGGGAAAGGACTAGTCGGGCTTATCATTTGTTCTGACCTCTTGGTAGAACCGGCGCTGTGTCAGTAGCCGAATCTTACCGAGCCTTACCGCCCAGAGGTCAGCGAGTTGTCTTGAAGTGTTGCCGAACGCTCATTGAGTCTCAGTCGCGTTCAAAGGGCGCGCATGACTGCCGTAGGCAGACGAAATACAGACGACTGCGTTTCGTGTTGGCGAGATTGCGTAAAGCGGAGCGCGCGAGCCGCGTGTGAATACACGATGCGCGGAAGGAACAGCGCCAAAATACGCATGATGTCCGGCCGCCCGGAGAGGTCCATTGACGATGGCAGGCGACCCGTGGATGCTGACCGAGACGAACGAACACGACCTTGCGTTGTTTGGCAGACTTCCCAAACAAGCGCTGCGCTAAATCCGCACAGGCGGAAACTCGGCCGCGCCCAGATTCTCGATCTCGATATAGGACGGCAGCTCGTTCGCGGTTCGCGAGTACAAACCCACGGCCGTTTCGGCGAACCCGAGCCGTTTGAAATAGTCGTGGCAGGTCGCATTCCTTCCGGTATCAACCAGCTCAGCACGAACTTCAGATCCGGATTTCAGCGCCAACCGCGTAGCAATCGCCCCAACGACCAACTCTGCGCCGAGCCCAAACACGCGGCACGACAGGACGACCTGGACAATCTTCTCGCCTTTGATCAGGCAAACAGAGATGATGCCGTTGTCGATCAATTTGTCGCGCAGCGAAGAGACCACGCAGTACCCGCCGTGGCTGATGAACGCCTCGAACTCCGACCGTTCCCATCTTTTCCCGGTCGTATTGAATTGGTTCGTCTTGTTGATAAGCTCGAACGCGCGATCGAAGTGTCGGGATTGCGGCGTCTTGATCAAGAAGAATGACTGGCGAAGCTGTAACGAAGCTAGCCACTCTTCCCGCGAAACACCATTGTTCGCGTCGGCACTCGCTTCGCGCTGCGAGATCGCGCGCACGAGTTCGGTGCGGCGCGCTGACTCTTCGGTGACGATGGGGACCTGCGTTTCGGCCGATCGTAGAATGATTCGCCGCCAGTCGTAGTGATTGCCGCCGAGGCAGCGGATGGCAGGAATCGCCGCCTTCACCTCCGACAACTCACGGTCGTTGTCATCGATGAAGACACAGTTGCCCGGAAGCAGGTTCACCTCCTTGAGGATTTCAAGGATGTTCTGCGACTTGGGCTTCCAGTTGATGCGTACGCACGCGAAGTCGTCCATGGTGATGGCGCCGCGCCAGATGGCGTTGAACCGTTCAATGGTGGGCGCTTCTTCATTCTTGCTGCAGATCGCCAGCAATCCGCCACGCTTCTTGAAGTACAGCAAGGCCTCAGCGAGGCCGATAGGCCAGCCTTCGATGCGCTCTTCCTGGCTCACGCTCTCGCCTTCCGCTGCCACGCCGCGCCACATGGTGTCGTCGAGGTCGACGATAATCAGCTTCACTGGGTCTCGCTGCTCGATGACCTTGACTATCGCTTCGATCCGGGAAAGGAACGCGAGGGTAAATTCGCGCGACGCGACCTCATATGTCAGGATATTGCCAATCGCTTTGGGCGCAATCAGCCGATTCGCGTCCAGCTTGAAGTCCCAATCGTTGATGAACGAGGCGTGGGAGCTACTCAACAGGACATCGTCCTGCAGGTGCCGGCGGCCGACAAAATTCAGTATCTCGTTGGCGTCGAGAAAGTAGCAATTATTCGTCTTGCGCACGGCTTCCGACAAAAGCCGGTTGATCTCGCGCACCAGATTTCCTGGCGATGTCGTACCGAATGGATCGATGAGATCGCCGTCGTAATTGAAGCTCGGCTCGAAAAACGACATGAAGACAATCGGAGCGGTCGTGATCTGCGCGGCGACCTGCGCCACCTTCTGCGCGAGATATTCCCCTGTTTTTTGCAGAAAAGCGCGAGCTTCATCGTCTGAACGCAGGCGCGAAAAAACCATATCCACTATGGGTTCGGGCGTTTGCGTCACTTCGCCCAGAATGTGGCGGAGCGTGAGATTCACGACGACGACGTCATCGGTTGGCGCGGCTTCCGGGATCGGGGCGTGGCGTCTCGAGCCCATCAGTATGTGCCGGATGTTGTGCCCGGAGTTTGCGCTTCGCTTGACGAGCATTTCCACTGAGCACGTGCCCAGCAGCAATATATTGAGCTTGCGCGAATGGATCGCGAGCGACGTCGGCGGCAGCGGTAAATTGACCTGTTTATCGGCGACGGATGAGTAAAACAAATCGCGGACAAATTGACGCATTGGGGACCTCGAAGTCGAAACGTTCTCCACACGCTGCCGGTTTCGGCCTTGAGATTAGAGCAGAGCGCAGATACACCATCTGTGCGCCGACAGACACAACCCCAAATGGGTGCAGCGCGCGAGTCGCCGCGGCGACTCGCGCAACGTTCATAAACGTCGTCAACGTAGCAGGGCCGATCTCGGGAATTCAAAAGGGTAGGAGCCAGCCCTTGGCGAGAGCTTCGAACTTCAGGGGTCAAACTGGCGGGGGAGAGACAGGATGTGCAGGATCGCCGCGTCACCGGCTATAACTTTTATTTTTCGAGGCCAATGCAACTCAAATCGAATAATCCTCAGCATGGATTATCCGTCTCAACTGCTTGATTAAATTCACCCCTCCCCAGCCGATAACCAGCCTCGCAAACAGTGCCGCCCAATCCTTGCTGGGAATCTCGATCTCCCTAAACAAAACTCGCTCGACAATGGCAAGCCTCAAGGCAATACTCAGTTTCTTGTAAATCAGAACATTAAATATAAATGATGAGATATGCCCTTTTGACATCATCTTGTTATATTTTTCAAAAAACACGAGACTGGGTTCGCAACTGACCGCCTTCGATATTCTGGCGGGACTTTCGCTCAGGGAGTACTCCACCAGTGCATCGTGCAAATAAACGAAGACGCAACCAGCCATTTCAGCTCGAATGGCGAAATCCCAATCCTGATGACGACGCAGCGATCCATCGAAGCTGATCAGCGGGTACTGATGACGCCACATCATGATCGATGAAGTCTGAATATAGCCCCCCTCCAGCAGGATGAAGTCGAGCATCGACTGTCCATCGTAGGGCGCGCGGTTACCCAGGACGCGCCGGTCAGCGTCCGTTAGCACGACGTTGCTGAAGAGCACCTTCGCTTCGTTCCCGTCAGGCTTGGGACCGAACGCGGCGATACAGCGCTCGAGTTTGTTCGGGAGCCATCGGTCGTCGGCGTCGAGGAAGGCGATCAGATCACCGGTGGCCTCCTCGATGCCGCGGTTTCGACACCACGCCGCACCATGGTTCTCGCTTTCGCGAATCAGCCGCAAGACAATGTTGTCTCCGCAACGACTCGGCAATTCGAAATGCAGCCCGGATGCGTCATCTACGACAATGATTTCCTGCGGAACAACGGTTTGGCTAGAAATCGATTCTATTGCCAACCAAAGCAAATCAACGCTGTCGTAGTGTGGAATGATCACACTAACGTTGTAGCCATTGTCCAAATCACACCGCATCCCGCACCTCGAATCTGAATTTCGATAACTTCCTCGTGCAAAGAGTAGGACTATCGTTCCTGATCTGGTAGCACGTCAATCGCACATATTCTTACCGATCCTTACCAGAGACCGATCTATCCGCTGGAAATCGATCGATGTTTCTTACATTAAAATTAAACATACTTTCCAAGTCCATACAGAGTCGATTGGCAAACCTTTACCAAAAGGGGTCTTGGACCAGTCTTTTCAAAGACCATGGAGCAGACTCAGTTCTATAGCGAACGCAATCGACCGGTGTTCTGGAAGCCAAAGCAATAGATGATTCCTCCGGCGCCGCATCGAGTCGCAAAGGACCATGCAGCCCAGCTACTTTCGGAGAGCCTCACAGGTTTTGTGTCGACGCCTTGTTTCGGCATTTGCCGCGTCGACTTGTCGATCCCCGTACGGATGCGCGCACGCAGTGCAGCGTAATTGCATCATTCTTTGATGAATCGTAGGCCGTATCGCAAGTGTCGTTCCGTGGGTTGCCCAACAATTCCGCGAGAGTTGTATCTGTACATTCACTCCTGCGTGTGCCACTCGTTGCGCACTCAACCGGGTGGCGCGCGATGTTCCGTGCCGCACCGGCACTGCCCTCCGCAAGCCGAACCAGGCCCTCAATGTCTTCTTCGCCACTCACACCGCCAACCACGCAAGAAGTCCATGTCTGGCAATGGGACCTCGACGCCTGCGGGAGTGATTTTGATCGGTACTGGGAGACGCTTTCCGCGCAGGAGCATGAACGGGGCGGCAACTTTCGCTTCGAGTTGCATCGCTGCCGCTACGTGACCGGGAGGGGAAAACTCAGACAGATCCTTGGCCGCTATGCTGGGCTCCCTGCACGCGCGGTCGCACTCGAGTATGGGCCGGAAGGCAAACCGATTTGCACTAGCCAACCTACGGGATGGACGATTTGCTTCAATCTGAGCCATAGCGAAAATACGGCGGCGCTGGCCGTTTCGAGCGGGTTCGAGGTGGGCATCGACGTAGAACATATTCGTCCGATCGAAGAGAGCATGCCGATCCAAGTCTTCTCCGCTCGCGAGCGCGAACAATTCGACGCGCTCCCTGCATCAGAACGGCAAACGGTTTTTTTTGAAACCTGGGCGCGCAAGGAGGCCTGCCTGAAAGCGCTCGGCACGGGCTTCATCCTGCCGCCGGAGCATTTCGAATTCGATCTTGCCGTTCACGGCGACACGACACCGCGCTTCGTCGGCGGCGAGGCGGCGGAAGCCTCGCATTGGTGCATTCGGGCCCTGTCACCCAGTCCGACCTGCGCGGGAGCCGTGGCGGCCCGCCACAGCGGCTGGTCGATCGTCGACATGAACTGACCTGGCAAGGTCCGGGCGCGCCTTCATCGTCTCTCCGGTGGCTCGATCCTGTTGCTGCCACGCACAACACCACGCCCGAATCGCCAGTCTTCGCATCGAAACAACGCACACAGCACCCACGCCGCGATTGCCGCCAAACCCGCCCGCATGGCGGGAAGCGGGCCGCAGCCTGCGCGCGGATGCCCCCGCGCAGCCCCAGCGCGACGTGTTGCTGCAGCACATCGTGTGTGCGACGGCGAACGGATAGGCATCCCGCGGAAGATTAACTTCCTCCTACAGCAAATTTCAAACTTGGGATACGAGCCAGGTGCGCAAAGCCGCCTGGCGCTTGTGCTTCCTGTGACCGGCTGCCGTTCTGCGCAAGTGCTGCGAGCTCGTCGCCAGGCCTTGCCCAGCAGCGGACCTTCGTCAAAATTGTGGGGGAGTAGCAAATGTCACACAGAGATGGACTTTCAGGCGTTTTGCCGGGCGGGACCAATCATGTGCCTGGCGTGGCAGCGCGCTTCGATGCCATATGTGCCGAGTTCGGCAATCATCTTGCTGTGTTTGACGCCACGGGCGAGGAAGACTACGCCGCCCTCGGCGAACGTTCGGCGCGGCTCGCAACCGTCCTGCACGAAATGGGACTGGAGCCCGGCGAGCGCTGCGCGATCATGGTTTCGCGCAGCCGCGACACGCTCGCTTTGATGCTGGCGATCCTGCGGCTGGGCGCCGTCTACGTGCCGCTGGACCGCGCCTACCCGAAGGCGCAGCTCGATTTCATCGTTTCCGACTGCGCGCCCAAGCTCATCATCGCTGAAGCGGCCGCGCTCGCCAGCGTTGGCGAACTGAACGGCGTCTCGGTCGATCTCGAACATGTCGTGGCGGCGGCCGAAGCGGCCGAGCCCGCACCGCTCCACGCTAGCCGTCGTGACGACGCCGCCTACGTGATGTACACCTCAGGCTCGACCGGCAAGCCCAAAGGCGTGATCGTGCCGCAGCGCGCGATCCTGCGCCTCGTGCAGAACCAGACGTTCACCGAGCTTTCACCCGACACGCGCTTCCTCAACCTCGCGCCGCTCGCGTTCGATGCGAGCACGCTGGAGATCTGGGGACCGCTCCTGAACGGCGGCTGTGCCGCCATCATCAACGAGGTCCAGCCCTCTCTCGACACGATCGCGTCCGAGATAGCGCGACTTGGCGTTACCAGCGCCTGGTTCACGGCTGGCCTCTTCAATGCGCTCGCCGACTATCGGCTGGAAGCCTTTCTTCCGCTCAAGGAAGCGCTGACGGGCGGGGACGTGCTGTCTCCCGTCCATGTTCGGAAGGTCATGGAGGCTCATCCGGGTCTGCAGATCATCAATGGCTACGGCCCGACCGAGAACACGACCTTCACTTGCTGCTACCGCATTCCGCGAGACGGCGAGGCGCTCGCGCATGGCGATGCCATTCCCATTGGCTACGCCATCGCGGGCACGAGCGCCTACATCGTGGACGACAAGCTCATGCCTGTTGCCGATGGAGAGGTCGGCGAACTGGTCACGGGCGGCGACGGCGTCGCGCTCGGCTATCTCAACCGCCCCGAACTGACGGCAGAGAAGTTCGTCGACGACGTTTTCGCTCCCGGCGCGAAGCTCTATCGCACGGGCGACCTCGTGCGCCGCCGCGCGGACGGCGCAATCGAATTCCTCGGCCGCAACGACCGGCAGATCAAGATTGCAGGCAAACGCATCGAACTCGATGAAATCGAACATGCGCTGCGCGTGGCGCCCGGCGTGGCCGATGCGGCCGTAGCCGCATTCGATGGCCGTATGGGCAAGGCCATCGCTGGCTTCGTGAAGGCCGATGCGGCGGACGCTGACGTCCTCCTGAAAGAAATCCGCGCTTATCTCAAGTCCGCCCTGCCCGACTACATGATGCCGTCGGAACTGCGCGTCCTGCCCGACTTTCCGCTGACGCCCAACGGCAAGATCAACCGCAAAGCGTTGCTTGCCACAATCGATACGCAATCCGAAGCATCGGCAGCGCCCTCGCCCGTTGACGACGACATCGCCGACAAGCTCGCGTCCGTATTCGAAGGGCTTCTCGGCAAGCCCGTCGACCGCCGTGCGAACTTTTTCGACCTCGGCTTGCGCTCGCTCGATCTGATGCGCGCACACGCCATCATCGCGCGCGACGTCGCGGCCAAGGTCGCGCTGGTGGATCTGTTCCGTCACCCCAACGTCGAGGCGCTGGCTGCGCAACTGCGCACGACGCTGCCGACAATGAACAAAGACGCCATTCGTCAACGCCGGGCCGTGCAAGGCGGAGCCATCGCGGTCGTCGGCATGTCCGGGCGGTTTCCGGGCGCGCGCAATGTCTCCGAACTCTGGGCGAACATCCTCGCCGGGCGCGACTGCATCACGCATTTCGACCTGGCGGAACTGGAGGACAGTTTCGACGACAAGTCGCGCCGCGACGTGAGTTACGTCAAGGCGCGGCCGATTCTGGCCGATGTCGATCACTTCGATGCGGGCTTTTTCGGCATGCTCGCGCGCGAGTCCGCACTCACCGACCCGCAGCAGCGGCTGTTCCTCCAGATCGCCTGGGAAGCATTCGAAGACGCCGGCTACGACCCGGCAACGATCGCCGGCGCCGTCGGGGTGTTCGCCGGCACCTCGATGAACACCTACTTCCTCAAGCACATCCTGTCCGATCGCGCGGTCATCGACGAATTTACGAGCCAGTTCCAGATCGGCGAGTATCAAAAGCTCGTTGGGGCCGGTGATTTCGTCGCCACCCGCACCGCCTACAAGCTCGGGCTCACGGGGCCGGCCATCTCGGTGCAGACGGCATGTTCCACCTCGCTCACCGCGATCAGCCTCGCCGTCGAGAACCTTCGCGCCGGACGCTGCGACATGGCG
The DNA here is from genome assembly GCF_040965655.1 of Paraburkholderia sp. EG286B. Lineage (NCBI taxonomy): Bacteria > Pseudomonadati > Pseudomonadota > Betaproteobacteria > Burkholderiales > Burkholderiaceae > Paraburkholderia > Paraburkholderia sp. EG286B. Next base: position 186,274 of record NZ_JBFRCF010000015.1, on the reverse strand, counting down.
CTGGCCGGCGGCGTCTCGATCACCTTCCCGCAAAAGCGCGGCTACTTCTATGAAGAAGGCGGCATGGGCGCACCCGACGGCGTGTGCCGTCCGTTCGATGCCGATGCGAAGGGCACGGTATTCGGCAGCGGCGCGGGCGTGGTCCTGCTCAAACGTCTCGAAGACGCCATCGCCGATGAAGATCCGATCTACGCCGTGATCCGCGGCGTGGGTATCAATAACGACGGTTCCGACAAGGTCGGCTTCACCGCCCCGAGCGTCGACGCCCAGGCCCGCGCGATTGCCATCGCGCACGCCGAGGCCGGCATCGACCCGGCCTCGATTGGCTATGTCGAGGCCCATGGCACGGCGACGCCGCTTGGCGATCCGATTGAATTCGCGGGCCTCGTGCAGGCGTTTCGCCTGGGCGGCGCCGAGGGCGGCCAGTTCTGCGCGCTCGGCTCGGCGAAGGCCAATGTCGGGCACCTCGACGCGGCCGCGGGCGTGACGGGCTTCATCGCCGCGTCGCTCGCGCTGCGCAACCGCACCTTGCCGCCGCTCACGCATTTCCGTTCGCCCAACCCCGGCATCGACCTGACCGACAGTCCGTTTTTCTTCAATACGGCCGTACGGCCCTGGACTGATGGCGCCACGCCGCGCCGCGCCGGCGTGAGTTCTCTCGGTGTCGGCGGGACGAACGTCCACGTGGTGCTGGAGGAGGCGCCGTGCCGTAACGCCTCGGCCGAGCAAAGCGAAGGACTGCAGATCCTGCCGCTGTCGGCCCGCAGCACTGCGGCGCTCGAACGCGCGAAGGCGAATCTCGCCACCCACCTCGCCAGCCATCCGGAGATCGCACTAGCCGACGTGGCCGCGACGCTGCAAACGGGCCGCCGCGATTTCGCGCACCGCGCCGTTGTCGTCGCCGAGAGCGTGGAGCAGGCCCAGGCCAAACTGCAGAAAGGCGCGATCGAAGCACAAGCGCCACAGGCAGCGCCTGCGGTCATCTTCATGTTCCCCGGCCAGGGCGCGCAGTATCCGGGCATGGGCGCCGCGCTCTATCGCACCGAGCCGGTCTATCGCGCGTGGATCGACAAGGGCGCCGAGGCGCTCGCCCCCCATCTCGGCCTGGACATCCGCACGCTGCTGTTGAGCGAAGCCCCGGAAGGCGATGACACCCCGCACCCCATCCGCTCGACGATCTACGCACAGCCTGCGCTCTTCCTCGTCGAATATGCGCTGGCGCAGTTGTGGATCTCGCGCGGAATCAAGCCGACAGCCATGATCGGCCACAGCGTCGGCGAGCTGGTCGCGGCGTGCGTGGCGGAGGCGATCGCCTTTGAGGATGCGCTGTGCCTCATCGCGCAACGCGGCGCGCTCATGCAATCGGCCGAACCGGGCGTGATGCTGGTCGTGCGCCTGTCGGAGGCCGAACTCAGCCCCATGTTGCCGGCGGATGTCGATCTCGCCGCGATCAATGCGCCGACGCTCAGCGTCGTGGCCGGCCCCTTCGCAGCCATCGAGGCATTCGAGGCCACGCTCAAGGCACGCGATATCGAGCATCGACGTCTGCACACTTCGCACGCGTTCCACTCGCGCATGATGTCGGGCGTCGTCGACGATCTGGCCAAGGTCGCGAACAGCCTTTCTTTCGCGCGGCCGAAGATTCCGTACGTCTCCTCCGTGACCGGGCAGTGGGCGGCGATGGACCAGCCGGTCTCGGGACAGTACTGGGCCAGCCATTGCCGCAATGTCGTGCGCTTTAGCGACGCGCTGGCCACCGTCACGGCAGAGGGCAAGCCGCTCCTGCTCGAAATCGGCCCCGGCCGCACGCTCTCGACCTTTGTCCTGCAGGGCTTGCCCCGCGACCGGCATCAGGGCGCGATTGCCTCGCTGCCCGACTTCGCGACGCGCGAGCGCGAGCTTGCCGTCCTCGCCGAGGCGACCGGGCGCCTGTGGCTGAACGGTGTCAAGCCGAACTGGACAACGCTGCGGGCTGAGACCGGCCGCCGCGTTTCGCTACCGACCTATCCCTTCGAGCCGGAACGGCACTGGATTGACGCCCCGGCAACCGCCTCTTCACGCCAGCCGACGACCGTTGCCCCAGCGATTGCCGCACAAGCCCCGTCCGAAGCCCTAATCGATATTCCTCAGACCGCCATGGCCCAATCCGTCCAAATCGACCGCAAACCGCGTCTCATTGCCGAACTGGCGTCGCTGCTCGCCGAAATGTCCGGCGAAGCACCGGATACGTCCAATCCGGACGTGACCTTCTGGGATCTCGGTTACGACTCGCTGTTCATGGGGCAGGTGTCCCGGCAGCTGCGCCGCCGCTACGACGTCACGATCAGCTTCCGGCAGATCATGAGCGACTATCCGACGCTGCCCGCCCTCGCGCAGTTCCTCGATGGCGCCATGCCGCCCGATCCGGAAGTGCCGGCTGAGGCTGCGCCTGCTGCTGCGCCGGTCGCTGTTCAAGCAGCGGCCGCGCCGGTCGCCATTGCGGCAGCACCGGCGGGTACGCCGGCGGCCGTGCAGATGGCCATTGCGCCGGCCACGGGCGACCTCCAGTCGGTGATCCGCGACCAGCTCGCCGCGATGCAGTCGGTGATGGCGCGTCAGCTCGAGGTGCTGCAAGGTGCGCCGCTGGCCGTGCAGCAGCCCGCCGCGGCCCAAATCGTGGTGCCCGCAGCCGTCGCAGCCGCCCCGGCCGTTGCCGCCGCAGCACCCGCACCGGCCGCCGCGCCTGCGCACGCCGCCGGCCCCGAGATCAAGTTCGAGGAGAACCGCCCGTCGCGCTTCACCGCGTACAAGCCCGGTGCCTCGCACTCGGCCCAGATGACCGACGCCCAGAAGGCGTTCATCACCGATCTGGCGACGCGCTACTCGGCCAAAACCGCCACTTCCAAGTCTCGTACGCAGTCCTATCGCGCCGTGCTTGCCGATCCGCGTACCGCCAGCGGCTTCCGCGAGGAATGGAAGGAACTTGTCTATCCGATCGTCGCCCAGCGCTCGAAGGGCTCGAAGATCTGGGACGTGGACGGCAATGAATACATCGACGTGGTCAACGGCTACGGCCAGACCGCGTTCGGCCACACGCCCGATTTCGTGGTTGCCGCGGTCAACGCGCAACTGGCGGAAGGTTTCGCTATCGGACCGCAGTCGCCGCTCGCGGGCGAAGTCGCGCAGATGTTCTCCGAGATGACCGGCCATCAGCGCGTCACCTTCTGCAATACCGGCTCGGAAGCCGTGATGGCGGCGATGCGTCTCGCGCGCACGGTGACCGGCAAGGACAAGGTGGTCTGCTTCGATGGCGACTATCACGGCCAGTTCGACGAAGTGCTCGTGAAGCCGGGCAGCGAAGCGGGCGTGCCGCGCGCGTTCCCGCTCGCCCCGGGAATTCCGCAGACCTCCGTGGGCAACATGGTCGTGCTGCCGTACGCGCGTCCCGAAAGCCTCGAATGGATCAAGGCCAACATCGACGATATCGCGGCCGTCCTGATCGAGCCGGTGCAGTCGCGCCATCCCAATCTGCGTCCGAAGGAGTTCGTGCAGCAGTTGCGCGACGTGACGGCGGCCAATGAATCGGCCCTCATCTTCGACGAGGTCGTGACGGGCTTCCGCGTCCATCCGGCCGGCATGCAAGGCCTGTGGGGCATCCAGGGCGACATGGCGACCTACGGCAAGGTGGTCGGCGGCGGCCTGCCGATTGGCGTGCTCGCCGGCACCACGCAGTACATGGACGCGCTCGACGGTGGTCAGTGGCAGTTCGGCGATGCTTCGGTACCCGAAGTTCCGCCCACGTTCTTCGCAGGCACGTTCGTGCGCCACCCCGTCGTACTGGCCGCGATGAAAGCCGTGCTCCTGCACCTCAAGGAAGCCGGCCCGGCGCTGCAGGAAGGGCTCGGCGAACGCATGAACGGCCTCGTGCAGCGTGTCAACGCGCATCTGGAGAAGGTCGGCATCGCCACGCGGGCGGAGTCCTTCTCGAGCTGGTTCTATGTGAATCTCGCGGGCGAGGATCGCCTCGGCAGCCTCTTCTATCCGTATATGCGCTACCTCGGTGTGCATATCATGGAAGGCTTCCCCTGCTTCCTGACCACGAGCCATTCGGACGAGGACATCCGCAAGATCGGCGACGCCTTTATCGCGAGTATCGACGCGCTCCAGCGCGTCGGCATTCTCGGCGGCGCGCAGGACGCCGCGGCGCTGACGCAGGCCGAGCCGGCGCTCACGCAGTCCGCACTCACCGAGCCGCAGAAGGAAATCTGGATGTCGGCCCAGCAAGGCCACGAAGCCTCGCTCGCGTTCAATGAGTCGTTCACGCTCGAACTCAATGGCAAGCTGAACGAGGCCGCCTTCGAACGCGCCTTTGCCGCGACGGTCGCCCGCCACGATGCGCTGCGCGTGCACTTCTCGCGCGTGGGCGACATGATGTACGCTGAACCGACGACGACCGTGCCGCTGGTGCCGATCGACCTTTCCACTCACGCCGATCCGGCGGGCGAACTCAAGGCCATCATCGACGCGGAAGCCCGCGAGGTCTTCGACCTGACCCGAGGCCCGCTCGCGCGCGCCGCACTGGTGCGCCTCGAAGCGCAGAAGTGGGCGTTCGTGTTCACGGCGCATCACATCGTCTGCGACGGCTGGTCGATCAACATCATCCTGCGCGATCTGGCTGCCCTCTACGCCGCAGAAGTCTGGGGCACGCAGCCGGAACTCGACGAGGTGCAGAGCTTCCTCGCGTTCGCCAAGGCGCAGGACGAGATCGGTGTCGAAAAAGAAACGCGCGAGTTCTGGATGAACGTCCATCGCGAACCGGCGCCGCAACCCGATTTGCCCGGCGACCGCCCGCGCCCGGAACGCAAGAGCTTCAACGGCGCTTCGACGACCCGCCATCTGGGAGCCGATCTTCTCAAGCAGGTGAAGACCGCTTCCTCGAAGCAGGGCTGCTCGCTGTTCGCCACGCTGTTCGGCGCGGCCCAGGTGCTGTTCGGCCGTCTGTCCGGCAATGACGACGTGGTGATCGCCGCACCGATGGCTGGCCAGTCGCAAGCGGGCGAAGCGCTGCTGGTCGGGCACTGCGTCAACTTCCTGCCGCTGCGCGTGAAGTTCGACCGCGAGAAGCCTTTCGCCACGCACATGAAGGCGGTGCGCGATCACCTCTACGACGCGGGCGACCGCCAGAACTACACCTACGGAGCACTCGTGCGCGATCTCGGCATCAAGCGCGATCTCAACCGGCTGCCGCTGACCGATCTGCAGTTCAACCTGGAAAAGGTCGACGGCGAACTCGACATGGCCGGCGTCACCACGCACTTCGCGCCGAACGCGAAGGCCTACAGCAACTTCGATCTGTTCCTGAACGTGATCGAATCGGCTCAGGGCCTGCGGCTCGATTGCGACTTCAACACCGACGTCTATGACGAAACGACGATCCAGCGCTGGCTCGGCTACTACGAAACCTTGCTGACGGCGATCGCACGCGATGCCGAAACGCCGGTCGCAGCCCTGCCGCTCTTGAGCGATGCGGAAGTCCACCATCTGCGTGACGAGCTGAACGCGTCCCAGCGCGACTACGATCTCTCGCAGACGACCCCGGCGCTGATCGCCGCGCAGGCCTGGCAGGCTCCCGATACGACGGCCGTATCTGACGACTCGACGAGCCTGACCTATGGCGAACTCGATGCGCGAGCCAGCCAGATCGCGCGCCGGCTCATGGCGGCGGGTATCGCGTCGGGCTCACGCGTCGCCATCGCGATGGAACGCAGCGCCATGATCGTGGCCGCGATGATCGGCGTGTGGCGCGCGGGCTGCGCCTACGTGCCGCTCGACATGACGATGCCGCCCGCACGCCTGCGCCAGATTCTCGATGGCGCTGGCATCGCCGCCATCCTCAGCGATGAGCAAAGCCTCACGGTGCTGGAACCGGGCACGCATCGCGTGCTGGACGTAGAGGCGCTCCTCGCACAGGACGACGACGAAACCGTGGCGCTGCCCGCCGTCACGGACGCGGATTCGGCCTACGTGATCTTCACGTCGGGCTCGACGGGTCAGCCCAAGGGCGTGGAGATCGGCCATCGCGCGCTGAGCAACTTCCTGCTCTCGATGGCGCACGCGCCGGGCTTTACGGTCAGGGACAGCATCGTCGCGGTGACGACGTTCTCCTTCGATATCTCAGGTCTCGAGCTGTTCCTGCCGCTCATCGCCGGCGGGCGGACCTTCATCGCCGGCCACGCGGAAGTGCGCACCGGTTTCGAGCTGGTGACCCGCCTGAAGGAAGAAGCCGCCACCGTGCTCCAGGCGACGCCTTCGCTGTGGCGCATGCTGCTCGAGGCCGGCTTCAAGGCGCCGAAGGGCTTCAAGATCCTGTGCGGCGGCGAGCCGTTGCCGCGCGATCTCGCCGACGACCTGCTCGCGACCGGCGCGGAGGTGTGGAACCTCTACGGCCCGACCGAGACGACGATCTGGTCCTCCGCCTCGCGTGTCGTTGTGAACGCACCGGTGGTGATCGGCGCGCCGCTCGCCAATACCGACCTGCACGTGCTGACCGACGACCTGCGTCTGGCGCCCGAAGGCGTGAGCGGCGAACTGTGGATCGGCGGTGAAGGCCTGGCGAAGGGCTATTTCAACCGCCCCGACCTGACCGATGCCGCCTTCAAGTCGGTTGCCATCGAAGGCGCCGCGCCGCGCCGGCTCTACCGTACCGGCGATCTCGCGAAGCGGCTCGCCGACGGCTCGCTCCAGCACCTGGGCCGTCGTGACCAGCAGATCAAGCTGCGCGGCTTCCGCATCGAGATCGAGGATATCGAGGCCACCCTGCGCAAGGCTCCCGCTGTTGCCGCGGCCGCCGTCGCTCTGCATACCGTCGCCGACAGCGCGCGTCTCGTGGGCTATCTGGTCGGTGCGGGATCCGACAAACTGGATCAGAGCGCAGTCGCAGCGCATGTCGCCGGGCAACTGCCGTCCTACATGGTGCCGACGCTGTGGATGACGCTCGACGCGCTGCCGCAGACCAGCAACGGCAAGCTCGACCGCAAGGCCCTGCCCGTGCCGACGGCGGACATGGTGGCCGCGCCGGTGCGCCAGCCGCATGCTGCGCTCAAGGTCGTGCCGCAAGCACCGGCGCCGGTCGAACCGGCGGCGAGCGAACCCGCGCAAATCGTGGTCGCAGCAGCCGAACCCGCGGCCATGACGCCGACGCAGGCCACCATCGCCGCGATCTGGGGCGAGGTGCTCGGCCTGCAGCAGGTGGGCATCGACCAGAAGTTCTTCAGCCTCGGTGCAGACAGCCTGCAGCTCTTCCGCATCGTCGCGCGAATGAACGAGCGTGGGCTGGGCGTGGATGCCCGTCAGCTCATGAAGAACGTCACGATCGAGCAGCTCGCCGCGAGCCTTGACGGCACGCAGACGGACGAGCCGGTCGAGGCGCCTGCCGTGGCGCGGCCGTCGATCCTCAACTTCAAGCGCAGGATTGCCGAAGGAGCCTGAGCGATGAACTCGATAGCCTTGAATATCGCACCTGTGCAGGAGGTCGAGGCGGGCCACGCCCTGTTCCCGGCGACCGCCTGCCAGGTACGCTACTGGCACGAGCAGAAGGCGTCGCCGAAGGCCTCCGCGCTCAACATCGCCTTCCGGCTGCAATTGTCGGGGCCGCTCACTGCCGCGAGCATCGAACAGGTGCTCGGCGAACTGGTTGCGCGGCACGAGATTTTGCGCACCGGCTTCCTGATGACGGGCGCCGGGCTGCGCCAGCAGGTCTGGAGTCGCGCCCCCTTCCGGCTCGAGGTGGTGGATCTCGGCAGTCTGGACGAACAGGCCGCGCTGGCCGAGGCCCAGCGCGTAGGTCAGGAGCAGGCACGCACGCCTTTCGACTTGTCGTCCGCGTCATTCTTCCGGGCCGTGTGGCTGCCAAGGTCGAGCACGCAAGGCGAGTTGCAGCTGACCTTCCATTCGCTCGTGATGGACGGCTGGTCCTTCGCGATCCTCGTGCGTGAACTCGTGGAAGGACTCACGGCGCTTCACGCGGGCCACGATCCCGATTACGCCGACGTCGACCTGCACCATGGCGACTACGCGCTATGGAAGGGCGAGTTCCTGGCCAGCGGCGCCATCGACCGCGCTCGCGTCCATTGGCGCCAGGAGCTTAAAGGGTTCAGCCGCTTCGACGTAAAGGGCGACCGCCCCCGGCCACCGGAGCGGCGCTTCCAGGGCGTCATTCGCTCCATCCTGTTGCCGGGCGAGATGAGCGAGCGTCTGATCGCGGCCGCCAAGGCACAAGGCGTGACGCTCTTCAGCGTGGCGGCCGCGGGCCTCGCGATGTCGCTCCAGAAGACGACCGGGCAGCCCAACGTCGCCATGGGCACGCAGATGTCGGTGCGCGATCAGCAGGAACTCGAAGGCGTAATCGGGCCGCTCATCAACACGGTGATCCTGCGCCTCGGTGTGACCCAGGGCAGCACGCTTGCCGATGTCACAGCACAGTGTGGCGCGAAACTCAGCGACGCTATCGAGCATCTGCACGTGCCGTTCGAAGAGATGATGGAAATGGCCGGCGAAGTGTCGGATATGAACCGGCCGCCGCTATGCTCGGTCAACTTCGCGTTGCAGCAAAGCTTCGTCGGCATGGGCGACGAGGTGCGCCGCGAGGATTTCGCCGCGACGACTTCGCCCTCCTTCAACGCGGGCGCGCTCTACGACCTCAACTTCTTCATGGTGCGGCGCCCGGAAGGCTGGCGCATCTCCTGTGAAGGCGACACGGACCTCTACGACATCGAGACGATCGACCGGTATCTCGCCCAATGGCGCGAGGTGCTGGAAACCGCCGAAGTCACGCCGCAGCGAGCGCTCGCGCCCGCCCCCGGAAACGACACGGCGCAAGTCGCGGGCGGCGTGGGTGTCAGCGGTTTTATGAGCCGGGCGGAGCTGGAGGCGAAAGCGCACAACGTCGTGCACTTCAACGAGGAGGGTTCGCAAACGCCCGTCATCGTGCTCAACAACATCGCGGTCCTCTATGAACTGGCCAAACAGGTCGGCGACGAGCGGCCCATCGTCGATGTTCCGATGGTGCCGAAGACGCCTCAGCCCAACTTCCCGTTGCGCGCTTTCGAGGATCTCGCCGCGGACGCCGTGCGACTCATCAGACTGATCCAGCCGAGCGGCCCTTATATTCTCATGGGCTACTGCGTGCTGGGCGCGATGGCGCTGGAGGCAGCCCACCAGCTGCGCCGCGAAGGCGAAACGGTGGAGCTCGTCGTCCTCACCGACTCGTGGTGCCCGGGGTATCGGGAGTCGATGCCCTGGTACGATCGCCTGTTGCGCAAATTCCAGGTGCGCATGGACGACATCCCGCGCGACTTCCGCCTTGCGAGACGTGGCGAGATGTCCATGATTGCGTTCCTCCAGCAGTTTCGGACCGTTCGCTGGCTTCGTCTCACCCAGCTCGCCGAGAAGTTCGGCTTCCTGAAGAACGACAGCGCGAACAACATGATCGACGACAACCTCTGGTATGGCCGCAATATCGGCTATCTGCGCGAGCAGCAAGTGCGATATCGTCCGAAGCCCTACGACGGCAATGTCCAGATCTTCCGCAGCGGCCAGGTGCTCAAGGGTCGCCTGTTTTCGCACGACATGGGCTGGGGTGAAGTGATCAGCGGCAAACTGGTCGTCACCGAGGTTCCTGGCATGCACAACCAGATGTTCCGCGCGGCCGGCGCGGCGGTCATGGGCAAGCAGCTGCTCGACCGCTTTGCCGAAACCGCGCACGACGAACGGGAAAGCGCCCTTGAAGGGCCATGATCTCGGTGCGCCACAACAGGGCAAAAGGCCTATGTCCCGTTCGCGTAGGGTGTTGCTGGTCGCGCTTTTCGGCGCACTGTCCGTCACCGGCCTTTTTGTCAGACTGGCCGTTCCCGGCCTGTTGCGCCGTGTGCCGGCCGCCGTCGCCAACGCGTCGGAGCCGCCCTCGGGAAGGGTGCGATTAGCCGTGCTCGGTGACTCCAACAGCCAGGCCTACCACGACACTGTCATGTTGAGCGATCCGCATGCGCGAGGAGGCCAGTGGCGCGCGACCACGTGGCAGTGGACCGAGGTGCTCGCCCAGTTGCGGGGAGACCAGATCGACCAGGGCAAATGGGGCGTTTGGGGAACGGGGAAGTATCACGCCATTGCCAGCGAAGCTTTGGGTGCGCTCGCGCGCACGCCCCCCAAACAGGACTACCGCTATAACTTCGCGGTTAGCGGCGCGACCTGCAGCCAGTTGATGGGGCAATCGCAGCGCCAGGCGATCCGTCTCGTCGACTTGATGGACACGGAACCGCAAGCCTGGCGAGGTGGCATCGTGTTGATCCAGATTGGCGACAATGATCTCAGCAGCCATGAGCTATTTGATGAGTTGTCACGCGATCCAGCTGCATCGCACCCCGCGGCCGTGATCGACGCTTGCATCAAGTCAATTGGCGCAGCCGTCGCGCTAATCCGCAAATATCACCCGGATACCTATGTCGTGCTCGTAGCCGGGGGCAGCGACGCCGATTGGCCTGGCGAGTTCGACAGTTGGCAATCCGCCAGGGAGATAGCCAATATCGATGCCGGCATAGATCGCTTCACCAATGGTTTGCGCGCGCTCGCCGCGGCGGACCACCATGTCTACGTTCTCGACTTTGGCTTGTGGTTCAGCACCCTGTGGGGCCATCGCGACGATCACGGCCGCCCGAATTACCAGACCGTGCACCTGGGGCCTGGCTGGGCCATCACCAATACGTCCGGCGACGATCCGCACAACACCTTCCTTTCAGACACTCATGCCGGCGTGGTCTGGAATGCCCTTTGGGCACAGCACCTTGTCGCTTCGCTAAACGCCGCTTTCGGGCTGCATATCAAACCAATCACGGACGCCGAGGTCGTCGATTTTCTCCGGCCAAGCTTCGGAGCCGCAGCCACAACATCGGTGACTAGCCAGGAAGCTGTCAAGTAGACCGATCTTGCCCGGGTAAACGCGAAAACCGGCTTGGATGTTCGTCAACGCACATCTGGCCCACAGACGCGATAGTAGCCTGCAAGCAATACCCTCTAACCTGCAAAGGTGTGCCATGTCTGTGACTAGCAATGGTGCGGCGTTGGCCGATGCATCCCCCCACCTCACCCCAGACGGAAAAATCCTGCACGCTTGCAATAAGGAATTCAAAAGCAACTTCAATCTGCATCCGTTCAAATTCAATCATCTGTTGCATGAAAGCGGCTTGTTCGATATCCCAAGGATCGAGGAGGTCGCCCTCCGCATGCTTGAAAAGAATGGCAACGTCCGTGCGATCAACTTCAAGAATAGTTCGCTGGAATCCAGGTTCAGCGCCATGCCCCACAGCACGCGGCTGAAAGAAGCGTTTGCGAGCGTTCACGAAAACGACTCATGGATCAAGCTGACTCAGGCACACCTTTACGACGCGGACTACGCCCAGGTCCTTGACACGATTACCGCCGAACTCGAGGAGTTGTCCGGTTACCCGCTGCGCAGCGACATCACCCTGGTGACGATGACCTTGCTGGTCTCGTCACCCAATATCTCGACGCCCTTCCATATCGATCACGAAACCAACTTCCTCTTCCAGCTGCAAGGCTCGAAAGACGTATGCCTCTTTCCGGCTACCGATCGCGAGCTGGTGCCGGACCAGGAAGTGGAGCGCTACTACGCCGGCAACTTCGAGGCCGCGCGTTATCGCCGTCAACTGCAGAGTCGCGGCACGATCTTCCGGCTCAATCCGGGCGATGTGGTGCATCACCCCTCATTGGCGCCGCATTGGGTCAAGAACGACGACAACATTTCGGTGAGTATCAGCATCAACTACTGCATGAGGTCGCTCGAGCGGCGCGCGCGGGTTTATCAGGCCAACTACGTTCTGCGCATGATGGGGCTGAAGCCGTTGCCGCCCGGTGTCTCGCCACTGCGCGACAGCTTGAAAAGAAAGGTCATCTCGACGCTCGAACACCGCCATCCCAAGACATTCGCGGAAGTCGTTCACGCGCCGGTAACCCGCTTGAAGTCCCCGCTGAACGCGGTTCGGCGTCTGGTCAAACGCTGAACGCCCGCGATTCGATCAATACGCCAATCGCACAACCGCGGCATCTGCGCGAGGTAATCATGGACTATATCGGCCGCCCTCACTTTCTGGCTCCGGAGCCTCTCCTGAGGGAAGCGTCAACCTCGCCGGCAGGCGCACGCGAGACGACTGCGCGGTCCAATCCTGCGCTTGCGGAGGTTCCCTCGGTCAGTGAGCCCTGCCTGTTGTCGCTCGTCGTGCCGTTCTATAACGAGGAGGAGATGATCGGCGCGTTTTTCAGCACGGTCATTCCTGTACTCGAATCGATCGACGGAACCGAGTTCGAAATCGTCTGCGTAAACGACGGCAGCCGCGATGACACGCTGGGCATGCTGATCGGCATGTCGAAAGAAGACAGCCGCATCCGTGTCATCGACCTGACGCGCAACTTCGGCAAGGAGGCCGCACTTTCGGCAGGGCTCGACGAAGCGCGCGGCGCCATAGTGATTCCTTTCGACGCGGACTTGCAGGACCCGCCGAAAATCATTCCGCTATTGGTCGAGAAATGGCGTGAAGGCCACGATGTCGTCGTTGCCAAACGTGTGAGCCGGCTCACGGATTCCTTCCTCAAGCGCCAGACCGCGGCGATCTTTTATCGCATTCACAACGCGATGTGCGACACGAAGATCCCCGAGAACGTGGGTGACTTCCGTTTGATCACACGGGAGGTCGTGGACGCGCTCAAACAGCTCCCCGAGACGCGCCGCTTCATGAAGGGGCTGTTTGCCTGGGTCGGCTACCGGACCGCAGTCGTCGAGTATGTGCGCGAGCCTCGCCTTGCCGGCAGGTCGAAGTTTTCGGGCTGGAAACTGTGGAACTTCGCGCTGGAGGGCTTCACGAGTTTCAGCACGCTGCCGCTTCGCGTATGGACTTACGTCGGCACCTTCGTGGCATGCATCGCGATGATGTATGCATCGTTTCTCATTGTGCGAACCTTGATTCAAGGGGTCGCCGTACCCGGCTACGCGTCATTGATTTCGGCCGTGCTCCTGCTCGGCGGGGTCCAGTTGATCGGTATCGGCGTACTTGGCGAATACATCGGCCGCATCTACTACGAATCGAAGAATCGGCCGGTTTATCTGATCCGCCGTCGCTATCAATCTGCAGGCACGAGCGATGCCTGATCTGCGCGCGGCAAGAAGGTTTGTGGTCTATGCGGGCGTCGGTGCGATCGGCACCGTCGCACAGTATTCGATTTTGATTGCGATGGTCCACTCCGGTCTTGCCTCCCCGGCGGTCAGTTCCATGGCCGGGGCTACCTTCGGCGCGATCGTCAACTACAGCCTCAACCGCCAGATCACGTTCCGAAGCAAGAGCAATCCCCTGTCGACCGCGCCGAAGTTCGCCATCATCGCCTTGCTCGGCGTATTGATGAACGGTGTGTGCATGAAGTTCTTCGCGACGGTTCTTGGGTTGAACTATCTGATTGCCCAACTGATTACGACCGCGCTCGTTTTGGGCCTGACTTATCTGCTCAATTCGAAGTGGACGTTTAAGGAACACGGGCGCCACTCCAATCCGAGCTCGAATGCGTCTCTCACCGCGACTTTCGATAAGGTCCCGTCGCCGGACGATGCTCGGTCGACCTAAACGCTGCAAATCGATCACGACGCAGGCCAATGCTTGCTGCGGAGGACACGACCGCGCTGCTGGCCCATTTCCTTTTCGTGGCAGCAGGGCATCCGGCTTGACACTGCCCCTGGCTCATTCAGGATGCGCACGTCCGCAGTGCCAATGCGTACTGGAGCCGCCGCGAGCCATCCGCGCGAGCACGCAAGCGACGCCCGGCGCACCAGCGTGTCGTAATTCCGGTTGGATTCCCCTCGTACAGACGGCTGCTTTGCGTAACTTGAGGATACGTTTCCAGATCTGGATGACGGCTGGCAACGCATGGTCCGCATGTGAGGGTACCCTGACGAAACGGCTTCGTTCGAGCGAACACCGCGTTGCCCAACGCACAGAGAGCTTAGCGCTCCCCGGCTACATTCGTCGCATGTCCTGGAATTTGCGTTGACCATAGGGCTGATCGGACCACAGGGCGACTAACGCCCTTATCTATTGGTCTTCTTGCCGCGAACGTGGAGGTGCTAGATGACAATAAAATGGCCGCCGGGGAGCGTGCATCTCGCCATTTCCTGGATCATTATCGGCATACTCGGTATGGTCGAAGGACTTTACGGGCGGACGCAATATTACGGCGACTGGATATCCTATCTGAACGTCAGCTGGGCCGTTTCAAACGTTGATTGGCGAGAAATTTTCAACCCATTCTGGAATCCTGGATATCCAGCGCTAGTTGCCGTGGGGCGCGCGCTAGCCGCCCCTACTCCGGAGGGTGAATGGTATGCGATAACGGTAGTCAATTGGCTGATCTATCTGGTTGCATATGCAGCCTGGCGTAGCCTGATCAAGAATGCCCTCGCGCTCTATTGGCCACAGTCTCTCGCGCTGATCAGACATCCATTTACGATCTGGATTGGAGTGTGCGTTTTTCTTGGTGCCTGCCTGGCGCTTAACCCTGTTTCAGCCGCGTGTCCGGACCTGCTCGTGACCACGGGCTTCCTCCTTGCTTCGGCTCAGCTTCTATCCCTTATCCGGCGGCGGGACGTGTTAGCAGCGATCTTGCTTGGCTTGATCCTTGGTATCGGCGTATGGGTAAAAGGCGTATTCACTCCATTTTCTTGCTTGTTTATTCTGACGCTGTTCATTTATTGCTGTGCGAGGGGTAGCCTGTGGCGACCATTCGGTGCGGTTGTGGGAACCTTCGGGGTGTTCTTCGCCATCTATATCGCCGGGATCTCGTGGTCGAATGGCGGATTGACTCTTGGTGCATCCGGTGCCCTAAACTTCGCCTGGCACGTGAACGAGTTACCTCACTTTACCAATTGGCAAGGGGGACCGGAGCAGTTCGGCCGGCCAATTCATCCAACCAGTCAGCTCGTAGCGGGCTTGCCAGCTTTCGGCTTTGGAACAACGTTCCGTACGACCTACCCTCCCTACAATGACATCGCATACTGGTACCAAGGTTTTCGGCCATTCTTCAATTTAAAACTCCAGGTAATCGCACTGGGGCGATCACTTTGGAGCTTGCAACAGATACTCAGGCAACATCCGGCTGTACTAGCTGTGGCCGCGGCCTTTTTACTATCCCTTGCCAGGCGATCATGGCGAGCGTCGCTCGCTAAGATAGTGATCCGAATCTGGCCATTGCTATTACCAACCGTCGGAGGCTTTGGCACGTACTTTCTCGTGCATGTCGAAGATCGTTATCTCAGTGCCTTCGTCATGATTATGGCGCTTCTGTCCTTAGCGCCATTGGTTGAGGCGACGCTGCCTTCCCGTCGCGTGCTCGCCATTGCTTTAGCCGTAATCTATAGCGCAGGTGCTCTCGGCGAACTTGTGTTTGCCGATGCATCTACGCTCAAAACGGCGTTTCGCCATACGGACTTTCACGACGACCCGCAATGGCGCATCGCCACCGCTCTTACTGCCTCCGGGTTACGGCCGGGCGACCAGGTGGCCGTTATCCGGAATTCCATTCATGCTGTCAAGGTCACCTGGGCCTATGTGTCACGCTTGCGCATCATCGATGAGTTCGGCGGTCTCCCGTATCGGATTGAACCTACAGATCGCACCCGGTTTGATCCTGTCGACGCAAACCCTTTTCCGGACTACGGTGAAATATTTTGGACACAACTTACTCCACAACAGCGTGACCAGGTCATGAAGGCGTTCTCTCAAAGCGGGGCGCGAGCGGTCGTGTCGCTATCGATGCCAAAAAGTCGGCCCGATCCCGGCTGGGTCCCGCTCAAGGGAACGTCTGCCTGGATTTACACCTTTTCCAGTGTGACCAAATAGGTCGAAAGCCATAAATCGGACTAGTTTCATTACTTGCAAAAGTTTCGCAGATTTCCCGCGACTGGGTACCTTCTTGCCAAAGGGTTTTGCTTTTCCCAAACCAAATCAGACTGCTAGGAGCGATCACATGGAGACGTCGACGTTTCCCCCTGTTCTCGAAGCGGAATTGCCTGACAAGTGGATCAACGCGGATTCCTCGGTGTTTCGGGAGAATTTCGAGCGCAAGAGCTTCGACGTCTCCCACCACCTGGCGTCTCATCCGCTCTTTCAGCTTCCTCAATTGATGGAACTGGCGGAGCGAACCCTGAAAACACGTCCCGATGACCTCTATTTCGATATGGGTGACGTCGCGCCCGGTCAGAAATGGAAAGATACGAATCGTGCGTTCTCGCCGCTCAATGCATTAAAGCAGCTGGAAGACTCCAACGCCTGGTTCATTTTCAGAGGCCCGCAACAAGATCCGGCCTACGCCGAGCTGTACAGGCATGCGATGGCGGAGATCAAGGGTATGGTCGGCGGCGACATCGAATCGCAGATCAAGCGGGAAGACCTCATCATTTTCGTGACGTCACCGAAGCGTGTGACGGCGTATCACATCGATCGGGAATGCAATTTCATTCTTCAAATCCACGGGCAAAAGGATTTGTACGTCTTTGATCGGGAAGACCGGCAGGTGCTTCCGGAAGAGGAACTCGAGCGATTCTGGACGATCGATCACAACGCGCCGAACTATAGACCCGAGTTGCAGGACAGGGCGAAGACATACAGACTGGCCCCCGGAAAGGGCGTTCACGTTCCTGTCAATTGCCCCCATTGGTTGAAGAACGGCGACAATATCTCGGTAACGTTGAGCGTAAATTTTCAGTTTCTCAACACGCTGCGTGCGGATGTCTATCGGGCCAACTATTACCTCCGGAAGCTTGGACTCAGCCCCACGCCGCCTGGACGAAGCGCGGTGCGCGATCGCGCCAAGGCCGCGGCGTTCTCGGCGGTGAATACCGCCCGCCGCGTCGCGAAGTCGACCCTGCAAGGAAGCGACTAGTCTTACGTGTTGCCCTGGCCCGCCCCGGCCCACCGTGGCGGGCCTTGTTGTTGTACGCACGAGCAATGGGGATCACCAGCTGCCCTGTTGGCTTCCCCGAATGCGACCAGCTCGAGTCAGCGAATCACCCGACCTTTTCAACCAGCGCTCTCCAGCTGGCGAGTATCGGTTCGCGCGCAAACATCTGGAGGTGCACGCGCGCCTCGGAAATCCGCCGACCACGCTCCTCGTCCGGCATTTCGGCTAGCGAACGCATACCGAACGCGATGGACTCGCGGGCAAGCGGATCGGCGCACAGCATCGCGCCGCCGCCGACTTCCGTCAGGATGCTCCCGCGAGAAACGAGGCATGGCAAATCGTGCTCTATCGCCTCGATCACCGGCATTCCGAATCCTTCCAGCAGACTCATCAGCACGAAACCCGATGCGTTGCGATAAAGCCAACGAAGCTCGTCATCTTTGGTATAGCCCGGCATCACGACACCTGGAGATTGCCTCGCGAGTTCAATAGCGGCGTCGGCGCCAGACTCGCGCCCTCCGACAACAACATACTGCCACCCTTTCTCCACAAGCCCGCTTGCCGAGAACGCCTCGATACAACGGGCCTGGTTCTTGCGGTCGCCGATATTCCCCACTGTCAGCAGAAAACGGCGCGAAACGCCTTCCACCGGACGCCCCTCTCCTTTCTTGACTCCCAGACGTGTTGGAATATAGATGACATTCGACGAGGCAAAGTCATTGCCGTACAGCGCGTGAAATTCCCGCTGCGACGTCTTGCTGACGAAAACCATATGGGGCTTCATCCGCCGGATCTCGTCATAAGCCCGAACATACAATTCATTGACACCGGGCGCGAAATACTGAGGATGTGTGATCGGACCCACATCGTGGCAGAGCACGATGTCCCGTGCTTCCAGTCGATGGCGCACGACGCTGAGCGGGTCGAGATGCAGCGTAGGGCGTGGATCGCGGATTACCGGCAAAAGAGCAACCAGCGGCGACCTGTTGACCCGCGCAATGGTTTCCTTGTGGGTCAAGCGGCCCGCGATCCGGCGCATCAGATCATTATGGGGAAATTCGTGAAATCGTCCGTAGTGGACCGTCGTCACCCTGGTCCCGAGCGTCGAAATGATGTCCTTCCCCAAAAAGAGCTTGCCGGTTCGATCATTGAGCGCCAATGAGAAGTCGACATCAATAGACATTACGTGCCCCCATCAGCCGCTCACGGCCTTCACGGTATCGAACATGCTGCGCGCCGCCTGTCTCCAGGTGAAGCCGCCAGCCTGCCGGAGCCCGGCGGATATCAGCGACTCCCGCACAGGTTCATCGTTGAGTACGGTCAAAATATTCATCCGCCAGGCGTCCGGGTCGAACGGATCGGCATAAAGCACCGCCTTGCCGCAAACTTCCGGAAGCGCGCCATACGGCGCAGCGACGACCGGGCAACCCAGCGCCATCGCCTCCAGCGGCGGCAGACCAAACCCTTCCGTAAGCGAGGGGAACGCAAGTGCGCCGGCATGGGTCATCAGCCCAACGAGCTCGGCGTCGCTAATGCGGCCGGTAAATCGCACGTTGGGCGGCAAGACATGCCCAACGCTTTCGAAGTCGGCCTGCGTCGCATTGCCGAACAGCACGAGTTCGACGTCGCTCAGCTGTGCGCCGGCGAAGGCCTTGAGCAAAATGCCGATGTTCTTGTGTTTCTGGGTGTTCGCGAGTGCGAGCACGTAGCGCCGTGGCTTCAGGCTCAATACAGCAAGCTGCCGTGCGTCGGGCTGAACCTGCAGAACATGGTCGCAGCCGTTATGCACAACGACAATCTTGTCGGCGCTGGCAACGCCATAGCGCACAAGCTCGCCCTTGGAAAACTCGGATACGGTAAAGATGATCTTGTGCCGTTTGCCGATGAAAAAGTAGAGCGATTTGTACCAAAGCCGAAAAGGAAGTGAATAGGATTCCGGGGCCGAATACACCTGTGCGTCGTGGATCATCGTTGCCGAATCCCGATGAATCAGTGGCCCGAGATTGCACAGATTAAGAATAAAGTCCCTTCTGCGCGCCAGTGGAAAATAGCATTGCTCCCACGCGATCCGGTGAATCTTGCGAACCCAGCGACTCTCGCGAACGCACGAAATATTGCGGTAAAGCGGAATCTCGACGCGGTCTCTAACGACGAGCGCGCAATCGAGGCCACTGCCGGCTTGCCCGGCAATCAGCGCATCGGTCGCAGCAACGAGTTGCTCGGCCACCTTGTGCACGCCCGTCGGCGCTGCCCCGAAGAACTTGCCATTGAACGCTATCGTCTTCGACGCTATCGTCTTCATAACCCTCTCCACGTTCAAGCGTCAATGCTTTTCAGTCAATGGCCCGGCAACCGATCAGATGGCCGCTCAAGCGGCAGCAACGATAGCTCCAGAGGTTTCGCGCAGGGTTCGCGCAACGCGATGTCCGTCCTGACTCAGGACAGTGCGGCTTTCTCCGACGGGTATGCTATCGACCCAGCCGGCGCAGCACTGCTGGATACCGCACGCAAACGCGTGCGTATTCAGCCTGCGCACGGGCGAGTGCTACGCACGGCCTCAAACGGGTGTATCGGCCGCCGTGGTGTCGAGAACCGCTTTAGGCGTCGATCGGCCAAATCGGGATACGAGCCAGGCACGGATGGGCGTATCGATGAAACGCATGATGAGATAACTGGTCAGCAGGATCGCGGGCAAGAACACGGCGGCCTCCAGAATCGGATCCTTTCTGTGCATCAACTCCTGATAGATGCCGTTGAGCCAGACGAACGTGGGGTAATGCAACGCGTACACGGGATACGACAGTTCCCCAAGAACGAGCGCGGCCGTGCGCACAGGCCCGGTGAGCGCAATCGACGATCCGCCGAGGATCAACAACGGCATCACGGCGGCAGCCCACAGCCACTGGACAAAGAAGGGGATCTGGCCATTCCACCCCATGATGACCAGGGTTGCGACGCACGCTGGAAGAAATAGCGATTTCCAGATCTTCAACGAGAGCAGCCCGAATTTCACGTGACAGTGATAAAGCAGAACGCCCAGATAGTAAGCGCCGAATACACGTGGAAAGCCAGAAAGGAAGGTCTGCGGCGTATCGCCTCCCATGCCAGCTACCGCCGTAAGCGCGTAGCCCGTGATCGCCACGACGAGCGCGAACTTCATTCCGTCGAATCGCCGTGTGAGCATCCAAAAGAGGTTGACGACCAGCTCGAGGAACAGCGTGTATTCGGGGCCATTGAGCGGAAACACCTGCGGCCCGCCAATTGCATGCGGAGCGCCGAAGGTCGGAATGCACGATAGTCCAAGGAGCGTGGCGGCCGCGAGCCAGCCTGGAGAGATATCGGAATCGTGAAGCAGAACATATCTCGCCGCCAGATACGATGCACTCAACAGGGTTCCGATCACGATCATCGGCATCAGCCGTATGAGTCTGATACGCGCGAAAAGCGCACCGCTTAGTCCTCTTTCGAAGCGGCCACGATACGCCACGCACAGGACATAACCCGACAGGCCAAAGAAAAAGTCGACGGCAATACCGGCGTTGGGGGCCAACCATGGGATCCCCAGCCAATGATTAAGGTGAAAGAGCAGGACCGAGAAGGCTGCGAGGCCACGCAGGCAATCGGGCACCGCCAAATGGGAGTCTCTTTTCATCGCGTGCGACTAACACCAGCTCTCTAGAAAACCTTCTCCGCTACTAATATGTTGTCCGAATCGGAAGTACCTCAGAGGCTTGATTGCTAAAAGCTCTCGGGTCGCTCAGGCGTCAGCTTTCCACGAAAGAAGTCCCACAAGCCGATCAGATTCCCCATCAGACGCCCTCGCCGGTCGATCCATGGCTCCGGCGCAAAGCTTCGCACGACGTTGCTCGCGATATTGCGTATGACATGATCGACCGCCGGGCGCAAAGGCATCGTCTTCTTTTTCACCAGATAAAGCGGATTGATCACCTGCGAATAACCCAGCTTGCATCCCGACACCCTGCCGCGTTTGACGCCCAGGTGCACGCCGAGCGCCGTGTTGATACGCACGACGAGATAGCCCCGATTCCAGATCTGGCCTCCGAAATCGCGATCCTCCTGCCAGCCATAGAGAACGAGGCGCTCATCGAAGCGCAGGCCCGCGATGCTGCTGGCGCGGAACGCCATGTTGCACCCGTAGGGACCACCGGTCGGCGCGACGATCAACCGTTCCGGAAGATCGCCGATCCTCGCAACGATGGCGCGCCCTTCTTCGACGGAATAACCTGGCCCATGAATGCCATCCGCGATGACGGTTCCGGTGACACAGGCAATGGATGGATCGCTGTCAAGCGCCCTGAGGACTTCCGCAGTCCACTCGCTATGCATCAGAAAGTCATCGTCCAGGAAAATCACGACGCCGACATCGTCAGGCACATGGTTCAATGCATGATTGCGTTGCGTCGTGAGCCCAGGTCGCCCCTTCAGGACGATCATGCCGGGTTGGACTGACAGGTCGGCAACGTCCTCGTCCGAGACGCAGGAGACGATGATCAGATCAGGTTTAACCGTTTGCAAATCGACGAAGGCAACGACATCCCTGAGAATGTCTGCTCGACCACGAGTGGCAAAGATCAGGCAGATTTTCCGATCTCCGCCGGGCGAAGGTTGACTCACTGGCTCGGCCATCGTGACTCGCGAACTGAAGCTCGATTCCATCATTGACCTCATCGATCATTGCCCGCAGGAATGTGGAGGACGCTGCATCGGCACGCGAGGCATCGCACTCGTGCCTGCCACACGCACCCGCAGATCTCACGCGTACACCACAACGCATGCCAAAGCGATTCGCGGAGTTCGTTATTCGAGCCATCTGCCAAATCTCGCCGGCAAGGAGACACCTTCGTCGATTCCGAGAATCTCTCGAAACAAGCCTGCTTTCCAGATTCCGAAAATCAGCATGACCAGCAATGATCCTTCCGCGAGGATTCGCGCGTAGACCATACCTGTGGCCCCCCAGTGGCTGGCAAGGGGAATGGCCACCATCAGGTTCACCACCGCGCTGATCACACCGCTCCAGGCAAGCTGCCTTTCGAGTTTTCGGGGAATCAGGAAATAGATACCGAGTACCCGCGTGCAAACGGTAAGCGGCAGAATGAAGATCATGATATTCAGAACCGGGACGGCATGGCGGAGCTCCGGTCCAAATACCAGCGGTATGAGCCATTCAGAGAGCAGTCTCGTGAGGATCACTCCCGCAACCGCGCCGACAAAGAAGACGGCAAACGTGCGCCGGGCAAGCAGATTCGCCCGGGCCGGGTTACGGGTAACCAGATACATGACCTTCGGCGCCAGAACCTGGGCGGCGGGCGCCATGATGCTCAATGCGGCACCCACCAGGCGCTCGGAGAGACCAAAGGCACTCACTTCCTGGGCCGCGGCCAGCAGCGACAGAATGTAGGTGGAAGCATCCAGCACCAAAACCGCTGTTCCACTGTAGATGAAGATCGTAGCCGACCGTTTGATCAGACCCATGGCCGCACGCACGGGTGAAAGGAAGCCGCTGTATTCTTTTCGGACAAGCCAATACGCCACCAGCGTCTGGATCATGCTGGAGGTAAAAATCACGGGAAACGCCCGGTCGACATCAGCCGGTTTGCGAATGAAGGTAAAGATCAGTGCGAGCGAAAGCAGGAGCCCCAGCACTTCGATCAGGACATTCGTGCGCGGGCGTCCCGTGCTGGTGAAATACCAGCCAATGTTAAAGGCGGACAGCAGCCCTCCCGCAACGACGAAAAACCCCGCAAGCGGCACATTGGCAATGATGTCCGACCTGCAAACCGCGATGCCTCCGACGATCGCACCGGGAACGGACAATAGCAGCCGGGCCGTGAATTGATCCCGAAAAATCGTATCGCGTTCGCTCGCGACTTCGGTGTGGACGATATCCCGTCCCCCGATGGTAGAAAATCCGAAGTTGACGAGCAGCCAGAGAGCACTGGAAAGCGACAGTCCGGCCAACACCACGCCGTAACCACTCGAGCCCAGCACTCTTCCGTAATAAGGAATGAGAACGAGTGGGTAGAGGTAGCGAATTGCGTACGAAAAATAAACAGCCAGCAGTTCCAGCTTTGACAGCGACGAATGCACCTTATTCATGAGCCCCCCCTGGCAACCCATCCGCCACGCGCGGGCACACGTCGCAGCACACGCGGCGAGAGTGCGCCCGCTGCGGCCGCAAATAAATAAAAACACGTACCGAGTTCGAAGACGCTAAGCGAAGCCGAGGCGACGATCAAAGTGGCGATCATGGCGTGACGCGCCGCATAGGCGATGGCCCGCTCCGCGAACGGGTAATGGCCAGGCACCGGCGTCAGCAGCGTCTTGCCAAGGAACGTCCCGTAACACACCACACCCACGACGCCAAGGCTCGCCACCAGCACCACCAGAAAGCTCGACGCACGAATGCTTCCCAGCCCAACGCCTATTCCATACGTATCGAAGAAGTTGGTGATGCCCTGAGCATTCCAGCCCATTCTCTCGACGCCGGAGTCACTGCCCGCCTTGCTCAGGATCGCGGCATCGACGAAATCGCCGAGCACTTTCACCACGCCCGGCAAAAAGACGATCACGTAGAGCACGCCCAACAGACCCGCGCATGCCGAAATAACAGACAGCCGTTGCTTGCGTACCGGGGCGAAACGCGAGATCACCGCGGGCCGGCTAAAGAACAGTACGAGCTGATACGCGCCTAACCCGACATAGGCGGTTCCCGAAGTCGACAGCAGCAGGAGGCATCCTGTCGCAATCGAAAGCGGACCGGCCAGTTTCGGGCGATAGCCGACGAGCCAAAGATTCAGGCAAAAGACAAAGATCGGCAGCGTAAAAGCCGCAAAGCCGGACGTTTCACTGAACGTGCCGCTGATGCGGACCATCCCGGCCATTTCCTGGCCGGTCAAATCGGCGAACTGCGCCGTCTTGATAGCCGAGAGAACGTCGAGGCCCGCCGCGTGCGCAACGATATCGATCACGCCGGCAAGCGCGTCGAGCGAGGCGAGCAGGAAGATGGCGTTGGCGAACGTCCGGTATACACCGCGATATTGCAGGAACGCAAACATGGAGCAATACACTATGACGTCGGCGATGCAATAGATCGTCTGGGACAAATTGCCGGACACAGGGCCAAGCGGCTGCAACACGATGAACTGGCTGCTGCGGTCGACAGGGAACACGAGTGTCGCGCCGCTCAGCAAACGCGGCAGCAGGATGGCACCCGTAACACCCCAGAGGCAGGTGCAGAGCAGCCAGAAACCGGGCTTGCCCTGCGCGACTGCGTCAGCGAGCCCCTTCCCGCCCACGAGATTGAACGCTCTGAGTGCGAAGAACGCGAGAAAGACTTGCGCCGGCAAAATGCCGATGCCGCCCAGTCCGAGCGCGAGCGTACATCCAAACAGCGAAAACGCCGCCATGCCGTATATCGCGCCGCGATACGACACGTAGAGCGCCGCCAGTCCGGCGACGAACACGATGACTCCGAATATCGTCAGTTCCACTTGCCGAAACCCCTATGCGTTCACCCCGCCTTCGCGCGTGAACGATCTCGTTATTGCACCGACTCAGGCTGAGTGCCAACGCCGCACCACAGGCGGCCTGTCGGCGAGCATCTTGTCGGCGTCCATCGCGCGTTCCACGACACTGAGAAACTCCTGCTTGAACCGCTCTTCCGTAAAGCGCATAGCATTACGGCGGCAAACTTCCGCTTTGGGCTGGGGTTGCCGCTCGAAGCGCTCCACCGCATCGACAATCGATTCCACGCTTTGCTCGCTGAAGAAGAGCCCCGTGCCGCGCTCGGGATCCGGCGAATCCACCACGATCTCCCGCGATCCTCCGCGACCCAGCGCGATGACCGGCGTGCCGCAGGCTTGCGCCTCCACCACGGATATGCCGAAGTCCTCCTCGGCGGCGACGACGAACGCACGCGCACGCTGCATGTAGTCCACCAGTACCTCATCGGGCTGATAGCCAAGCAACGTCACATTGGGCGAAGCACACGCCTTCACACGCGCAAAGTCGGCGCCGTCACCGATCACCACGAGGCGCCTCGACGGCATCGTGGCAAATGCCTCGACGATGAGCGGTATCCGCTTGTATGGCACCATGCGCGAGGCAATCAAATAGAAGTCTTCGTGCTGGTCACCCAATTCAAACCGCTCCACATCGACCGGCGGGTAGACCACCGTGGCTTCGCTGCCGTAGGCCTTGCGAATGCGCCTCCCCACGAAAGCAGAATTGGCGACGAAAGCGTCCACCCCATGCGCCGTTCGCTGGTCCCAGATACGCATGTAGTGAAGCAACGCACGCACGATCCAGCTTTTCATGCCGCGCTGCAGCCCGGCTTCGCATAGATATTGATGCTGCAGATCCCACGCATACCGGATCGGCGAGTGCACATAACTGACATGCACCTGGTTCGGACCGGTCAAAATGCCCTTGGCCACGGCATGGCTCGAGGAGATCACGAGATCGTAGGACGAGAGATCGAACTGCTCGATCGCCAGCGGCATGAGCGGGAGATAAGTGCGAAACGATTTGCGCGCCCGCGGCAAATGCTGAATGAACGAAGTCGTTGCGTGCCTGCCGCCCAGCACGCCCCGCTGCGACTCCGGGAAGAAGTCGACAACGCTGTATAGGTCGGCCTGTGGAAAGAGCTGAAGAATCTGCTCCACGACCTTCTCCGACCCAGCGTAAGTGACAAGCCACTCATGCACGAGCGCGACGCGGCCGAAACGGCGAGTGTCGTTCGCAAGATTGGACGCAAGCGTCACATTAGCCACGGCGAGATCTCCTCGATCAACCTGGTGGCAGTGGCTCGCCAGGTGAGTTCCGCTGTCCGTGCACGGCCCCTCTCGCGCAGATTCTCGCGTAACGCGGCGTCGCTCGTGATCCGTTCGAGCAAGCTCGCCAGCTCCGCAGGATCATCCGGCGAGGTGTAGAGCACGGCGTCGCTGCACGCTTCCTGGACGGCCGGCAGCCGCGAAGCGATCACCGGGCAGCCGAGCGCCAGCGCCTCGACGGGCGGCAACCCGAAGCCCTCGTAGCGCGACGGATACACGAAGCATGCCGCGCGCCGATAAAGCGCAGCGAGTTCGCTATCGCTCACGTAGCCGAGATGCTTCACAAAGGCGGGCAACGCATCCTGGCCCGTTCCGTAGACCCGTGCGTCGCCTCCGCCTACCACGATGATGTCGAACTGCGCTTCACGAATGAGGCGCGCAGCCTCGGCCACGAGCTGAAAATTCTTGTGACGATTGAGGCTTCCCACCGCAAGCACGAATGGACGTTCGTCGAGCGCAACCGACGCTGGAGCCGCATCCTGTTGCACACGCAACATGTGCTCGCCGCTCTCCGGCACAACCCCGATCTTGTCTGCAGGAATCCGGTAAGCGTCACACAGCTCACGCCGCGAGAACTCCGACACGGTAATCACGCGCCGCGATATGCGGCCAAGACGCGGCGCCATCAGGCGATACCAGGCAACGAAAGACCGGCTGTAGCTGTCCGGCACGCGCGCGGGCGCCGCGTCGTGCAGCACCGTGATTTGACGGCGATACCACAGGGGTCCGGAATTGCAGAGATTGAGCAGCAACCGGCCGCGTGCGGCTTGCGGCAGCGCCAGTTGTTCCCAACGCAGGCCACCGCCCTTTCCGCTCGCGCGCAACGAGACGTGCCGGAACGGATTCGGCATGGCCGCCAGCGCTTCGGGAACGATGATCTCGGTGCGCAATCCAGCGACGCGCGGATCTCGCAGCTCGATCAACTGGTCGAGCGCCCGGATCGTCTCGAACGCAAAGCGATCGACACCCGTCGCGCGGCGACCCAGGAAGCGGCCGTTAATCGTCAGATTGGGGGCAAGCACGTGTTTCATCCCAAGGTGGAAGGCATCGCTCACGGCCGGATTCGACGGGCGACGCCATGCAATTCATATGTCTTGAAGTGTGGCCGGTCTTCGCACCGGCGAATGTTCGCCGTCGCTCATGTCACGCCAACTCACGCATCCAGAGCCGGTTTAGGAGAGTCAGTTGCGACTTGCGATGCAAAGTCGCCGCTAATGCGATTGACGGATCCGGTCAAACGAACGATGACTGAAGGGGCGTGAAGCGTTCGCGTCTCTTGCGGGCGGACAGTCACACTGCCGCCGGTGAGGTGGGCTGAAGCAGGGCGCATGCGCTCCAGCCCACGAGTCCAAACCATAAGGCCCCGCTCGACCGGCAATTCGATGGACCACGGCGCTGCTACCGATGAGCACACGACTGCCGGCGGTACCCAGCTACTCTGCCTTCGCGCTCCCCGTATCCTTGGCAAAGCCGTAGCTCGAATAGCCGTACGCGGCATATTCGTTGCCATAGCGTCCCGGACGCGACGTCATGTCATTGAAGATCACGCCGCGAATGGGCACGCCAACCTGTTCGAAGCGTCGCACGGACTCGCGCAGATCGGCCACGCTCGTCGCGCCCTGGCGCGCGATCACGAACACGGTGCCCGCCAGTCTCCCGATGATCCCGGCGTCGGCCACCGGCAAAATCGGCGGCGCGTCGATCAGCACGAGCTCATAGGTCGAATTGGCCCATGCCACGAAATTCCTGAAAGCGTCCTTCTGCAGCAGCTCGCTGGCATTGGTCACATAACCCCCGGTCGCGACGAAGTCGACGCCCGGCATCACGTCGTGATTCACCACGTGGTCATAGCTTTGGCAGTGGTCGAAGATGTTGGTGACGCCTGGCATACTCGACACCG
Source organism: Paraburkholderia sp. EG286B (assembly GCF_040965655.1). NCBI lineage: Bacteria > Pseudomonadati > Pseudomonadota > Betaproteobacteria > Burkholderiales > Burkholderiaceae > Paraburkholderia > Paraburkholderia sp. EG286B. Next base: position 158,533 of record NZ_JBFRCF010000015.1, on the reverse strand, counting down.
CCATATGCTGGTTCAGCGAGCCCCGCCGCAGATCCGCGTCGATCAGGAGCACACGCTTGCCCGACGCACCGAATACGGCCGCCAGATTGACCGAGACGAACGACTTGCCGACCATGGGTGTCGGCCCCGCCAGCAGCACGATACGATTGGCTGCGTCCTCCAGCGAATGTTCGAGCGCGGTGCGGAAGCTGCGCAGGCTCTCGACTGCCGGGTCGAACACGGCCGTGTGCGCGAGCACCGTGTTCGCGCCCGGCGCGCCGTGGGGCAAATGACGCGCAAGCGAATGCTGAATGCGGCTGCGCGGTACGGCCGCGAAGACCGCCAGCCCGGTGCCCGTTTCGATTTCGTCCACGACGGAGACGCCGCGGTTGAGCCTCTGACGCAGCAGCACGAGCGCAGCGCCGGCAAACAATCCGGTAAACACGGCCGCGACCACGATAATTGCGCGCTTCGGCCGAATCGGTCCTTCAGGCGGCACAGCGGCGTCGATCATGCGCACATTCGACACGCGCCCTGCCTTGATCAGACGCAACTGCTCGCGGCTGTTCAAAAGATTGGTGTAGATGTTCGTATCGACGGTCACTTCACGCTGCAGGCGCACGAGCTCCTGCTCCACCGGCGGCAGCGCGCGGGTCTGGCCGGCGAGGTGTTCCAGCGACTTCTGCGCTTCGGACAGTTGCCCGTTGATGGCGACAAGAGCGGGGTTGTCGTCGGTGAAACGCGCCATCGCCTGCGCGCGTTGCTGTTGGAGATCGGCGATACGCTGCTGCGCCAGCGCCGAGCTTTGCAACAATGCCGACGCTTCGGCATCCAGATTGACGGCGCCGTGCGCCGAGCGGAACGTGTTGAACTCGTTCTCGGCTTTCTCGAGCTGGGCCTTGAGCAGAGGCAACTGCCGGTCGAGGAAGGCAATCTGCTTTTCCGCTTCTTCCTGCGTGCGCTGGGCATTCTGCCGGATGTATTCGTTGCCGATCGCATTGAGAATGGTGCTGGTGAGTACCGGGTCTTCGCCATCCAGCGCAACACCAATGACATCGGATTCCTTGCCCTTTTCCGTAATGGCGATTGCCGTCTGCAGCCCCTGGATGGCGCTCAGTTCGGACAGGCGCATCACGTTGAAGACCGTGCCCGGTTGCCCATCGATCCGGCCAACGACGAGGTCGATTGCGCCGCCCACCGTCGGCGCGTGCAACGCCTCTCCCACTTTGCCTTCGAGCGTGATGCCGCCCCCCTCGAGCGTGTAGGCGCCCTCGCCCCGGTAGGTCAAGACGAATGGCCTGCCTTGCAGGCGCGTCGGCACGTTGAACTGCGTTACCTCGATTGCCTCGTCGCCCCATGCGTAACCGCCCCATCCCGACCAGTGGTCGAGGCTCAGATGTCGCGCGGCCCAGCGGCCCACGACGGGAAAATAGCGCGGCGTTGCCTTGATGTAGAGCTTGGTCGCATCGACGGCGGAAGACACGACCATCCGCGAACGCAATACCTCCATTTCCGCCGATGCCTGGGTCTTGACCGCGAACTGGGAGGAAAGATCGGCCAGCGCCGACTTTGCCCCGTTCGGGCTCTCCTCCACCTGAATGAGCATGTCCGATTGATAGACAGGGGACGCCAGTACCGCGTAGAGGGCGCCGAAAAGCGTAAAGATCAGCGTAACGATCAGGATCGTCTTGCGGCCCGCATAAAGGGTATCCAGCATATTGCCCATATGTCCGCCGTCGGGGGCGATCGGCATGATCGTCTCCGCAGGCCCTTCGAGCAGATAGTCGCGGTTATTCATCTTGTTCCCCCGAAAGCGAACAGGTCGACTGACGCGGTTCGTGTGGTTTGTATTGTTCATGTGCACATCAGTATCCAATCGCACGGCTCGCCGCCGCGGCCTGGGTCGTCGGCAAAATCAGGCTGATGACACGACTCCACTTCACGAGAGCAGACGTATCGACGAACACGACATCGTTGGGCTTCAGCTCGAACGAGTCGGCCGTTGCCATCGCAGAAGCACTGCTCGCGTCGAGATGGAAAACGGTCGGCTGGCTGGTATCGCGTCCACGCACGACATACACCTGCGAAGCATCGCCCGACGACTGGTTGATCCCCCCCGCGTTGCCAATTGCCTCATTGAGCGACATACGTCCGTTGTTGAACATCACGCCGCCAGGACGCTCGACCTCGCCGACCACGAAGACCTTGCTGTCCGTCTGTGCAAAGATCCGCACGAGGTCACCATCGTGCAGAATGATCCGGTCGGGATTGAACCCCTTGCGGATCATCGCCGGCATATCGATATCCACGGTGGCGTCGCCACGCGTCACAGACACATGCGAGCGGTCGGCGTTGCTCGTGAAGCCACCGGCCCGGTTGATCGCCTCGGGCAACGTCATCGGTCGGTCGTTGAGCACCTGCACGCCCGGCGTCTTGACTTCGCCGTCGAGATACACGCGCTTGCTGCGATAGGTCTCGATGCGTACGGTGATCTGCGGCTGACGTACGTATTTCGCGAGCTTTCCCGCGAGAATGTCGCGCACGCCCATTTCCGAAAGACCGGCGACTTTCAGCGGGCCAATATAGGCATACTGAATAAAGCCGTTGGTATCGACGGTGTAACCGGACGCAACCGAACTGGCGCCCGAAGGGGCGTCGCCACCGCCGCCGCTCGCAGGCAGGTTGAGTTCGGGATGATCCCAGACGACGATGGTGAGAATATCGCCGGGGCCGATTTCATATGGAGTGGCCTTGGCAAACATCTTCTCCACGTCTGCGGGAATGCCCTTGGGTCGCGCCGCGGCTTCCTTGTCCACCAGGTCCCTCGTGATCTCGACGAGCGTACCGGATGGCGCACCCGCGATGCCCTTGGCCACCACACTATCGGGCACTGCCGCGCCAGTTGCCGCAGCGGCGCCCGGGTTCGCGCCGGTGCCGGCCGCGCCGGATGTGTAAGTCATGCCCGGCGCCAGGGCACAGCCGCTCAGCGCCGTGAGCGCCAGGCAAGCGGCACACGCGGCCGCGCGGCGCAGCGCGCCCGCCAGTCCAAAATCCCGCACGACACGCGCGTGCGCAGTCCCGATCCAGTTCATCGCGTTCAGCCCCATCGCAAATACCCCCAATCGCTCTACACGCGTTCCAGGCCATGCCGTGTGGCCCGGATACCCGAAATGCCAGTCGCTCGCCCGCTCCGTTTTCGACTCAATACGCGCCAGTTCCGCGAATCACGACAAACAACGTCTTGAACAGAATCCCGATGTCCTTCCGGAAGGTCCAGTTCTCCACATAGGAAACGTCGAGCAAAACACGCGTTGCATAGTCGATGTCGTTGCGCCCGCTCACCTGCCACAGGCCCGTGATACCCGGCGTGGCCATCAGGTAGTACTTTCTCGCCTCGCCATAGCGCTCCAGTTCCTGGTCGATGATCGGCCGCGGGCCGACAAAACTCATCTGGCCGCGCAGGACGTTCCAGAGCTGCGGCAGTTCATCGAGGCTCGAGCGGCGCAGAAAGTGGCCGATCCGCGTGACGCGCACATCGTTCTTCAGCTTGAATTCACGCTCCCATTCGGCGCGGGCTTCGGGGTCCCGCTCGAGCAGATCCTTGAGCACCTGCTCCGAGTTCACCACCATCGAGCGGAACTTGAGACAGCGGAATTTCTTGCCATGGCGGCCTACGCGCGTATGGCCGTATAACGCCGGACCACCGTCGCGCTTGACCAGCAGCGCGAGCACGGCGAGCAGCGGCGAGAGCAGCACGATCGCACTCACCGCCGCCACGATGTCGAAGACGCGTTTCAAGGCGTGCCCAATGACGGCGCTGCGAACCTTGTCGCGCGCACCGACCTCATAAGCTTCCCGGCGCCACCATTCACGGGTCAGCCGCAGCACGCTGAATTCCGAAAAGAACAGCGTGTGCGACAGCAGCAGGGAAATACCCGTCGTCAACGTCCAGTACATGAACCACGGCAACGCCAGCAGATGATCGTGATGAATCGCATACAGCAGCACGAGTCCGCAAAGCTGCACCGCGAGCCAGGCGAACGCCGTGCGGCCCGCGACGCTGAAAAGCGACCGGCTGCCACGCGTGCCATAGGTCCCGCAGGCGGGAAAGACCGAGAGTGCGAGCGCCGCGCAAAATGCCACCAGCGTCGGATCGGGGTGATGCACCTCGGCCACCTGTCCGGAATTCAGATTCAGGTGTACGGCGCAAATGGCGCCCAGCACGATCAGCACGACATCGACCGTACGTTGCAGCACGATGTCGACCGTACGTTGCGCAAACTCTGACCGTTGCGTTAACTCTGACATTTCCCTACCCCAGTGCGTGTCGTGTTCGCCAGACGTTCATGGGCTGGTAGTCGTCCGCCACCGGCGAACGCACGGAAATCCCCGTCTCAGGCGATCCATACGCCACGTGCCGCCTGCCCCGATAACCCACGACAACACATTACGGCGCGAGCGACGCAGGAACCGTGCGCAATCCCACCAACGGTTTCTGATCGTCGCTGCCTCATGATGCGAACCACGCTGGGGGCGCTCTGCAAGTCACAATGCGAGCGTTGCGTTATGTGCGTAACCGCACATAACGCAACGTCTCTCGGACCCGGTTCGGCTGATTAATATGAAGGATCCCTAACTGTTTACCCTGAAAATCGCGACAATCGACTCTATTTTCATTATTCGATCGCGACATCTGTGATAGACGGAATCTAATCTCCTGTGGAGTGTCTATCCGTTCGCCGTCGCACACATGATGTAGCCAATGACGCGGCAAAATGCTTTCTGGCTGCGCCTCCAACGTGGGTAAGCCAATTGAAAATGCCGGCGTGGAGCGAGCAAGCGCGCGTAATCGGTAGCCGGCAACCGCTCCACGCGAGGAATACGCCGTGATGCATTCCGTAGCAACCACCCATCGTCTGCTCACCGGTACCGCCCGTTCGCGAGACGCGAGCCACGCGAAACGGACCTGGCCGTTCGGCATGCGTGCCATTAAAAGCTTCGCAGCAGGTATCTGCGCACTCGCGTGTGCAACGGCGGTGCACGCGGGCGACGCTGTGCACGCCATGCCAGCCGACGAATTCCTCCAGACGCTCGCTGTCGACACCCACGTCAGCTATACCGACGGCGCGTATGTCAACGTGCACAACGTCGCCGACGATATGGCGTGGCTCGGCATTCACCACGTCCGCGACTACCCGCCCGGCTCTTCCATTCCGTTCTCCAGCTATGTCTATCTCGCGCAGCGCGGAGTGAAATTCAACTTCCTGATGGGCGCGGACTTCGAGAAGCACATCGGGCAGGTTGCGCAGTTGAATACCGAGGTGCCCGGCAGCGTTGCGGCCATCGAAGGCCCCAACGAACTCAACAACTTTCCAGTCGCTTACCAGGGGCTTACCGGCGCGGCAGCCGGGCTCGCTGTGCAGCGCGACCTCTACGCACGCGTGCACGGCATGCCGGAGCTCAAGGCGGTGCCCGTCTACGACGCGACCGGCTTCGACCCCAAGTCAGTCGAGACGCGTGCAGCTTCGGCCGACTTTGCGAATCAGCATGTCTACCCGCAAAACGGCGAGCAGCCCCTCTGGAACGCGAACGGCGACAAGTGGATGCTTGCGGCCATTCACCTGGGCCAGAGATTTCAGTTGCCGCTCGTCATCACCGAGTTCGGCTACTTTTCATTGCCGCAGGCGGGTTGGTACATGCTCGGCGTCGACGAGGACACGCAGGCCAAGGGCGTGCTCAACGGTTATATGGATGCGGCGGCGTCGGGCGTGAGGCGGCTCTATGTTTATGAACTGCTCGACGAAAAGCCCGACCCGGCGCACAAGAACGATGAAATGCATTACGGGCTCTTTCGCAACGACAACAGTCCCAAGCCGGTGGCCTACGCCATTCGAAATCTCACGTCGTTCCTGAACGCCAACTCCACGCGACGCGCAAGCGCAGCCGCGCGCAACACGCTCGCCTATACGCTTTCGGATATGCCGCAATCGGCGAATAGTCTGCTGCTGCAGAAGAAGGACGGCCGCTTCGTGCTGGTGCTCTGGAACGAAACGCTCATCTGGGACCGTGCGACAGCAAAGCCGCTCACCAGCCCGCCCGCGCGCGTCGGTCTCGACTTTGGCGAGACAGCGAAACGTGTCGAGATTTACGATCCGCTCGCTCCGGCGGAACCGCGCAAAATCCATCGCGACTTGCGCCAACTCACCGTGGAAGTACCCGACCACATCATCCTGCTCGAAATCACGCCCGCGAACACACCGGGAACCTGAGCGCAGCGCCGAGCGCATGAGCTTCGGGCGGGCAGCCTGTCCGCCTTTGTATAATCGCGCATTCCTCCTTCCGGTCGCGGTTTCCTTTCATGCTCAGTTTTGCCCTCGGCTTTCTCGTTTCCTTGCTGGTCACGCTGCTGATCGTGCGTTACGCGCATCTGCATGAAAGGTTCTCCGTCGATTCCGATCTCGCGGGCGTGCAGAAATTCCACGTGCGTCCCGTGCCGCGCATCGGCGGAACGGGCATCCTCGCGGGGCTGATCGTCGCAGCCGCGCAGTTGCACGGCGCGTATCCGGCCGTCTCGGGCGGCATACTCGGGATCGTCGCGTGCGGGCTGCCCGCGTTCGCCTCGGGGCTCATCGAAGACCTGACCAAGCGCGTCTCGCCGCTCGCGCGCCTCATCTGCACGATGGCCGCCGCCGCGCTCGCGTTCTGGTTCCTCGGCATCGCGGTTACACGCATCAGCGTGCCGCCGCTCGACTTCCTGCTTTCCTACGCGGCGATTTCGTTCGTCATCACCGTGCTCGCGGTCGCGGCGCTCGCCAACGCGATCAACATCATCGACGGCTTCAACGGCCTCGCCTCGATGGTCGCGTTCATGATGTTCGCCTCGCTCGCCTACGTGGCCTTCCAGGTGCACGACCCCGTGGTGCTCTCCGCGTCGTTCATCATGATGGGCGCCGTGCTGGGCTTTTTTATGTGGAATTTCCCGGCGGGCCTGATCTTCCTCGGCGACGGCGGCGCGTATTTCATCGGCTTCATGCTGGCCGAGCTGTCGATCCTGCTCGTCATGCGCAACCGCGACGTGTCGGCGTGGTATCCGGTGCTGCTTTTCATGTATCCGATCTTCGAGACCTGCTTCTCGATTTACCGGAAGAAGTTCGTGCGCGGCATGTCGCCCGGCATTCCCGACGGCGTGCATCTGCACATGCTCGTCTACAAGCGTCTCATGCGCTGGGTCGTGGGCGCGCGCAACGCCCGCGAACTCACGCGGCGCAATTCGCTCACTTCGCCCTACCTGTGGCTGCTCTGCCTGATCGCCGTGATTCCGGCCACGCTGTTCTGGCGCCACACGCTGCATCTGTTCTGCTTCGTCGTGCTGTTCGCGCTCACCTACGTGTGGCTCTATGTGAGCATCGTGCGCTTTCGCTCGCCCAAGTGGCTCGTCGTGCGCAGGACGCGCAAGCGCTGAACACGGCTTGATGTCACGCATGCGCCGCTGCACAGCCTCGGCGCATGTGACCCCGCTTCGCGCGTAGAATCGAAAGAAAAGACGGCGCGCATGCCCCATGCCCGCCGCCGCTTCCATTCGACGCTATTTGCCGTCTATTCGATTCAGGGAGAGAGCCGATATGAGCCGTTATCTCGCGTTTGCGCTTGCACTGTTCGCCGTGACGCTCGCCGCCTGCAACACCATCGCAGGCGCGGGCCAGGACATTTCGAAGGGCGGTCAGGCCATCACCAACACAGCGGACAAGGTCAAGTAAGCCGGTTGCGGGCGCGTCGCGCTGCGAGCGCCCGCTTACGCCGCGGCGCCCTCGCGCAGGCGCGCAACCTCTGCCTCCAGTTCGCGCACGCGGGCCTCGCGTTGCGCGGCGGCCTCTTCCAGTTCGCGTATGCGCGCCTCGCGCTCGTCTAGCGCCGACTTCACGTCCGCTGCCTCGAAACGCTGCGGAATGTGCTGCGGGCAGTTCATGTCCCACGCGTGCACCGTGAAGACGATCACCCGCTCGGCGCGCGCCTGGTAGCCCGCGGGCATCAGCTCCGCGACCAGCGCCGGGTCTTCGACGACGCGCGCGCGGCCCCAGAGCTTCACGCGCCGCCGCCGTGCGTAGTCGATCACGAACAGATGCGCCTTCGGGTTGTCGGCCAGGTTGCCGAGCGTGATGTATTGCTGGTTGCCGATGAAATCGGCGAAGGCAATGGTGTGTTCGTCTACCACGTGCAGAAAGCCCGCCGGGCCGCCGCGATGCTGGATGTACGGCTGCCCTTCGGTATTCGCGGTGCCGAAGAATACACTCGTCTGCGCACCGATGAACTCCTGGATCTTCGGCGTGAGCGCCACGCCCCACGCGTGATCGCGCTCCACGCGTGCATAGAGTTCGCGCGAACCCAGGCGCTCCTGCATCGCCTTGACCGTCGGCGTGAAAGCGACGTCGCTCGGATAACGGAGGATGCGATCGGCATTCGACGCGGTCGAGTCGTTCGGGATCATGGCGGACTCCTGTGCAGCGCGCTGCGGAGTCTAAAGGCTAGGCGCTTGCGCAGAAAAAGATAATCCAGCGCCGGCAAGAATCATCCTCCCAAATACTGGAAGGGCAAGCCGCCAGCGGGCACGCGGCTCGCTGTTCCGACACTTTCGCGTCTCGCGCGAGCGCCAGCGGCGCGCCGACGAGCGCGGCGGCACTTCCCGCGCCGCGCGGCCCGAAGCGCGCTACCCTTGATGTTTACGCCGCGAGGCCCGCGTCCACTCAACCGCCCGGCGGCCGCATGCGCCGGGTGCCATGGCAGGGAGTCGAACATGTCGAAAACGATCTGGATTGTCGTCGCCAACCGTGTGACCGCGCGCATTTTCGCCGCCGAAAGCCCGCTGGGCGCCATCGATGAGGTCGAGACGCTGCTCCATCTGCAAGGCCGCATGTCGGACGAGAACCTCGTGACCGACAAGCCGGGGCGCACCACCGACCGCGTCGGCTTCGGCCGCAGCGCGACCGATCCGGACACCAGCCAGCACGACCACGAAGCCACCGTGTTCGCAGCGGAGATCGCGACGACGCTCGCGAAGGCCCGCAACGACGCGCGCTACGGCACGCTCGTTCTCGCGGCGCCGCCCGCGTTCCTCGGCGCGCTGCGCAAGGCGATCGACGCGCAAACGCGCAGCCTCGTCACGCTCGAACTCGACAAGGATCTTGCGGCGCTCGACGCACGCGAACTCCGCACGCGTCTGCCTGAGCGGCTCGTGCGGGCCGAGGCGTGAGCCAGCCTGTCGGCACAATCCGCGCGGAGCGATATCCGGCGCGGTGAGTAAGGATTGCCCCGCTCACCCCGCGAGATGCGCGACGCATGCGCGCACGACGCCGATGACGTTCTCGCCCGCCAGCATGCCGAGCAGCCCGACGAGTGCGATGGTCGGCGGCGCGGGCGATTTCACCTGCAGCACGTTGTAGAGCAGCCCCGCGAGCGCGCCGACCGCGAACGACACCAGATAGCCCTTCATCTTCGTCTCCCGTTCGTCGTTGCGCGCTCACGCCATGTCGATCACGACGCGCCCAGGCGTGCCCGCGGCGACCGCCTCGTAGGCTTCGCGCGCCCGCGCGAGCGGAAAGTGCGCGGCCACGACGGGCGGCTCGAACTGGCCCGCGCCGAACGCTTCGGCAATCGCGCGCATGAGCGGCGCGGATTCGGCCACGCCGAGCTTCGCGCTATCGGCGCCGAGCAGCTGCGTCTCGTTGTGATAGAAGTCGATCAGGTCGAACTCCACGCGGCGCTTGCCCGTCGCGCTGATTTCGACCACGCGGCCGCGCCGCTTCGCAAGCGAGAGCGCCAGCTCGAACGCCACGCCGCCCACGGCGTCGTAGACCACGTCCGCGCCGGCTCCGCCCGTCAGCTCGCGTACGCGATCTGCGGTGTGCTCGTTCATGGGCACGAAGGCGTCGATGAGACGCGCAGCCGGCGAACCGGCAAGCGGCGCCTCGCGGCCCACGCCGATCACGCGTGCGCCGCGCGCCTTGGCGATCTGCGTGACCGCGCCGCCCACGCCGCCCGACACGCCGATCACGGCGATCGTTTCGCCCTCGGCGAGGCGCGCGTAATCGACGGTACCGAGCCACGCCACGACGAAATTCACGCCGATCGACGCGGCCTGTGCGTGCGAGAGCGCCGCGGGCTTGCGCACGAGCGCGGCCTCGGGCACCTCGATGAATTCGGCATGCGTGCCGTCGTGCGTGAAGCCGATGTCGCCGCCCGTGCCCCAGACTTCGGCGCCGAGCCACTCAGCGGGGCCCGCCACGACCACACCGCTGAAGTCGCGCCCCGGCACGCGCGGCGGCACCGTGTGCTCGAAATGGCCGGCGACGTTCTTCACGTCGCTCGGGTTGATCGAGGCGGCGCGCACCTGCACGAGCGCGCTGCCCGCTTTGGCCGCGGGCGTGGGCAGATCGACGTACTCGAGCACCTCGGGCTTGCCGAAGGTCTTGAACTGGATGGCTTTCATGGGGGGACTCCGTGCAATCAGGTTTCGCGCAACGCCTTACGTGAACGCGGTATCGAACTGAAACCCAATGTAGTTTGCTGCAGCCCGGTTGTGTGGACAGACGCTTTCGAATTTCGGACAAGGTAACTCTTTAACTAATTGCTGGCTTCTGTACGGGCGCACACAAAACTACGCATTCGCATACCTTTCCGCGATGTCAGAATAGCCCCGATCAAACGCAGCACATCCCGCTCAGGCCGCCATTGGCGAACGCGCAGACCGCGCATCCACCATGCAAAAGCTAAAGTCCCTTACCGTGCTGCGCGCTGTTGCAGCGACAACGGTCATCTTCTTTCACATCATGTCGCCGACTGGACACACGTTCGGTGAATTCGGCGTCGACATTTTCTTCGTGATAAGCGGTTTCGTCATCGCGCTCGTGCTGGACAATCCAGAATTGACCACCCAGCGCTTCCTCGCGGACCGCATCGCCCGCATCGTGCCGCTGTACTGGGTATTGACGTTTGGCGTATTCGCTGGGGCACTCATTGCGCCTGAGTTGTTGAATTCAACGACGGCCGACCTCGGGAATCTGCTGAAGTCGCTCTTTTTCATTCCTTATCGCAAGGAAAGCGGCCAGATATTCCCGATGTTGTTCGTCGGCTGGACGCTGAACTACGAAATGCTGTTTTACGTAGTCACAGCCGTTTCGTTGATGCTGGTGCGCCGTCACCGCCTGCTGTTCACTTCTGCGCTGATCCTTGCGATTTTTTGCACGGCGAAGGCATCGCACTCGCATGGCGTGTTTGCCGCGTTCTATACGAATCAGCGCTTATTCGAGTTCCCGCTCGGCTTCATGGCCTACCAGCTTTGGAAGTCCGGAATCCGGATCAAGCTGCCGCTTGCGGGATGCATCGCGGTAGCGGCCTATGCGTGGATGGCCTACATCAACTGGCACGATCTTTCCAACGCACCGCTGCTCTACTACGGCCTGCCGGCTTTCGTGCTGATCGGCAGCACACTGAGCCTGGAACCGGCGATGGGCTCGGGCTCGTTGACTCGCGCAGCCATATTCATCGGCAATGCGAGTTATGCCATCTATCTGAGCCATCCATACTGTGTGGAAGCTGCACGCAAGCTGCTGCCGGACGCTATCGAGGGCTTCGACCCGACTGCGCCGCTCGGGGTGGCGCTCACGATGATCGTGGCGACGGCGATGGGCGCCGCGCTCTACCAGTTCGTCGACTGGCCGCTGCACAGGCACGCGCGTCGTCTGTTGCACGCCGTGCCGGCCATACGGTTGCGCAGATCGCGCACTGCCGGCGCGAACGATACAGGCATGGGCTCGCAGGAGGAACCGGCCGGCGACTTGCCAGTCAACGAAGACGCGAACTGAACAGCAAAGTGCGCGGGCAGCGAGCGATCAAAGACGTTTTCCCGCGCTCCCGGACGCACATTGCGGAGCTAACGCCGCAAAAATTCACAGCGCGTCGATCGGAATCTTCAGATATCGCACGCCGTTGGCTTCGGGCTCCGGCATGCGGCCCGCGCGGATGTTCACCTGGACCGACGGCAGGATCAGGTTCGGCATGGCGAGCGTGCGGTCGCGCGCGGTGCGCATCTGCACGAATGCCGCTTCGCTCACGGTCTCGTTCAGGTGGATATTGCCGCTGCGCTGCGCGCTGACCGTGGTCTCGAAACACGGCCCGCGCGAAGCGGGCGGATAGTCGTGGCACATGAAGAGCCGCGTGTCGCCCGGCAGGTCGAGCAGCTTGCGCGCCGAACGGTAGAGCGTGTGTGCGTCGCCGCCCGGGAAGTCGCAGCGCGCCGAGCCCACGTCGGGCATGAAGAGCGTGTCGCCCACAAACACGGCGTTGCCGATCTGGTACGCGAGGTCGGCAGGCGTGTGGCCGGGCACGTGCAGCGCGCGCGCCTCCAGGGCGCCGACCTGAAACGTCTCGCCGTCCCGGAACAGCACATCGAACTGGCTGCCGTCCGGGCTGAGCGTCTCGCCCAGATTGAACACCGCGCGGAACACGCCCTGCACCGCGCGAATGTGCTCGCCAATCGCAATGCGTCCGCCCAGTTGCGCCTTCAGATACGGCGCCGCCGAAAGATGATCGGCATGCGCGTGCGTTTCCAGCAGCCACTCGACGCGAAGCCCGTAGTCGCGCACGAACGCGATCACGCGTTCGGCCGATTCCGTGGCGGTGCGGCCCGATTTGGGATCGTAATCGAGCACCGGGTCGACGATCGCGCAGGCGCTGCCGCGCCCGGCGTGCACGACGTAGGTGACCGTGGCCGTGACCGGGTCGAAAAAGGGCTCGACGGTGGGCTCGGGTGTTGGTTGCTGGGCTGGGTTGGACACTGGCTTGGACATCGAGGACTCCGCAAAGATGACCCTCTATTGAAACACATATTATAAATTTATATAATGTTTTTAGACAAAGTATAATCTGGATCATTGACTTGCAACCTCGTCCCACGAGGCGACCCATGAACTCACCACTCACGCCCGAAGCGCTCGCGGCCCTGCGCGAATCCGCCGAAAAGTGCTGCGCGCTGCTCAAGGCGCTGGCCCACGAAGACCGTCTCCTGCTGCTTTGCCAGCTCACTGAAGGCGAGCGCAACGTCGGCGAGCTCGAGGAGCTGGTGGGCGTGCATCAGCCGAGCCTTTCGCAGCACCTCGGCAAGCTGCGCGACGAAGGTCTCGTCGATACGCGCCGCGAAGGCAAATACATCTACTACCGCCTCGCGAGCCCCGAAGTCATCCAGGTCATGCAAACGCTCTCGAGCCTCTATTGCGGGCGGCTCAAGGTCCATCCAGCATGAGTCTCGACCTCGCTCACTTCACGCCCTACGCCTCGTTCGCAGGCGGGCTGATGATCGGCGCGGCCGCCGCGCTCTTCGTGCTCGTGAACGGGCGCATCGCCGGCATCAGCGGCCTGCTCGGTGGGTTGCTGCCGGGCGCGGGTGGGGAGCGCGGTGTGAATGCCGCGTTCGTCATCGGCCTCGTTGCCGCCCCGTTGCTGTGGCGGCTGCGCGCCGCGCTTCCGGCAACGCAGATCGATGCGTCGATGCTCACGCTGGTCGTGGCGGGCCTGCTGGTCGGCATCGGCACCCGTTACGGCTCGGGCTGCACGAGCGGCCACGGCGTGTGCGGGATCGCGCGCGGCTCGCGCCGCTCGTTCGTCGCCACGGGCGCGTTCATGGCGGCGGGCTTCGCCACCGTGTTCGCCGTGCGTCACCTGATCGGAGGCTGAAATGCGAAAACTCAGCGCGTTCGCGTGCGGTTTGCTGTTCGGCATCGGCTTGCTCGTCTCGGGCATGGCCAACCCGGCCAAGGTGCTCGGCTTTCTCGATCTCGCCGGCAACTGGGACCCGTCGCTCGCCTTCGTGATGGCGGGCGCCATCGCAGTCGCCGCGCCCGCCTTCTGGCTCGCGCGCAAGCGAGCGTCGAGCCTCGCCGGCGCGCCGATTCAACTGCCAACCTCGCGCCGAATTGACGGCCGGCTGATTGGCGGCGCCCTGCTGTTCGGCGCGGGCTGGGGACTCGCGGGCTTCTGCCCCGGCCCCGCGCTCGTCGCCGCGGGCGGAGGACAGCCGCGCGCCTGGCTCTTCGTCGCCGCCATGCTCGCGGGCATGGCAATTTTCGCCGTGCTGGAGCGGCACCGCCGTTCGCAGGAAGCCACACGAATCAGCACGAAACCGCAATAAAGCAGCACTACGCCGCACCAGCCTCGGGACCAAAATTACATGCAAATCACGCAACACGACGCGCGCTTCGCGAGCGCCGACCAGATCACGCCCGACGACCTCGCCGCCCTCCAGGCCGCGGGCTATCGCTCGATCATCTGCAACCGGCCCGATGGCGAGGGCGGCGACGCGCAACCCACGTCGCAGGCGCTGCGCGCTGCGGCCTCGGAACTCGGTCTGCAGTTCGCGTATCAGCCGGTGAAGCCCGGCCAGATCACCGCCGAAGACGCTGCGCGTTTCGCCCAGTTGCTGATCGACCTGCCCGGCCCCGTGCTCGCGTACTGCCGCAGCGGCAACCGCGCCACGAGCCTCTATCGGCTCGCGCAGCAAGGCGCGCCCACCCAGGCCGCGCAAACCGCGAACGCCGCGCGCGCCGCGACGGCGGCCTGCACGTGGGAGGGCGAAACGTGGGACGTCGTCGTGATCGGCGGCGGCACGGCGGGCATCGCCGTCACCGCGAGCCTGTTGCGCCGCGAGCCGAACCTGAAGATCGCCATCGTCGAGCCGAGCGATCACCACGACTATCAGCCCGCATGGACGCTGGTCGGCGGCGGCGCGTACGACGTGACGAAAACGCGCCGGCCCATGGCGAGCGTTATGCCCGCGGGCGTGAAGTGGTTCCGCGCGGCCGCCACGCGCGTCGAGCCGGACGCGAACGTCGTGCAACTCGACAGCGGCGTGCGCGTGGCCTACCGCCAGCTCATCGTGGCACCGGGACTGCGGCTCGCGTGGGAACGCATTGCGGGCCTCACGGAAACGCTCGGCAAGCATGGCGTGACCTCGAACTATCGCTACGACCTCGCGCCCTACACCTGGCAGCTTGTGCAGCAGATGAAGGGCGGCACGGCGCTGTTCAGCCAGCCCGGCATGCCGATCAAGTGCGCGGGCGCGCCGCAAAAAGCCATGTACCTCGCGTGCGACCACTGGCAACGCCAGGGCGTGCTCGGCCAGGTCAACGTGGAGTTCAATCTCGCGGGCGCCGTGCTGTTCGGCGTGGCGACCTTCGTGCCGCCGCTCATGGCGTATGTGAAGCGCTACAACGCGAACCTCGCGTTCTCGTCGAACCTCGTGGCCGTGGACGGCCCGGCGCGTATCGCCACCTTCGAAGTGAAGGATGCGAACGGCAACGTCACGCGTGTGGAGAAGCGCTTCGACATGCTGCACGCCGTGCCGCCGCAAGTCGCGCCCGACTTTATCCGCGACAGCCAGCTCGCCGACGAAGCCGGCTGGTGCGAAGTCGATCACGCCACGCTCCAGCATCCGCGCTATCCGAACGTGTTCTCGCTCGGCGACGTGTGCTCGGCGCCGAACGCCAAGACCGGCGCGGCCGCGCGCAAGCAGGCCGTGATCGTGGCCGAAAACCTCCTCGCGGCGCGTGCGGGGGCGCCGCTCGCGTATCGCTACGATGGCTACGGCTCGTGCCCGCTCACCGTCGAGAAGGGCAAGGTCGTGCTGGCCGAGTTCGGTTATGGCGGGCGCCTTTTGCCCACCTTTCCGCTCGACCCGACGCGGCCGCGCCGCCTCATGTGGCTGCTCAAGGCGAGCGTGCTGCCGAGCTTCTACTGGTGGGGCATGCTCAAGGGCCGCGAATGGCTCACGCGGGCTGCGCGCAACTGATGACACTCGAGGGCCAAGGCGCGCTTAGCCCTCGAAATCGAGCCCGCCGAGCAGCACCTCGGGCTCGCCTTGCGTGCGCGAGGCGAAATCGACAGAGCGCGCCGACTCCCATGACGCCAGCTTGCGCCCGGTCGCTTCGAGGTAGTGCTCGAAGCGCGCTTCGCCGCCGGGCTCCATGAGGCGCTCGATCTCCTCGGTGTCCCAGGTCAGCGAGACGTTCAGCGGATACACGTACGGATGCCGGTGCTCGTTCGCGACGCCGCGCAGGCGCACGCGCGTAGGATGCCCGTGACCCGCGTTGGGCACGACATCGACGTGCACCGAAGGGCCGAACTGTTTCGCCAGCTTCGCCGCAATGCGCGGCGCGAATTCTTCCTCGAACCGGCGAACGGCTTCGATACTCATGCGCGGACACTCCACTGAGGATTGACTGCGGATCAAGGCACTGCCGGTCACGACTGGATCGCGCAACCGGCACGCGATTCACCACGACCGTGCAGCGCGTCGTCCTGGCATCCTACCGCGCCGCCGGCAGGTCAGCCAATGCCCGGCAGCGCACCGCCGCCCAGCCCCCCTCACGCCGCGCGGCGCTCCCGCGCGGCCACGAGGCTGCGTACGCCTTCGAGCGAATACACGAAGAGCGCGACCCAGATCGCGCCGTAGCCCACGGCGCGCACCGCGCCGAACGGCTCCCCGTAGATGAGCACGCCGGTGAGCAGCTGCAGCGTGGGCGTCACGTACTGGATCAGACC
The DNA here is from genome assembly GCF_040965655.1 of Paraburkholderia sp. EG286B. Lineage (NCBI taxonomy): Bacteria > Pseudomonadati > Pseudomonadota > Betaproteobacteria > Burkholderiales > Burkholderiaceae > Paraburkholderia > Paraburkholderia sp. EG286B. Next base: position 141,967 of record NZ_JBFRCF010000015.1, on the reverse strand, counting down.
GAGCATCGACAGTGGAATGCGCCGCGCGGCCGCGCCGAACAGGAGCAGCGGCACCGCCGTGATCGGGCCGGAGGCCGCGAGCAGCAGTTGCAGCCCGCGCGAGGCATGCGTGAAGTGGCTCGCGCCGGCCAGGCCCACGATCGTCAGATAAACGACCGCAACGGGAAAGAGCAGCACGGTTTCGAGCGCGAGGCCTTCGAGCGCGCCGAGCTGCGCGGTCTTGCGCAAAAGCCCGTAGCCGCCGAACGTCACGGCGAGCGCGAGGCTGATCCAGGGCGGCGCGCCGTTCTGCCAGGTGAGCCAGACTACTCCCGCGGTGGCCAGCACCACGGCGGCCCATTGCAGTGGGCGCAGGCGCTCGCGCAGGAACGCATAGCCAAACAGCACGTTGATGAGCGGATTGATGAAGTAGCCGAGACTCGCCTCGACGATATGCCCGGCATTGACGGCCCAGATATAGATGCCCCAGTTGGCCGAGAGCAGCACGGCGCTCGCCACGAAGCGCCCGAGCAAACGGCGGTCGCGCAGCGTGGGTCCGAGCCAGCGCCAGTGGTGGCGCACGACGAGCACGGCGACCACGAACACGAGCGACCACGCCATGCGGTGCGCGAGCATTTCGAGCGCGGGGATCTGGTGCAGCGTCTTGAAGTAGATGGGGAAGAGCCCCCAGAGAACGAATGCAGCGAAGGCGTAGAGGATGCCGGGATTCATGTTCGATTCGGATTATGGTGGCGCCGGTTCTGCGCGGCGCTGTTCGGCACGTGCCTGCGCGCGAAGGGACGCGCAAGGCACGTGAAGCTGCGAGCCGGCATCTGGCCCGCATCCTGCCTGTGGGACCGTGCGAAGGCAATTGAAAGCCAGGCGCAACGCGCCTGATTTCGCTAAACCCTGCGCCAAGCCGCCGGTTTTGCGACAATAGCGGATTTTCGCCGCCAGCCCTGGCCGTTGTCCAGCCTGTCGCGCCGCTTACGGCGCGCGCTGTTCTCAACGCGGCAGGCGCGGGCGTAGCCCCCTGAACCGGCCTCTTCGCGCGCGATGTCCTTCCCCCATATCGATCTGCTGTATTCGCTGTCCGGCCTGTTCGTCGGATTTCTGGTCGGCCTGACCGGCGTGGGTGGCGGCTCGCTGATGACGCCGATCCTGGTCCTCGTCTTCAACGTGCATCCGGCCACGGCTGTCGGCACCGACCTGCTCTACGCAGCGGCGACCAAATCCGCGGGCACGCTCGTGCACGGGCTCAAGGGTTCGGTGGACTGGCGCGTGACGCTGCGGCTCGCGGCCGGCAGCGTGCCCGCCGCGACGATCACGCTGATCCTGCTGCACCGCTATGGCATGGACACGCCGCGCGCCGGGCATCTGATCCAGGCCGTGCTGGGCGTCGCGCTGCTCATTACGGCCGTGGCGCTCATTTTCCGCCCGCAGCTCGCTGCGTTCGCTTCGCGCCACCGCCACGGGCCGGGCGAAGCGCGCACGCTCTTCTTCACGATTCTCACTGGCGCGGTGCTCGGCGTGCTCGTCTCGCTGACCTCGGTGGGCGCGGGCGCCATCGGCGTGACCGTGCTGCTGCTGCTCTACCCGGCGCTGCCCACGGTGCGCATCGTCGGCTCCGATGTCGCGCACGCCGTGCCGCTCACGCTCCTCGCGGGCGCCGGCCACTGGCTGCTCGGCTCGATCGACTGGCACATGCTGCTGTCGCTCCTGTGCGGCTCGCTGCCCGGCATCGCGATCGGCAGCCTGCTCTCCACCAGGGCGCCCGAAAAGCTGCTGCGCGTGCTGCTCGCCGCGACGCTCACGCTCGTGGGCGTACGGCTCGTGCTCTCCTGAACGCGGCGCACGCCACGCGCGCCGCGCATCTCGCGCGCGTCAGGCGTGGGGCGCCTGGCGGAAAAATCTCCCGTTGAGATCGACCTCGAACTGGCGCAGCCATTGGCCGCGGGCGTCGATGCGATATGCCTGCGCCCAGGCGCCGCGCCGCACGACCAGCATGTCGCCGTGCTCCGGGTCGTTGGGATCGGCTTCGCCGCGAATGTCGAACTGCATGGGCGCAAAGCCGTGCCGCGCACAGGCCAGCTCGAAGGCCGCCCGATCGACGAGCGGCAAGTCGGTGTAGGTATGAATGGTCATGGCGATTTCCTGCTTTCCAGCGATGAGGCCGCGCTCGACCTCGGGAAAGACGCGCGATACCCACGGTATACCCCCAACGGCGGGAAGACTGTGTGTCAAACTACACTTTGGCGGCTGCAGTGCAACATGACGCAATCGCATGCCGCTTGCGTTTGCGGGCTGCAGGTTCACGCGCTACGCGTACAAGCTGCCGGCTTCGAGCGATAACTGCCCCCAAGCACACGCCAACCGTACGCCTGCGAGACCTATGCGCACAAAAAAAGCCCGGCCTGTAGCGGCCGGGCTTTTTGCTGTCGCTTGAGCACAGGCGCCCCGTTTCCAGGGTGCGCTGCTGCGTTTATTGCTCCACTCTGACCGTCAGCTTGTTCGACACCGACGTCACGCCAGGCACACCCTTCGCGACTTCTCCAGCCTTGTCGATTTGGCCCTGATCCGGCACCGTGCCGGTCAGCGTGACAGCGCCACCGTGCGAGCGCACGTTGAGCTTGGAAACGTCGAGGCCTTGGGTCTTCGAGAGCGCCTTGCGCACCGTGTAGCCCAGCTTGCGGTCGGCCTTCTTGGCCGAGGTGGCCGGAGCGGCCGTGGTGGCGGCGGGAGCACTTGCCGACTCGTCCTGCGCGTACGACGCGCTGCAAGCTACCGACAGGCACAGTGCCACGCCCAGCGTCTTCAGAATAGCGACCGATTTCATGTTTTCTCCTTGTGTCTTCGCGTTGTTGCGAGTTGTTGTCTGCAATAGGACCGCCTGCCTTGCCGGAGGACGGCTCGAAGGCCGCCCGTCAGCCATGGTCCGACGGCTTTGTTACCACTACCGATGGCAGCGCACAGCGCGCACTGCGCGCGTACACGGCCAGGGTCTGGACGCGATGCGAGAGGCAAAAGGATGAAAGGACGTCGAATGACACCCGCCGGAACAGGTCCGTGCCCGTTTCCCGTTGTTATGAATTGATGCTCGCGCGAGCCCGCTCGTTCAACTTCTCCACCACTCCCGGGCTCCGGCGCGCCTTGCGAAGCGCAGCAGGCGAATCACAATTTAGCCTGGCTGTGGCGCAAGCGCAAAGAGTTTAGCTCAGGCGCATGCAGCATGCGCTTAAGGTGTTCGCGGGGCACCCGGGCATGCCGCCGCAACGCCGAATCTCATGTACCATCGGCACCACAGAGCCCGCGCGGCGCGCGCGCCTGAGCCGACCCGGCGCCAGCGCCGGACCCGACGCGGCCCCGACCCGCACTCCCCGAACCACCCGAGGCCCGCCCCACCCCGATGAAGTCCCGCACCGGCCGCAAACCTCCTCCCCGTCTCGTCGCGCGTTTCGTGGCGATCTCGTGGCGCGACCTGGCCGTCACGTTCGGTCCCATCCTGCTCGTAAGCGCGGCGGCCATCTGGCTCGCGGTGCGCCTCATCCAGCCCGCGCCGCCCAACACGCTCACCATGAGCGCGGGGCCCAAGGGCAGCACCTTCTGGAACGCCGCGGAAAAATACAAGGCCATCCTCGCGCGCAACAACATCACGCTGAACGTGCTCGAATCGGAGGGCTCGGCGCAGAACCTGCAGCGTCTCGCCGACCCGAAGTCGAACGTCGACGTCGCGTTCGTGCAGGACGGCCTCGCGAGCAAGGTGCCAGGCGGCCTCGTCTCGCTCGGCAGCGTGGCTTACGTGCCGCTCGTGGTCTTCTATCACGGCCCCGTCGCCACACGGCTATCGCAGTTCGAAGGCCAGCGCATCGCCATCGGCGCCGAGGGCAGCGGCACGCGCGAGCTCGCGCTCACGCTGCTCAAGGCGAACGGCATCGAGCCAGGCGGCCCGACCAAGCTTTTGCCGCTTTCCGGCGACGACGCCGCGCGCGAACTCGTGGCAGGCAAGATCGACGTCGCGATTCTCGCGGGCGACTCCGCACAGCCGCCCGTGATGGGCCGCCTCATGCGCATGCCGGGCGTGCGCTTCTTCGACTTCGTCCAGGCCGACGCCTACGCGCGGCGCTTTCCGTTCCTCACGGCCATCATGATCCCGATGGGCGCGTTCGACTTCGGCCGCAACCTGCCGGCCGCTCCCCTGCATTTCATCGCGCCCACGGCCGAACTGGTCGCGCGCGACTCGCTGCATCCCGCGCTCTCCGACCTGCTGATCGAAGCGGCCAAGGAAGTGCACGGCCGCTCCACCCTGCTGCAGCGCGCCGGCGAATTCCCGGCGCCGCGCGCCCAGGACTTCCCGATCAGCGCCGACGCCGCGCGCTACTACAAGTCGGGCAAGAGCTTCCTCTACCGCGTGCTGCCCTTCTGGGTGGCGAGCCTCGCCGACCGGCTCGTGGTGCTGCTCGTGCCGATCATCGTCGTGCTGATTCCGGGCCTGCGGATCGTGCCTTCGCTCTACGCCTGGCGGGTAAAATCGCGCATCTACCGCTGGTACGGCTCGCTCATCGCACTCGAGCGCGCCGCGATGGCGGACAACTCGCCCACCGAGCGCCGGGCGCTGATCCGCCAGCTCGACAAGATCGAGGAATCGGTGAACGGCATGAAAATGCCGCTCGCCTATGCGGAACAGTTCTACGTGCTGCGTGAGCACATCGGTTTCGTGCGCGCGCGGCTTACCGGGACGCGCGAAGCGCCGGACGCAGGCGCCGGGGCTGAAGAACAGCAGACAACGGAAAGCGCCGAAGACGCAGAGGCGCCGGAAGGCGGTAGCAACGAGGCAGGCACAGCAGGTACAGAGGCGAGCCATGCAAACGAAAGCGGCGGCAATGAAACAGGCGAGCGCACGCATTAGCGCCGCTGCACGCATTTTGAACCGAACAATGGGCCATGCAGGCAATGGCCCGGATATCGCCCTGGAGAGGAGGAACAGCATGATCGACGGCATCGACGCCAGCCAGCCGGCCTGGTTTTACGACTTCGTGTCGCCGTTTTCGTATCTGTTGCTGGAACAGCAGGAAAAGTGGCCCGGCTTCGATTTCGTGCCGACGCCCGTGCTGCTTTCCGAGCTATACCGCCACTGGGGCCAGCCGCTCAGTTCCGCGGTCCCGGCCAAGCGCGTCTTCACCTACCGGCACGCGCTGTTTCGCGCCGAGCAGCTCGGCATTCCGTTCAAGATGCCGCCCGCTCACCCGTTCGACTCGGTCAGGCCGATGCTGCTCGCCATCGCGGCGGGCGGCGAATTCGCGTGCGTGCGCGAGATCTTCCGCTTCATCTGGCGCGAGGGGCGCGACCCGTCGAGCGACGAGGGCTTCGAGCAGCTTTGCGAGCGCGTGGGCATTCCGCACGGCGAGTCGCTGATCGAGGAAGAAGCCGTGCGCGCGCAGTTGCGCCGCAACACCAACGACGCGATCGCGATGGGCGTGTTCGGCGTGCCGACGTTCTGGATGAACAAGCAGCTCTTCTGGGGCGAGGACGCCTTGCCGATGGTGCTCTACTGCGCGCGCAGCCCGAACTGGCTCGACTCGCGCGAGGTCAAGCGCATCACCACGCTGCCTTCGGGGCTCCCGAAGCCGGTTACCGAGTGACGGGCAGCGCGCGGAACCCTCCAGCGCGCGTCCTTCTGATGCCGGTCATGCCGTGCGCCCTATGGCGGTAGCGCGCGAGCAGGCTTATGGTTATGGCTGAATCCGTGCGCGCAGCGCTGTTCGTCTGCGCGCACGCGCCCTTGCCCGCCACACCCCATGGACGACGATAACGCCCTCACCCTCGACATCTGGCTGGTGCGCGTGCTGCGCACGCTGCTGGTCGAGCGCAGCGTCACGCAGGCCGCGCTGCGCCTGAACCAGACCCAGCCCGCCATCAGCACGGCGCTGCGCCGGCTGCGCGAGATCCTGGGCGATCCGATCCTCGTGCGCGGCAAGGCCGGCATGGTGCCGACCGAGTACGGCGAGTCGCTGCTGCAGCACGCACAGCGCGTGCTGCGCGACGTGGAGTTCGTGGCCACGCCGCACGGCGACTTCGACCCGGAGCGTTCGAAGCGCACGTTCCGCCTCGCCGCCCCCGACTACCTCAACGACTTCTTCATGCCGACGCTGATCGCGCGCTTTCGCGAGACGGCGCCGGCGGCGCGGCTGGAAATCCTCTCGCTCTCGCCCACACTCGACCATCACGGCGCGCTGGACGCGGGCGAACTCGACATCGTGATCGGCAACTGGCCGAAGCCCGAGGCGCGTTTCGCGCGCAGCGACCTCTTCTCCGACAAGGTTGTCTGCATGATGCGCGCGGACCATCCGCTCGCGCGCCGCGAACTCACGCGCGAGGCATATCTCGCCGCGCCCCATCTCGCGCCCACGCCCTATACGGGCTCGCATGCGAGCGCGATCGATCTGGGGTTTGCGAAGGCGAAGGCCGAGCGCCGCATCGTCGCGACGCTGCCCTACTTCGGGCTCGTGCCGCAGGTCTTGCTGCAATCGGATCTGATCTTCACGACGACGCGCCGCTTCGCGCAGCATTACGCGAAGCTCATGCCCATTGCCGTCGTCGAGACGCCGTTCGCGTTTCCGCGCATTCACTGCTATCAGATGTGGCATCCGCAGCCGGACCGGCCGAGCGATCTGGGATGGCTGCGCGGGTTGATCGAGGAGGTGTCGGGATCGCTGACCGCCGAGCGCGGCACGAAGCGCGCCGGCGCGAAGAGGGCCGCGAGCGCGGCAAGCGAAGCGACGCCCACACCGCCGCTCGAAGCGGCTTGAACCAAAACAAACGGGCGCGCTCGTCATCGAGGCGCCCGTTTCGCTTGCGCGGCGCGTGGAATCAGGCGCGCTCGAGCGCGACCGTTCTCACCACCGCCGGGCGCTGCGCCACCCGCATCTGCATGAGTTGCGCGGCGACCGCCACCGCAATCGACGAAGGCGCCTTGTCGACGATCCCCGTCACGCCGATCGGGCACGTCATCTCGTCCATGCGCCCGCTTTCCACGCCGCGCTCCATGAGGCGCCGCTCGAACTTCACGCGCTTCGTTTTCGAGCCGATCAGCCCGAACCACGCGAAATCGCGCCGCCGCATGATGCGCTCGGTCAGCTCGAAGTCGAGCGCGTGATTGTGCGTCATCACGAGGAAATACGCGCCCGCCGGCGCTTCGTCGACGATGGCCGCCGGCGTGTCCGTCGCTTCGATCTGCACGTTGGCGGGCACCTCGTCCGGGAACAGCTCGTCGCGCTCGTCCACCCATTGCACGACGCACGGCAGCATGCCGAGCAGCGTGACGAGCGCGTGGCCCACGTGGCCGGCGCCGAACAGCACGATGTGCATCGGCCCGTAGTGCGGCACCGGCGTGCTGCGGCGGCCGATGATCACGCGCCCGGTTTCGTCGACGCGCACGCAATGTTCAGGATGGCGATTCATTTCCCAGCCCCCTCGCGCGCCATCGCCCGCACCGCGCGCACGCCCTTGAGGATTTCCTCGGCGGTGGCCGGCGCATTCATCGGCGGATTGAAGCGGTAGTCGGCCACGCTCGCCACGGCGTCGCGGATTGCGAAGAACACCGAGAACGGCAGCAACAGCGGCGGCTCGCCCACGGCCTTCGAACGATGGATGCTGTCCTCCGCATTGCGGTTCTTGAAGAGCCGCACGTTGAATTCGGCAGGCGTGTCGTTCACGGTCGGAATCTTGTAGGTGGACGGCGCGTGCGTCATGAGCTTGCCGTCCGGCTTCCACCACAGTTCTTCCGTGGTGAGCCAGCCCATGCCCTGGATGAAGCCGCCTTCCACCTGGCCCACGTCGAGCGCCGGGTTCAGCGACGCGCCCACGTCGTGCAGTGCATCGGCGCGCAGCACGCGCATTTCGCCCGTGAGCGTGTCGATCACGACTTCCGAGACCGCCGCGCCATACGAGTAGTAGTAGAACGGCCGCCCGTGCAGCGTCGCCTGATCCCAGTACAGCTTGGGCGTCGTGTAGAAACCATCGGACCAGAGCTGGACGCGCGCGAGATAGGCCTTCGACACCAGCGTCTCGAACGGCACGATCGTCTCGCCCACGATCACGGAGTCGTTGGCGAAGCCCACCTCGGCGGCGCTGATTTCGCCCTTGCCGTAGGTCGTCGCCGCCAGCGCGGCGAGGCGCTGGCGCAGCTGGCGCGCGGCGTCCTGCGCCGCCTTGCCGTTCAGGTCGGTGCCAGTCGATGCCGCCGTGGCGGAGGTGTTCGCGACCTTGCTCGTGTCCGTCGCGGTCACGCGCACACGGCCGAACTCGATGCCCAGTTCATGCGCCACGACCTGCGCGACCTTCGTGTTCAGGCCCTGGCCCATTTCGGTGCCGCCGTGGTTCACGAGCACCGAGCCGTCGGTGTAGATGTGAACGAGCGCGCCCGCCTGGTTGAAGTGCGTGACGTTGAACGCAATGCCGAACTTGACCGGCGTGAGCGCAATGCCCTTCTTGAGCACATCGTTGTTCGCGTTGAATTCGCGAATCGCGGCGCGCCGCACGTGATAGCCGCTCGTTTCCACCAGCTCGTCGATCAGCTCGTGAATGACGTTGTCCTCCACGACCTGGCCATAGGGCGTCTCGTTGTTCTGTGTCTTGCCGTAGAGATTGCGGCGGCGCACGTCGAGCGAATCGAGGCCGAGCGAGCGCGCCACATCATCCATGATGTACTCGATCGCGAACGCGCCCTGCGGGCCGCCGAAGCCGCGGAACGCGGTGTTCGACTGCGTGTTGGTCTTGCCGCAGAAACCGGCGATCGACACGTCGGGCAACCAGTAGGCGTTGTCGAAGTGGCAAACGGCGCGTGTCATCACCGGGCCGGACAGGTCGGCGGAAAAGCCGCAGCGCGAGGTCATGTCGACCGACACGCCTTCGATCGTGCCCTGGTCGTCGTAGCCCACTTCGTACGTGTAGTGGAAATCGTGGCGCTTGCCCGTGACCATCATGTCGTCGTCGCGGTCGGGGCGCAGCTTCACGGGGCACAGGAGCTTCCAGGCGGCGAGCGCGGCGCAGCAGGCGAAGAGGCCCGACTGCGATTCCTTGCCGCCGAAGCCGCCACCCATACGGCGGCATTCCACGAGCACGTTGTGCGAGGCGACGCCCAGCACATGCGCAACGAGGTGCTGCATCTCGCTCGGGTGCTGGGTGGAGCACCACACGTGCATGCCGTCGTCGTCCTTCGGCACCGCGTAGGCAATCTGGCCTTCGAGGTAGAACTGCTCCTGGCCGCCCAGCAGCATCTCGCCTTCATGCCGATGCGCGGCGCGCGCGGCGCGCGTGGACGCCTCGCCGCGCGCAAGCTTCATCGGCGGCAGCACCGACTGCTGCGCGGCGCGCGCCTGCTGCGCCGTGAGCACGGCGGGCAGCTCTTCGTACTGCACCTCGGCGCGGCGCGCGGCGAGGCGCGCCGTATCGTGCGACGTCGCCACCACGATGAACATGGGCTGGCCCACGTACTGCACGACGCCATCGGCGAGCACCGGATCGTCGTGGATGATCGGGCCGCAGTCGTTCACGCCGGGAATGTCCTCGGCGGTGAGCACCGCCACGACGCCCGGCGTCGCGCGCACCTTGGCGAGGTTCATCGAAACGATGCGGGCGTGCGGCTTCTGCGAAAGCCCGAGCGCGGCGTGCAGCGTGCCGGCCACGACCGGAATGTCGTCGGTATAGGTGGCGCGGCCGCTCACGTGCAGATGCGCGGATTCGTGCGGGCGCGAGACGTGCACTTGCGCGAAGGGCTCGCGTGCCTTGAGTTCGTCCAGGAACGGTTCGGCTTGCTGGTTCATTGTTTCGTTCTCCGTATGTCTTTTCCGATTCCTGAACGGCTCAAGCGGTTTCTGCGGCTACGTTGCGCACATTGAGCGCTTGCGGCGCAAGCGGGTTGTGCGGACGCGTTTCGAGCCAGAAACGGTACAGCGTGTTCTTCGCGGCTTCGAGGCGGTAGTCGCTCGTCGCGCGCATGTCGGACAGCGGCGCGTAGTCCTTGGCGAGCGCGATCATCGCAGCCTGGGCCGTGGCTTCGTGCCATTGCGCATCGGCGAGCACGCCTTCCGCGTGGCTCGCGCGCTTCGGTGTAGCCGCCATGCCACCGAACGCAATGCGCGGCTCGCGGATCACGTCGCCATCGGCGATATAGGCGTAGGCGGCGCACACGGCCGAGATGTCCGAGTCGAAGCGCTTCGAGACCTTGTAGGTGCGAAAGCGCAGGTTCGCGCGCGCGCCGGTGCGCGTGGGCGCCTTGAGCGCGAGCACGAACTCGTGCTCGGCCATGTCCTTCTTCTGGTAGGCGAGGTAGAGGTCTTCGAGCGGCATCTCGCGTTCGATCTCGCCGCCACGCAGCACCACGCGCGCGCCGAGCGCGATGAGCCCCGGCATCGAGTCGCCGATGGGCGAGCCGTTCGCGACGTTGCCGCCGATCGTGCCCGCATTGCGGATGGGCAGCGAGGCGAAGCGCTGCCACATCTCTTCGAGTTCCGGATAATGCTTCGCGAGTTCCGCATAACCGCGCTCGACGCTCACGCCCGCACCGATCTCGATCCATGCGTCGCTCACGTCGATGCGGCGCATCGCATCGACCTGGCCCACGTAGACGATGTCGCCAAGTTCACGCATCTGCTTCGTGACCCACAGTCCGATATCGGTGCTGCCCGCGAGAATGCGCGTGTCGGGGCGCGCGGCCTTGATGGCGGCGAGCGCGTCGACGGTGCGCGGCGCGTCGTACTGCTGGCCGCGGCTCTCGTAGTGGAAGGTGTCCTGGCGTTCGAGCGTGGCGAGCGTCTGGGCGAGCGCCTTCACGTCGATGGGCTGCTTCGGCGCATCGGCCTTGAACATCCGCTCGGCGGCGTCGAGGATCGGCCGGTAGCCCGTGCAGCGGCACAGGTTGCCCGTGAGCGCATTGGCGATCTCGTCGCGCGACGGCACGCTGCGCGCGCCCTTCGCCGCACAGGCGTGGTTGGGCTGGCCCGCGTGCTCGTGGCCATGCTTCTCGTAGAGCGCCCACATCGACATCACGAAGCCCGGCGTGCAAAAACCGCACTGCGAGCCGTGGCAGTCGACCATGGCCTGCTGCACGGGGTGCAGCGAGCCGTCGGGCTGGCGCAGGTCTTCGACGGTGAAAAGCGCCTTGCCGTCGAGCGTCGGCAGGAACTGGATGCAGGCGTTGACGGCCTTGAAGCTCACGCCGCCCGCCTCGTTGCGCTCGCCCACCACGACCGTACAGGCGCCGCAGTCGCCTTCGGCGCAGCCTTCCTTGGTCCCGGTGCAGCGCGCGTCTTCGCGCAGGTACTGGAGAACGGTGCGAGTGACGCCCGCGTCGCTGACTTCGCGAATCGCGTTGCGATGGTAAAAGCGGATCGGCTGGCTCATGGTTTCTGGCTCGTCGTTGGCTGCGGCTCGCAAAAGGCGTGTGCCGCTCGAGTGGACGGTTCGAAAACTATCACTGCCAATATTGGCAACCCATAGCTACAGGAGCATGGGGGATATATCGTTGAATCGATAAATCGCCGTGCTGCAGTGCGGCTGTGCTTATGTTGAAGCGTCTCAATTGCGCGATTTCACAGCCGACTTGCGAATATCGGACAGATTCGACTGATGATTTACCCGTTTAAATGCCGATTTCCCAGCACGAACGGTCGGACCGGCACGGCGCCATTGCACCAATTGTCGCCAACGTCGCGCAATCGCAATGGATCTTCGCGACTGGGCTATCGGTTGCAAAAGGCCGTCATCAGCGCAGAAAACGCGTGTTCCGCCGGCCGGAACAGCTTTTCAGTTTCTGCATAAAAACCGGTTCCATGGGACAATCACGCCTTTCCCGCCGTTTTCCATCCGCATTTTCCCCATGTCCGCTGATTTGGCGCCCCCGCGCAAAGCCGCGTCGACGACCCTGCAGATCATTCCGGTCGTCTTTTTCACCTTCCTCTGCTACCTTACGATCGGCATTCCCCTCGCCGTGCTGCCGGGTTACGTGCACAACGACCTCGGTTTCAGCACCGTGGTGGCGGGCGCCGCCATCAGCGTGCAGTACATCGCCACGCTCTGCTCGCGCGCGCTCGCGGGCCGCTCGGCCGATACGCTCGGCCCCAAGAAGACCGTGACGATCGGCCTGACGATCTGCGGCGCGAGCGGCGTGCTGCTGCTGCTCGGCACGCTCGTCGATCACTGGCCGGGCCTCTCGCTCGCGCTGCTGGTGGTGAGCCGCCTGTTGCTCGGCTGCGGCGAAAGCCTGTGCGGCACCGGCGCGATCCTCTGGGGCATCGGCCGCGTGGGCACCGCGCACAACGCGAAGGTGATTTCGTGGAACGGCATCGCCACCTACGGCGCACTCGCGATCGGCGCGCCGCTGGGCGTCGTGATGGCGCACGCCCTCGGCTACTGGGTGCTCGGCATTTCGGTCATCGCGTTGGCCGCGCTCGGCTTCTGGCTCGCGCGACCGATCGCGCCGGTGCCGATCGTGCACGGCGAGCGCATGTCGTACCGCAGCGTGTTCACGCGCGTGCTGCCGCACGGCATCGGCCTCGCGCTCGGCTCGGCGGGCTTCGGCTCCATCGCGACCTTCATCACGCTGTTCTACGCCGCGCGCCATTGGCCCAACGCCGCGTTCACGCTCACGGTGTTCGGCCTGATGTTCATCGGCGCGCGCCTGTTGTTCGCCAACACCATCAAGCGCTTCGGCGGCTTCCGCGTCGCCATCGTCTCGTTCTCGTGCGAATGCGCGGGCCTCTTGCTGCTGTGGCTCGCGCCCACGCCCCAAGTCGCGCTCGCGGGCGCGGCGCTCACCGGCTTCGGCTTCGCGCTCGTCTTCCCCGCGCTCGGCGTCGAGGCGGTCGGGCTCGTGCCGCCCGCCAGCCGCGGTGCGGCGCTCTCGGCCTACTCCGTGTTCCTCGACCTCTCGCTGGGTATCACCGGCCCGCTCGCAGGCTACGTGGCGAATCTGTTCGGCTATGGGTCGGTGTTTCTCTTTGCAGCCATCGCGGCGGCTTCGGCCGTGGCGCTGTCGGTTTCGCTTCATCGCAAGAGCGTGCGTGCGCGCGCCGCGCAGGGCGCACAACACGCGAGCGGCGCGAGCGCGCCCGCCGGGCAACGAGCCGAATAAAGAAGGTTTCTCGCGGATTTCCGGGGAGCGACGACTACGGTCTTTCAGTCATCTGGACCGGTCGGGGAGTGCGGCACGCGTGTCACGCGCCGACGCTTTCCTCAAATTCGAATAGCGCGCCCTCATGAGCCTCGAGCATGGTGCGTACCTCGGGCAACGCACGGCGAACCATCGGGCGCGCAGACCTCGGGAGATCCGAGCAGGCGAGCTCGATATCGCCGCTTCTGTGCTCGCCGAGCATCGCGAGCATCACGCACGCCTGCTGGATATCTTTCTGCGACTTGACCCGCATGTTGGTGCGCAAGCGTGAAACGAGGATCTTGTGGATCGCGAAGCGTGCGGGGTCCGGCACGCGAACCGGCACCGCGCCGTGCCTTGAAAGCAGCGTGCCCATGTAGGACTGGCCGAGCAGGTAGGCGAGATAAGGCATGCCGCTCGCATGCGCACCGAGCTCCGGAACGGCGACGGTCGGAAATCTGTTGTCCTTCGAGGGCACAAGCAGATCAACGTGAAAACGCGTCCGACCCGCCTGCTTGAACGACGTGGACGGATCGCCCCTGTTGAACCCCGGCACCGGCACGAAGTCGATTCCCGTCTCTTTCAGGATTTCGAGCAGGCCGCCCGAAGGTACCCCCTGCAGCGCGAGCTGGCGGGCGCGCGCGATATCGATGTCCTCGGTCTCGTAGGCAAGCGCCTTGATGCCAAGGCTGTTGAGCAGAACCGCATACGCGTGAGAACCCACGAGCACCGCGCCGGCCTGGAAAAGTCCGTAGTTGTGGAGGACTGCCATAGTCGCGTAGGTCTTGTTGTCGGCAATCTGGAAACCGAGCTTCGCGAGCTCCCGGATGCGGCTGATGAGGTCTTTGGACTGCTCGATCTGTGTCATCACCGCAGCGACGCGTTCGTCGGCCGCCGGATCGCCCTTGGGTCCGCCAAGACTCTCCTGCTGCCGCTTGCCCTCCGCGTTCATGAACTGCCGATAGTAGTAGACAGCGTTCCCGCGATGGTGCTCGGTGATCGTGCCCGGCGCACCCACGAGAACCCGCCCCTGGCTGGCGGCAGCCTGCTCGACGTTCGCGTACTGGGAGCAGAATGCCTGATCGTGTCGCTGGTAAAGAGGTAGTCCGTGCATGCCAGAGAATTGCAGTAATTTTTTGAATTTTACTGCAAACGGTGAAGCCGTGATTGCAGTAATTTTATGAAAATTACTGCAATGACCATGAGATGCCTCGCGGCCGGGAGCCCTCGACTGTCCGACTGTCCAATACGCCAGGCGAGAGAGCCCTACCCCGGAACTCTGCGAAGAACCATAAAAAAACCGCACCCGGCAAACTGAACTGCACGCCGGATGCGGCCCGGACTTCAAACGTATCGAGGCTCGAGGCGGCTGCGCGCCGCCTGCGCTTACTTCTTCACCGCAGTCGGATCGAGGTTCTTGCCCGTGGCCTCGTTATACCGCTGCACATATTCCTCGGTGAGCTTGCGCACCGCGCGGCCGATCTTGCGATAGTCCGACTCGTTGAGGTTCGCGAGCGACACGCGGCCCGACGGATGCGGTGTACCGAAGCCCTTGCCCGGCAGCAGCACCACGCGTGCTTCCTCCGCGAGACGGAACAGCAGTTCGTTGGGCTTGACCTGCTTGAGCAGCCAGTCGACGAATTCGCGGCCGAAGCGCTTCTCGCCCATGTATTCCATGTCGAGGATCGTGTAGTAGTCGACCTGGTTCGGATCGCCCTCGCCGTAGGGCACGCCCATTTCCTCGAAGAGCGCGCGCTTGCGGTTGCGAATGAGGCGCTTGAGCGCGTTCTTGTACGCGTCGGGCGTGTCCATGAGCGAGAACAGCGAGAACAGCACCATCTGCACCTGTTGCGGCGTCGAAAGACCCGCCGTGTGGTTCAACGCGACGGTGCGGCTGTCGGCCACCAGACGGTCGATGAACTTGAGCTTGTCCGGCTCCGTCGTGATCGACTCGTAGCGCTTGTGCAGTTCCTTCTTCTCGTCCTTCGGCAGCTTTGCGAGCGTGTGGTCGAGCACGTTGTCGCGATGCGTGGCGATCGCACCCAGACGCCAGCCCGTCGCGCCAAAGTATTTCGAATAGGAGTACACGAGAATCGTGTTTTTCGGCGCGAGCGCGAAGAGCGAGACGAAGTTGTCGGCGAAGGTGCCGTACACGTCGTCGGTCAGGATGATGAGGTCCGGACGCGCTTTCACGATCTCGGCGATGTACTCGAGGCTCGCGTCGTCGATCTTCACCGAAGGCGGGTTGCTCGGGTTCACGAGGAAGAACGCCTTGACCTTCGGGTCGCGCAGCTTGTCGAGCTCCTTGTTCGAGTACTGCCAGTTGTTTTCCACCGTGGCGTTCAGGTGCACCACGTTGAGCTGGTAGTCGTTGAGTTCCGGAATCTCGATGTACGGCGTGAAGATCGGCATGCCAAGCGCAATGGTGTCGCCCGCCTTGATCAGGAAGTTCTCGCGCATCGTATTGAAGATGTACGTCATGGCAGCCGTGCCGCCTTCCACCGCGAACACGTCGAACTCGCCGACGAACGGATGCTTGCCGATCATCTCGCGGCGCAGGTACTGGCCGACGATGATCTCCGAAAGCTTGAGCATGCGGTCCGGCACCGGGTAGTTGCAGGCGAGAATGCCTTCGCACATCTCATAGAGGAAATCGCCCGCCGAGAGCCCCAGCTGATCGCGCACGTACGACACCGCGCCCGCGAGGAACCTGATGCCGGGCTGCCCCTTGTTCTCGCGCACGAACAGGTCGAAACGCTCGACGATGCCGTCGCGCTGCGGGAAGCCGCCCACGCCCTCGGGCATGTAGGCAAACGAGCGCTCCGACTCGCGCATCGCGAACAGGCCGAGTTGCCAGAAGCCGTGACGCGGAATCGTGGCGAGGAAGTTGGGGTTGCCGCGGCCCGCGTTGAGCATCGCGAGATTGGCAGGGCGCGCGGTCGCGCCGCCGCCGGCCGCCTTGATGAGTTCGTCCTTCAGCTCGAACGGGCTCAGTGCATCGAGACCCGACTTTTCTTTCGCGCCGCTACCCTTCGCTTTCGTTGCCATGGTGTTCTCCATTGGAAGACGTTGCGTGTGCCGCGCGCTTTTTTCCTCGCGCAGCACACGTTGGATGCATGTCATGCAAGACCGACCACGAGCGGCCCGAGCAGCGTGAGCAGCACGTTCGCGATCGCGTAGGTAATGGCGAACGGCACGGTGGGCACCGCGCTCTCCGCCTTGTCGAGAATGCCGCCGAAGGCCGGGTTCGCACTGCGCGCGCCGGACAGCGCACCCGCCAGAATGGCCGCGTTGTTGTACTTGAGCACGTAGCGGCCAAACAGCATCGTGAGAATGAGCGGCACGATCGTCACCACTACGCCGAGCAGGAAGATCGTGATGCCGCTTTGCTTGATCGTCACGACGGCCTGCAGGCCCGAGTTCAGCCCCACCACCGCGACGAACGCCGCAAGCCCGAAGTCCTTGAGCAGTTGCGACGCCGCGGGCGGCATCACGCCGTACATGGGGTGCTTGCCGCGCATCCAGCCGAACACGAGACCCGCGAGCAGGCAGCCGCCGCCCGAGCCGAGCGTAAGCGGAATGCCCGCCACGTTCACCACGATCAGGCCCACCAGCAAGCCGAGCACGAGGCCCACGCCCATGTAGATGAAGTCGGTCTTGTTGCTGTATGCGAGTTCGTAGCCGGCGGCCTGCACGGCGCGTTTCGTATCCGTTGCGGTGCCATAGATCGTCACCACGTCGCCGTGCTCGAGCTTCGTTTCGGGCAGCAGCGGCACGGGCTGGCCCACACGCTCGATCTTTTCGATGTACACGCCATGACGCAGATCGCGGTCGACGTTCTTGCGCACTTCGGCGATCGTCGTGTGGTTCATGCCCTTCTTCGTGAAGACGAGCTGGCGCGTTTGCATCACGAGGCTCATGCCGCCCGAGTCCGGCACTTCCGGCCCGATCAGCGCACCCACTTCGACCATCTGCTCGCGGCGGCCCACCACCAGCACGACATCGTCGCGGCTCAGCACGAAGTCGGGGGTGGCGTCGAGCAGCTTGCCCGCGCGGCGAATCTTCTCGACCGCCACCAGGTCGCTCTCGGCCAGCTCGATCTGCTTGACGGTCCTGCCCGCCGCGTTCTCGACACGGAACACACGCCCGAACAACTCGGGCAGCGCCGTGATCTGGCCCGGCCCCGCGGCGGCGTTGCCGCCCGACATCTCGCGCTCGGCGTCCGCGGAAGCATCCTTGAGACTGCGGCCCATGAACTTCGGCAGGATGTTCACGCAGACGATGATCGCGCCGAGCGAGCCGAACACGTAGGTGACGGCGTAGCCGATCGCGACGTCGGCCTGCATGGCCTTGACCTGGTCGGGCGGCAGCCCGAGGCGCGCGATCGCGTCGCCGGCCGTGCCGATGATGGCCGACTGCGTCATGCCGCCCGCCGCGAGACCGGCCGCGAGGCCCTTGTTGAGGTGAAAGAGCTTCGCGCAAATCAGCACGGTGGCGAGACCCGCCAACGCCATGAACACCGCCATGGCGATTTCGCGCAGCGTCTTGCGGTTGAGCGAGTTGAAGAAGCCCGGGCCCGAGTCGTAGCCCACGGCATAGATGAAGACGGCGAACATCACCGACTTCACGCCGTTGTCGACGGTCACGCCCACCTGGCTCACGACGACGGCCGCGAGCAGCGAGCCGCCCACGCCGCCTAACTGGAACTTGCCGAAGTTGATCTGGCCGATCCAGTAGCCTACCGCCAGAGAAAGAAATAGCGCGATTTCCGGGGATTTGTGAAAGATGTCATGCAACCATTCCATCGTGTCCTCGCTTTGGAAAGAACCCCGTTGCTGCCGGGGATGGCCGGCAATGGAACACCGCCGGCCAGATCGAGCCGAAAACACCAGCCAAGATTCGTCAGCCAAACTTCGCCGCGAGCCCTACCACCACGGGGCCCATGAGCGGCAAGAGGATGTTCGACAGCGCGTAGGTGATCGTGTAGCCGATCACGGGAGTCGAGTTGCCGGCTACGCCGACGAGCGCACTGATCGCCGGCGTGCTGCACTGCTGGCCCGCAATGGCGCCGAGCAGCATCGGCGCTTCGAGCTTGAGGAACATGTGCCCGATCCACAGTGAGAGGAGCCCGGGAATCAGCACCATCAGAATGCCGGCGAGCGGCAGCGCGAGACCGTACTCGCGCACGAGCTTGATGGCGTCGGGGCCGGCGGAAAGCCCGACGGCCGCGATGAAGGTGGCGAGACCAAAGTCCTTGAGCACCTGCGCGGCGGCCGAGGGCAGCGAGCCCACCAGCGGGTAACGCGAACGCAGCCAGCCGAAGAACAGACCCGAGAGCAGGCACCCGCCGCCCGTGCCGAGCACCAGCGTGACGCCGCCCACGTTCACGCCGAAACGCCCGATCATCATGCCGACCAGCACGCCGAGGCCCAGATAGACGAAGTCGGTCTTCCGGGTGTGCTGGATCACGTAGCCAAGACGCTTCGCGCCGCGCGCGACGTCACTGGGCGTGCCGACCAGCGTCAGCACGTCGCCGCGATGCACGACCATGCCGGGCAAGGCGGGCACCGTGTTGTCGAGCCGCGTGATTGCGCCGACGTAGATGCCGCGGCCCGCTTCCGGCGCGGCGCGTTCGCGCATTTGCGCTAGCGTGAGGCCGTTGACGTCGCGCTGCGTGACCATCACGTCCACGCGTCTGGCGAGCAGCTTGAACAAGCCCTCGCCCGGCATCTCTTCGCCAAGACTGCCTGCCGCTTCGATCACGGCTTCGCGGCGCCCGGCGATCAGCACGATGTCGCCCGCCTGCAGCACGGACTGCGCGTTGGCGTCGAGCTGGCGTCCATCGCGCAGCACGTATTCGATCGTGAGGTTGTTGCCAAAGCGCGCCTCGAAGGCGGCGACTGCGGCGCCGGCTGCGGGACCCACCTTGAACGCACGACCTTCGAGCGGCGCGAGCGCGAGACGCTGCCCTTCGTCGAGCGCGCCGTCGCCGCCGAGCTTGCGATACAGGCGCGCGGCCTCTTCGCGCAGGTTCACGCGCAGGATCAGCGGGGCGATCTGGCTCGTGAAGAGCACGATGGTGACGAGGCCAAAGAGGTAGCTCACGCTGTACGCGGTCACGATATGCGCCTGCAGCGTGCTCACCTGGGCGTCGGTGAGGCCGAGCCGCGTGATCGCCTCGGAAGCCGTGCCGATCACGGCCGATTCGGTCGCCGCGCCCGCGAGCAGGCCCGCCGCGGTGCCCGCATCGAGCTTCATCACGACGACCGCGATCATGATGAGCGCCATGACCGAGACGATCTCGACGATCGAAAGAAGTCCGTAGCGCCAGCCACGACCGACGTTCGCGAAGAATTGCGGACCGCCCGTGAAGCCGAGCGCAAAGATGAAGAGTGCGAAGGCAATGTTCTTGAGGTCCGGCGAGAGGCGCGCGCCGGTTTGCCCGAGCACGAGCGCGACGATCAGCGTGCCGCACACGCCCCCGAGGGAGATCGGGCCAAAGCGGATCGAACCGATCAGATAACCGAGCGCGAGGCTCACGAACAGGGCAATCTCGGGTTGCGACTTCAGCAATTCGACGATCATGTCTGGTCTGCCGATTTACGTTGTAGTTAGCCCGAAAGCGTGCTCAAAAAACGAGCGGTAATGCACATTAAATAACATGCAGCGCTAATTCCCGGTCGTTATTTTCCCCACGCGCAACAATTCATTCACGCAGAAAAATCATCAACGTGTGCTTAATGCCGGCTTGTAAATGACGGGGAATTCACCGACCGCAATGACTCACAATTCGCCGCAGGCAAAGGGCGGGCCGCCATGAATCTGGCAGTTCTGACAGATTTCCGATGCTTGCGTGAATTACGCAAACAGGTTATCCGCAATGCACAATATTTAGATAGTGGCAAAAACGCACAACGCATTCCTCACTCAATACATGCCGATTGCGTATTGGATCTTTTACAAGTAAGAAATGCTGCCGTGTGTTGAGATAGATATTGTAATTCTCACGGACTGTCAATATTATTTTTGTTAGATTCCCGCAGTCGTCGATCGCAGTAGTTCATTCGAGGCACATTGACCATAACAACGCGACACGCCGCTTCGCTCCTCAACTTCGCCAGCAGTTGCAGTGTCCCTCAACCGGTCCATGCATCGAGCATACGAGGCTACACATGAACCAGATACACGCCATGCGCGTCTTCGTCAGGGTTGCGGAAACCGAGAGCTTTCGTCGCGCCGCGCAGCAGCTCGACGTCTCCAACGCGCTCGTCACGCGCTCCGTCGCGATGCTCGAGGCGCACCTGAATACACGCCTCATCAATCGCACCACACGCAATCTCGCGCTGACCGAGGCAGGCCAGCGCTACCTCGAAGGCTGTCGTTGCGTGCTGGAGGAACTCGATCATCTGGAGCGCTCACTGGCGCACACGGAAAGCGAGCCGAGCGGCACGCTGCGCGTGGTGGCCGCGGGTGCGCTCTCGCTCGCCACGCTCACGCCGCTCATCGACGGTTACCGGCGTCTGTATCCGCGCGTGAACGTGCGCCTCACGCTCGCCGAACGGCCCGTGGATCTCATGGAAGACGGCTTCGACGTGGGCATCGTCGGCGCCACGCCCGCACGCAACGGCGAGTGCGTGGAACGCGCGCTCGGCACCACGACGTTCGTCCCCTGCGCGGCGCCCGCGTGGCTCGCCGAGCACGGCGAGCCGCATACGCCTGAGGAGCTCGCACAGTGCGCGGCGGTCGCGCTGCCCCCCGAGGAGCGCAGCGCGACGTGGCAGTTCGCGAAGCCCGGCGAGCGTGCCCGGCAGGTCACGCTGGAGCCCGGCTACGCCGTCAACAACATGCTGATGGTGCGGCTCGCCGCGCTGGCCGGCATGGGCGTGGCGGTCGTGCCCGCGCCGCTCGTCGCCGACGACTTTACCGCGGGCACGCTGCGCCGGCTGCTGCCCGACTACGACATCGACGATCCCGACTCGCGCATGTCCATCGTCTATCCGAGCCGCCAGTATCTGCCCGCGAAGACGCGCCGCTTTGTCGACTACACGGTCGAGCATTTCGAGCATGCACGTCATGCATCGCCGGTGGCGGCGAGTTCCAATGGCGCACCGAGCCGGCCGCTGAGCGTGGCATGAGCACACACATCGGGCGGGCGATGTGTGCCCGCCCGATGGTTTGAGAACATGCCGCTTGCAAACGCGCCGTTAGCGAACATGCCGTTCGCGCGCGACGGCGCATCAGAGCCGGGGCGAGCTGCCGTCGACCGGAACCAGCAGGCCCCCGTCGCCCGCGCCGCACAGTTCGCGCAGCAATGCCGCTTCGCGCTCGTGCACTTCCACCGGTAGCCACAACGCCCCTGCCCATGCGAGGTAGCGCGCGCGATGCTGGCCGTTGCGAAACGCCACGACCCCCTCGTGCGCGAGTCCGAGCCATCCGGCGAGCCCCGCCACGCGGCGCTTGCTGATCGTCACGTAGGGCATCTGCGGCACGCGCTCGTTGTCCGGATCGAGAAACTCGCGAATGCCGCGAATCTTGCCGCTATGCCAGTCGTCGACGGGCTTGAGCACGTAGTCGGTGTCGTCGCGGTCGGCGCAGAGAAGCAGCTTGTGCAGATCGACGATCACGACGACGTGGCGCGTGCCGTCGGTCGTGAAGACGCGCTTGAAGCGCACGTGGTCATACGCGTCGTGGTCGGGCAACGGGACGGTCCACAAGGGTCCACAAGCGGGATACGGCGAGGATTCCGAAACGGAGGTGATGCTGGACATGGACGTCGATTGCATGCGTGCGGTGGGGAAAGCGCAGTTCAGGAAATGAAACCGGCCTAAGCTACGGATGGACCATTAAATTTTTATGACGAATGCGGGGCGCATCGAGGAGCCACAAATGACGATCGAAACTTTCGGCGAGCACGTCCGTATCGAGACTCAGGAACGCGTAGCAATTCTCGTGCTCGACCGCCCGGCGCAGCGCAACGCCATCGACCGGCCCGTTGCGAACGCACTCGCTGCCGCCTTTACGCGCTTCGAGGAAAATCCCGCATGGCTCGCGGGCGTGCTGTACGGCGCGGGCGGCACGTTCTGCGCGGGCGCGGACCTCAGCGCGCTCGCCGACCCCGCACGTCGCAATGAAATCCACGCCGACGGCAGCGGCCCAGGCCCGCTCGGCCCCACGCGCATGTCGCTCAGCAAGCCCCTGATCGCGGCGATCTCAGGCTATGCCGTTGCGGGCGGGCTCGAACTCGCACTGCTGTGCGACCTGCGCGTGGTCGAGGAAGACGCCGTGCTCGGCGTGTTTTGCCGCCGCGTGGGCGTGCCGCTCATCGACGGCGGCACGGTGCGCTTGCCGCGCCTGATCGGCCTGTCGCGCGCACTCGATCTGATCCTCACGGGGCGCGCCGTCGATGCGCAGGAAGCCCTCGCATTCGGCCTCGCCAATCGTGTGGTCGCAAAGGGTGGCGCGCGCACGGCCGCCGAGCAACTGGCCGCGCAGCTCGCAGCATTGCCGCAGGCAGCGTTGCTCGCGGACCGCCGCTCGGCGCTCGAGCACAGCATGCTGCCCGACACCGCCGAGGCGCTGCGCCGCGAAGGCGCGCTCGGCTATCGCGCGGTACTCGACGAAGGGCTCGCACTCGCGGCGCGCTTCGCGGCCGGCGCGGGCCGTCACGGTGAACCGCTCGATCCACGCGAATCGTAGTCCGCTAAACGAAAGTCGCACGCGAACCCTCGCGACGGTCGATTGAGTCGATCGACGTGCCGGTGGCCACTGTGCGCAGCGCTTGACGCTTGAAGGCGCGCGCGCGACCCACTACATTGAAATTGATCCGCGCCGCTGCCCCCGCCCCTGCCGCCATGTGTCATGACGCTGAGTCCTGCTGCGTCGTCTAACGGCAATCTTCAGACGAACCGCCCCGGCGTCCCCTTCCCTGATGCCGCATCACGGGAGAGCTCTCATGCCGACGGATCGAATCATCCGCTTCGCGGACTTCGAACTCGACGTCGAGCGGTACCAGTTGCGCCGAGAAGGTACGGAAGTCAAGCTGGAGCGGTTGCCCATGGATCTGCTGATCCTGCTGGCCTCGCGCCGCGGCGAGCTGATCTCGCGCGCGGACATCGTCGACCGGCTGTGGGCCGGCAGCCCCTTTCGCGACACCGACAACGGCCTGAACACGGCGATCCGCAAGATCCGCATCGCGCTCGCCGACGACCCCGCCAAACCGCGTCACCTCATCACCGTGAAGGGCAAGGGCTACCGGTTCGACGGCGTCCTGCCCGCACTTGCCGACGCTCACGATGCGCCGGCTGCCGCGCGCGACCCGCACGCGCCGCGCGAGAGCGAGCACGCTCCGCCCGCCGTGCGCATGCTGGTGCTGCCGTTCACCAACCACACCGGCGACGCGAGCCAGGACAGCCTGTGCAGCGCGCTCGCCGACGAGATCTCGGTCACGCTCGGCGCGCTCAACCCGGAGCGCCTGCTCACGATCGCACGCACCACGGCGGCGCGTTACCGCGCGACGCAAAAAAGCATCGGCGAGATCGCGCGCGAGTTGAAGCTCGACTACGTGCTCGAAGGCTCGCTCACGCGCGCGGGGCAGCAAACCCGCATCCTCACGCGTCTGATCCGCTGCGCCGACGAAGCGCAGATCTGGAGCCGCGCGCACGAAAGCGCCACGCAAGGCGCGCTCGACATCCTCAAGGAAGCGGTCGCGGCGCTCGCCGAGAACCTGGCGTCCACGCTTTCCGAGCAACAGCGCACGCGCCTCGAGCGGCGCCTGCCCGTCGATCCCGCCGCGCACGACGCGTATGTGCGCGGGCGTTTCTTCTGGTATCGCCGCGTGCATTTCGAAGCGGGCTTTTGCGCGCATCACGGCATCGACGGCGAAGACTTCGTGCGCAGCCGCACTTACTTCGAGTCCGCGCTCGAACACGACCCGAGCTATGCGCTCGGCTATACGGGCCTTTCGAACTACTACGGATCGACGGTGGTGCATGGCTTCGTCGCGCCCGACGATGGCTGGCCGGTCGCGCGCTCGCTTGCCGAAAGCGCGCTCGAACTCGACCCGGACCTGCCCGAGGCGCATCACGCGCTCGCGGCCGTGCGTTACTTCTACGACTGGGACTGGGACCAGGCCGAGGCCGGCTTCAAGGCTGCGCTGCGGCGCAATCCGAGTTACCCGGAGGCGCATCGGCTCTATGCGCGCATGCTGGTGGCGGCGGGCCGCCGCGCGGAAGGCGACGCCGCGATGGAGCGCGCCGAACGCATCGATCCGCTGGCGTTCCAGGGGTCGCGCGCGTTCGGCATGGTGATGTCGGGCAGACATGCGGAAGTCGTGAGCGAATATCTCGCGCCGGGGCACATGGACCATCCGCCGCTCGTCTATCAGTTGCTCGCTACCGCGTTCGAAGTGAAAAAGCTCTACGCGCAGGCCGTGGACGCCACCGTGGAGGCGCTCGAACACTGCAGCCAGCAGGCGCGCGCGAGCACCATTCGCGCTCGCTGGGAAACGGGCGGCTATGACGCGGTGTTGCGCTGGTATCTGGAAGACCTGCTCGCGCGACGGCGGGCCCGGTACACCTCGCCGCTGCTCATCGCCGAGGCCTATGCGCGCCTCGCGCAACCCGACGAAATGTTCCGCTGGCTCGAAACGGCGCTGGCCGAGCGCAGTTCGCGGCTATGCGAGTTGCGCACGAATCCATGGTTCGCGCCCTGGCGTCCGACGGGGCGCATGCGGCTCATCGAAAAACATATTGGCGGCGGCCCGACACGCTGAGCGCCGGGCGCAGATCGCGAGAGCGCGTCGGGTCGCCGTCCTGATACCTGGGTCTCCCTGTTGACTCAGTTCCCGTGATAGAGCCCTTCGCTCAGCGCCTTCTGCTGGCCCGATTGCTCGGAGCGCACCAGGTCCTGGTAGACCTGCGCGTGCGTGAGCGCCATCGGCGCACCCGAAGCGCTCGTCGACATCGGCGCGCCGCCGACGTCCTGCGCAGCCGGCGGCGTGCTGGCCTGTTGTGTCTGGTCGTCGCTCTGCGCTTGCGCCAGCGCGCTACCTGCGAATAAGGCGGCCGCTGCGGCCACCGCGATGCGTACTGTGTTCAGCGTGTTCATGTCATCGCTCCAGGAGGGTTGCGCATGTTCGGTTCCGTCATGCGCGAGACGGACGATGCGAGGGCGGCGCCTGCCGGCGGGCGGGCCGGCGGGCGGACTGTTTCGCTCGTTGAATCGTGTGGGTATCGTGCGGCCCGCGAGCGCGTTGCGCCATGCACGTAACCTGTAGAAATCGTCAAGAAAAATGTAGGTATGGTGAACGGGGTCCAGCGAGAAAAGCTGTTGTTTTCCCAACAGCTTTGAAAAGCGTGCCGTATGCGTTGCGTCAGGTTTCAGTACAATTCCGCGTTGACTTAAATAAAACGGCTTCGCGCTCAAGGCCCGTCGCCGTCCTGCGCCGACCCCACGCCATGCCCCTGCCTCTTCTCGCCCTTGCCGTCGCCGCTTTTGGTATCGGTACCACCGAATTCGTCATCATGGGCCTGCTGCCCGACGTCGCGCGCGACCTGAGCGTCTCGATCCCGGCGGCGGGCATGCTCGTCTCGGCCTACGCGCTCGGCGTGACGATCGGCGCGCCCATCGTCGCCATCGCCATTGCCAATGTGCCGCGCAAGCAGGCGCTCATGCGCCTGATCGGCATCTTCATCGTCGGCAACCTGTTGTGCGCGCTCGCCCCGAACTACTCGATCCTGATGGCCGCGCGCATCGTCACCGCGTTCTGCCACGGCGCGTTCTTCGGCATCGGTTCGGTGGTCGCGGCCGGCCTCGTCGCGCCGAACCGCCGTGCCCAGGCCATCGCGCTGATGTTCACGGGCCTGACGCTCGCCAACGTGCTGGGCGTGCCGCTCGGCACGGCGCTCGGCCAGATCGCCGGCTGGCGCACGACGTTCTGGGCCGTGACGGCCATCGGCATCCTCGCGGCGGCGGCGCTGCAGGTGTGCCTGCCCGCGAAGATCGAAATGCAGAAGGCGAGCCTCGTGCATGAGTTCGGCGTGCTGAAGAACCCGCAGGTGCTGATGGTGCTCGGCATGAGCGTGCTGGCCTCGGCCAGCCTCTTTGCGGTGTTCACCTACATCACGCCGATTCTCGAAGACGTGACCGGTTTCTCGCCGCATGAAGTCACGTTCGTGCTGCTGCTGTTCGGCCTCGGGCTCACGGTAGGCAGCACGCTGGGCGGCAAGCTCGCCGACTGGAAGCTCATGCGCTCGCTGCTCACGTTCCTCGCCATGATTGCCGTGGTGCTCGCCGCGTTCTCGCTGACGATGCACGACCCGATCGCGGCGATGGCGACGATCTTCGTGTGGGGCATTCTCGCGTTCGCGATCGTGCCGCCGCTGCAGATACTGATCGTCAACCGCGCGAGCGACGCGCCGAACCTCGCCTCCACGCTCAACCAGGGCGCGTTCAATCTTGGCAATGCGGGCGGCGCGTGGATCGGGGGCGTGGCGATCAGCGCGGGCGCGCCGCTCACGGCGCTGCCGTGGGTGGGCGTGGTCACGGCTTTCGCAGCGCTCGCGCTCACGCTGGTTTCGGCGCAGATCGACCGGCGCGCGCGCCGTCGCGTAGCGGTTTCCGGGCCGACTTCCTGCGTTTGATGCTTTTCTCGCTGCGGGCATCATCGGGTACGTGTTGCACTGAGGCGCGCGCGCTCAACCTGAGGCACGCCTGCGCCACGATTTTCATGCGCACGTAGTAGCATCTCGGCCGATGAAAACCGTCCTCACCCGCGACTTTCTCGCGCTGATCCTGAGCGTTGCCGTGGTCGGTCTCGGCTCCGGCGCGACGCTTCCGCTCACCGCCCTCGCCCTCACCGATGCCGGCTACGGCACCGCCATCGTCGGCCTGCTCACCGCCGCTCAGGCGCTGGGGGGCCTCGCCGTCGTGCCGTTCACGGCATGGATCTCGACACGCTTCGGCTCGCGCGAGGTGATCGTCGGCTCGGTGCTGACCGTGGCCGTCGCGACTGCGCTGATGCAGGCAAGCGCCAACCTGTGGCTCTGGGCGCTCCTGCGCATGCTCTGCGGCGCGGCGCTCATGCTGCTCTTCACCATCGGCGAAGCCTGGGTCAACGAACTCGCCGACGACTCGAACCGCGGCCGCGTGGTGGGCATCTACGCGACCACGTTCACGCTGTTCCAGATGTCGGGCCCGGTACTCGTGAGCCAGATCGCGGGCTATACGGCGTGGCGCTTCGCGATCTGCGGCGCGATCTTTCTCATCGCCCTGCCGATGCTCGCGGCGATCCGCTCGAATCCGCAGCAAACCGACATGCACGAGCCGCACGGAAGCTGGCGCCACGTGATGCCGAAGATGCCCGCGCTCATCGTCGCCACCGGGTTTTTCGCGCTGTTCGATACGCTCGCGCTCTCGCTGTTGCCGCTCTTCGCGATGGGTCACGGCATCGACACCGAGGTGGCCGTGCTGTTCGCCTCGGTCGTGCTGCTCGGCGACACGACCATGCAATTCCCCATCGGCTGGCTCGCCGACCGGCTCGGCCGCGAGCGCGTGCATGCGCTCATGGGCGTGATCGTCGCGCTGCTGCTGCCGCTGTTGCCCTTCGTCGTCGCTACGCCGTGGCTGCGCTGGCCGCTCCTCTTCGTGCTGGGCGCGGCGGCGGGCTCCATTTATACGCTCGCCATCGTGGCCTGCGGCGAGCGTTTCGAGGGCGTCGCGCTGGTTTCCGCGAGCGCGCTCGTGAGCGCGGCGTGGAGTGCGGCGAGCTTCGGCGGCCCGATCGTCACCGGCGCGCTGATGGAGCATGCGGGCCGCGACGCGATGCTGTGGGTGCTGTTTGCGGGGGCGCTGGTGTTTCTCGGTGCGCTGCGGTGGGAGCGCTTGCGCGGGCTGGCGGGGGTGCGTGCATAAGCGGGTGGCTTACTTGTTATCGTATCGGTATGCCAGCGTTGCCCCTGTGCGGGGCGGCACCTACTTTTCTTTGCAGCGGCAAAGAAAAGTAGGCAAAAGAAAGCCGCTCAAACCGCTAATGCCTGCCACAGTTCACATCTCGACGTACACGGTGAATGGCTCCGGAGCGTCTGTCGCCCCGCACCACCCAAGTGAGTGACAAGGCGCTCATACTTCCGGCGGCGCTACGCGCGCCGAAGGGCATAACCCAACACCGTTGAGACGCGTGCACTATCGCGAAGCCTGAAATGCCTTTTGGTTTCCCATGCAGACCCAACCGCAGCGCGCGTAGCGAGCAGCGGGATGAATGACGGCCTTGTCACTAACCTGGGTGGTGCAAGGTGACAGACGCTCCGGAGCCATTCACCGTGTACGTCGAGATGTGAACTGTGGCAGGCGCTAGCGGTTTGAGCGGCTTTCTTTGCCTACTTTCTTTGCCGCCGCAAAGAAAGTAGGTGCCGCCCCGCACAGGGGCAACCCAGGCATACCGACGCGAAAACAAGGAAAGGCCAACGCCGCACGCAGCCCCAAAAAAATCACTTCAGCGCAGGCAAAATCTTGCCGACGCAGGCACCAAACCCCACACGATAACCATCGCCCTGGCACCAGCCCGCTAGCGTGAGTTCGTCGCCGTCTTCGATGAAGCCGCGCGTGCCGCCGCTCTTCAGTTCGAGCGGATTCTTCGCGTTCCATGTGAGTTCGAGCAGGCTGCCGAACGAGTCCGGCGTCGGGCCCGAGATGGTGCCCGAACCCATCAGGTCGCCCACACGCGTGTTGCACCCCGCCACGGTGTGATGCGCGAGCTGCTGCGCCATCGACCAGTACATGTGGCGGAAATTCGTGCGTGCGATGGTCGTCGCCTCGGCCGCGCCTTCGGGCTGCATCCGCACTTCGAGCGCAATGTCGAACGCGTGGTCGCCTTCGTGCCGCAGGTATTCGAGCGGCTGCGGCTCCTGCACCGGCTGCGCGACGCGGAACGGTTCCAGCGCGTCGAGCGTGACGATCCACGGCGAGATCGTGGAAGCGAAGGTCTTCGCGTTGAACGGACCGAGCGGCACGTACTCCCATTGCTGGATGTCGCGCGCGCTCCAGTCGTTGAGCAGCACCATGCCGAAGATGTGGTCCTCGGCGTCTTCGCACGCAATCGGCTCGCCGAGCGCGTTGCCGCGCCCGACGATGAAGCCCGTTTCCAGCTCGATATCGAGCTTACGGCACGCGCCGAACACCGGACGCTCCTGATCGGGCAGCTTCAACTGGCCGTTCGGGCGGCGCACCGGCGTGCCGCTCACCACCACCGATGACGCGCGGCCGTTATAGCCGATCGGCATCTCGGACCAGTTCGGCAGCAGCGCATTCTTCGGATCGCGAAACATCGAGCCGACGTTCGTCGCGTGTTCCTTCGACGAGTAGAAGTCCGTGTAGCCCGGAATCTGCACGGGCAAATGCAGCTTCGCATCGGCGAGCTTCACGAAGGCGCGCTGGCGCAACGCCGCGTCGTCGCGCAGCGTGGCCGTGTCGCGCGCGAGCAGCGACGAGAGCTGCACACGCACGCTGCGCCACGTCTCGCGGCCAAGGGCGATGAAGTCGTTCAGCGCGGTACGCGCAAAGACGTCTTGCTGCGCATTCGCAGGCAGATGCAGCAGCCCGGCTTCGTGCAGCACCGCCAGGTCGGCCACGAGGTCGCCGATCGCCACGCCCACGCGCGCCGTTGCGTTCTTGGCGTCGCTGAACACGCCGAACGGCAGGTTCTGGATCGGGAAATCGCACTGGGCGTCGTTCGCGCTCTCGACCCAGCTCTTGCGCCTCGCGTCGAGCGTCGCCTTGAGTTCGTCCGTCATGGTGCTGTTCATTGCTGCTCCGGATTGAAGTGTTTCGTGAGGCCTTGCCAGCACTCGTAGTAATGCGCCTGCAGCTGGCTCGTTTCGAGCGCATAACGCGTCGGGCGGATCAGCGTGCGGGTCTCGAACATGAAGGCCATCGTGTCGCCGACCTTATGCGGTTTCGTCGTGTCGGAGATCGATGCCTTCTCGAAGGTCTCGGCGTCGGGCCCGTGACCCGTCATGCAGTTGTGCAGGCTCGCGCCGCCCGGCACGAAGCCTTCGGCCTTGGCGTCGTACACGCCATGCACGAGCCCCATGAACTCGCTCGCCACGTTGCGGTGATACCAGGGCGGACGGAACGTGTTCTCGGCCGCGAGCCAGCGCGGCGGGAAAATCACGAAGTCGATCGAGTCGACGCCCGGCGTGTCCGTGGGCGCATGCAGCACGAGGAAGATCGAAGGATCGGGGTGGTCGTAGCTGATCGAGCCGATGGTGTTGAAGCGGCGCAGGTCGTACTTGTAGGGCGCGTAGTTGCCGTGCCATGCCACCACGTCGAGCGGCGAGTGGCCGATGTCGGCGCGCCAGAGCTGGCCGTTGAGCTTGGTGACGAGTTCGAACTCGCCTTCGCGGTCTTCATACGCGGCAACGGGCGTGAGGAAGTCGCGCGGATTCGCGAGGCCGTTCGAGCCGATCACGCCGAGATCCGGCAGACGCAGGAGCGCGCCGAAGTTCTCGCAGATATAGCCGCGGGCTTCGCCATCGGGCAGATCCACCGTGAAGCGCACCCCGCGCGGGATGACGACGATCTCGAACGGCTCGACGTCGAGCCGGCCCATCTCCGTACGGATCGCGAGACGCCCTTGCTGCGGGACGATCAGCAGTTCGCCGTCGGTGTTGTAGAAAAAGCGATCCATCATCGGCCGGTTCGCCGCGTACAGGTGGATCGCGCAGCCGCTCATCGAGGCCGCCGAGCCGTTGCCCGACATCGTCACCCAGCCGTCGATGAAATCGGTCGGC
Source organism: Paraburkholderia sp. EG286B (assembly GCF_040965655.1). Lineage (NCBI taxonomy): Bacteria > Pseudomonadati > Pseudomonadota > Betaproteobacteria > Burkholderiales > Burkholderiaceae > Paraburkholderia > Paraburkholderia sp. EG286B. The sequence goes on along the minus strand of NZ_JBFRCF010000015.1, from coordinate 111,055 downwards.
TCCGCAGGCATGGGCAGCGCGTCCCAGCGCAGCTGGTTGGGCGGCGTGGGCGGCACATCGCCGAAATCGGCGACGAGGCGCGGCGCGCCGTTCACATCGAGACGCGAGGCGACCGGCGCAAACGGCTGATGCACGGCGCCCGGGCGGATCCGGTAGAACCACGTGCGGCGGTTGTGCGAGCGCGGCGCGGTGAATGCGGTGCCCGAGAGCTGCTCGGCGTACAGCCCATAGGCGCAGCGCTGCGGCGAGTTCTGGCCCGCGGGCAGCGCGCCCGCCAGCGCCTCGGTCGCGAACTCGTTGGCAAAGCCGCTCATGTAGCCGTGCTGGACTTCGGTTGGGTGCCGCAAAGGTGCGTTCATTGCTGTCTCTCCACGTTCTCGGGTCATGACATGACGTCACGCGATTTACGGATGGTAAAACCAATTACGATTAGTGAAATTAGGCGTATACCCTGGCGAGCGGCCGGTCGCCTCCAGAACTGGCGCGAATGGTCGATAACGTTATGACCAAACAGTCCATCCGGCGCGGCTGCGGGCTGCTACCATCGGGTCATGCGACCCCGTGTGGGGCTCGCACTTTTCATCCGCTTCCCGCTACATCACCATGATCGCTCCCACCATTCCCGAGCTCGTTGCCCGCGCCGCCGACCATCCGTTTCTCGGCGAGCACCTGGCGATGGGCACTGGCGCGCACGCCAAAGAGGCCGTGGCGCGGCGGCGCGGCGTGGAGCTTTTGAGCGCCTACGAGCCGATTTACGACATCAGCGTGCACAGCGGGGCGCAGTCGCTCACCGCCGATCTCGCAATGGCCTCGCGTTTTGGCGACGAACTCGGCTACCAGGCGGTCACGCTGCGCGAGCAGGACGGCCAGCTCGCGCCCTGCGACGCGTTCAGCGACACGCTCGACGATCCCGACCTCGTCGCGGTCGATCGCATGGTGCGCGCGCTGCACGCCATCAATTTTCTGGGTGGCCAGCAGCACGGGCTACTCTTCCTGCGCGTGCACGAGCGGCTCCTGAAGAGCGTGAAGTACGACCATGGACGGCATTTCTCGAACGTGCTGGTGTCGTTCGGGCTCAATCCCGGACGCATCGTGATCGAGCTGCCGGCGGCGGCGGTCGCGCACCGCACATTCCTCGGCTATCTCACGAAGAGCTATCAGCGGTACGGGTTCAAGGTGGCGGGCAATCTGCCCAATGCCGGGCAGATTCTTTCGGTGTCGGACGTACCTCGGCCCGACTTCGTGAAGATGGATGCGGCGTCCGCGCTGCGCGATTCGATGGTGAAGCCGCTCGTGAGCTATGCGGCGCGGCTGCGCATTCCGCTGATTTTCAACCGCGTGACCGATGCGGCCCAGTTCGAGCAGTTGCAGCAGTACGACGTGCGGTTCGTGCAGGGGCCGGTGTTCGCGGCCCAGGACAAGGTGATTTGACGATGTGATGCAAGCGAGGCGCCGGGCGGCGCCTGAGCGGCCTTAGAGGCTGACGGGTTCCTGCTCCAGCTCCACGCCGAAGCGCGCTTGGACGTCACGCTGGATCGCCTGGGCGAGTTCGAGAATGTCCGCGCCGGTCGCCCCGCCGCGATTGACGAGCACGAGCGCCTGACGCTCATGCACTGCCGCCGCGCGCAGCGCACGGCCCTTCCAGCCGCACCGGTCGATCATCCAGCCCGCCGCGAGCTTCACGCGCCCGTCACCCTGGTGGTACGACACGATCTGCGGCTCGCGCACGACGAGCGTATCGAACTGCTGCGCGTCGATCACGGGATTCTTGAAGAAGCTGCCCGCATTGCCGAGTTCGAGCGGGTCGGGCAGCTTCGCGCGCCGCACCGCGACCACGGCGTCGAACACGGCGCGCGCATGCGGCGCGTCGCCGGCGTTGTGTTGCGCCAGCTCGCGCGCGAGGTCGGCATAGCCCGCGTTGGCTTGCCAGACCTTCGGCAGACGGAACGTGACCGAGGTAATGACGAAGCGATCGCGCCCTTCGCGCTTGAAGAAGCTGTCGCGATAGCCGAAGCGGCAGGCGGCTGCATCGAACTCCACGGCTTTGCCGGTCGCCATCTCGATAGCCCGCACCGCCACGCAGCGCTCGGCCATCTCGAGCCCGTAGGCGCCGATGTTCTGAATGGGCGCCGCGCCCACTGTGCCCGGAATCAGCGCCAGATTCTCGAGACCCGGCATGCCCGCTGCGAGCGTCCACGACACAAAATCGTGCCAGTTCTCGCCCGCAGCCGCTTCCACGTACCAGGCGTGGCCGTCTTCATACGCAACGCGCTTGCCGGTCAGCGCCATCAGCAGCACGAGGCCGTCGAAGTCGCGCGTGAGCACGACGTTGCTGCCGCCACCCAGCACGAGCGTGCGCAAGCCCTGGGCGCGCGGATCGCGCACCGCGGCGACGAGATCGGCCTCGCTTTCGACCCGGCACGCGTAGCGCGCGCGCACGTCGAAGCCGAACGTGTTGTGCGCGCGCAGCGCAAAGCCGGCAGCGAACCACGTAGTGACGGGCGTTTGGGTGACGGACATCGAGGAAGAACGGAACATGGACAGCAGACGAAAAATCGCCGGAAAGGCCGCCGGCGGGCACCTGCGCACCGTGGACTCGCCTCCGGGCGGCGGCAAGCCGCCTTGGGCAAACGCAACGGCGCCGGTAGAATGGCGTCGGTCCGTGATTATAGCGAGTGCGCGAACCGCTGCCTGAAAATGCGTCAGTGGACTGCGAAATACGGCTGCGACCCGCGGGCACCTGGCTTGCATAGCTTTTGCACCGCCGTTTGCGCACCTCGTACTTTTGGGAGAAAGCAATGCCATCGTTTGACGTCGTCAGCGAAGCCAACATGATCGAAGTAAAGAACGCAGTGGAGCAATCCAACAAGGAGATCTCCACACGCTTCGACTTCAAGGGCTCGGATTCGCGCGTCGAGCAGAAAGAGCGCGAGCTGACCGCGTTCGCCGACGACGACTTCAAGCTCGGCCAGGTGAAGGACGTGCTCGTGTCGAAAATGGCCAAGCGCAATGTGGACGTGCGCTTCCTCGACTACGGCAAGATCGAGAAGATCGGCGGCGACAAGGTCAAGCAGGTCATCACCGTGAAGAAGGGTGTGTCGGGCGACCTCGCGAAGAAGATCGTGAGGCTCGTGAAGGACAGCAAGATCAAGGTCCAGGCGAGCATCCAGGGCGACGCCGTGCGAGTGACGGGCGCCAAGCGCGACGACCTGCAAAGCGTGATCGCCATGCTGCGCAAGGACGTGACCGACACGCCGCTCGACTTCAACAACTTCCGCGATTAACGCGGCAAGTCCAGCGTATTGCGGGGCGGCTCAGGCCGCCCCGTTTCGTTTCACACGTCCCCGCGCGCGCTCGCTTTCTCGCGCTCAGTCCGCCGTCACCACGAGCGGCATGAGCACCTCGCCGGTTTCCAGCAGTGTCTTGAGATTCGAGAGGATGCGCGGCCAGCCGCCCGACACCTTCTCGATGAAGATCGATCCCGGCCGCGCCATGTGGTGCGTAATCGTGAGCTTGACCGCGTGCTCCACGGGTTCGATGTCGATCGTGCAGAGCGAATCGCCCTCCGCATGAAGTTCGGCCAGGAACATGTTGCGCCAGCGCAGCACGAGCCGGCGCGGGGGATCGGCTTCGACCACCGCGCCCGAGTCGGCGATCCGGCCGTCGGCGAAGCGCAGCGACCAGGGCGAGCCCGTTTGCCAGTCGCATTCGTGATGCATGCCGAACCAGTAGCGCTCGGTGAACTCGCGGCTCGTGAGCGCCGTCCACAACGCTTCCGGCGTGGTGCGGATGAACGTGACGTAGACGAACGTCGAATTGCCGGGGGCGCTGCCTTGCGTGTGCTTGTCGCTACTCATGGCTGTCTCCTTCGAGTGATCGCTTGAGGTCGACGAGCGCGCCCACGCGCTCGTGCTCGAACTTGCCGATCCAGCGCGCGGCAATCTCGCCGATGGGCACCGGATTGATGAAATGGCGCTTCTCGCGCCCATGCCGCTGCGTCGCGACGAGATTCGCCTCTTCCAGCACCGTGAGATGCTTCGTGACCGCCTGGCGCGAGATGGCCAGCCCCTCGCATAAATCGGTCAGCGTCTGACCGTTTTTCGCATGGAGGCGGTCGAGCAGTTGACGGCGGCTCGCGTCCGCCAGCGCGCGGAATACGGCGTCGTCGTTCATGCATTGATTATGCAACCATATGGTTGCATGTCAAGGTGAAAAAACGGCGCCGCAGCGCCGTCCCATCACTTCAGCGTTAGTCCGTCTCAATCGAGCCTGAACTGGCCGACCGCATCCGCGAGATTGGCCGCCTGGCCGCGCAGCGCCGCCGCGGCAGCCGTCGACTGCTCGACGAGCGCCGCATTCTGCTGAACCATCTCGTCGAGCTGGCTGACCGCCCGGTTCACCTCCTGGATGCCGCGCGTCTGCTCACCGGCGGCATTAGTGACTTCGGAGATGATGGTCGTCACGTTCGCGACATTCGACACGATCTCATCCATCGTCGAGCCCGCGCGGCGCACGAGCTGCGAGCCCGACGTCACGCTGGATACGGTCGACTCGATCAGCGCCTTGATTTCGCGCGCGGCCTGCGCGCTGCGCTGGGCGAGGCTGCGCACCTCGCCCGCCACCACCGCGAAGCCGCGGCCCTGCTCCCCCGCGCGCGCCGCTTCCACGGCCGCGTTCAACGCGAGAATGTTGGTCTGGAACGCGATGCCGTCGATCACGCCGATGATGTCCGCGATCTTCACGGACGCCTTCTCGATGTCGCCCATCGTGTGCACGACGTCGCCGATCACCGAGCCGCCGCGCGAGGCCGCCTGCGAAGCCGTGGCCGCCGTCACGTCGGCCTGCTGCGCCGCGTTCGCCGACTGCGCGACCGTCGCCGTGATCTCCTCCATCGAGGCCGCCGTCTCTTCGAGGCTCGCCGCCGCCGATTCGGTGCGACCCGAAAGGTCGACGTTGCCCGCCGCGATCTCATCGCTCGCGGTACGCACCGATTCGCTCGCGTCGCGGATGTGGCGCATCACGTCGCGCAGCTTGTCCATGAACGCGTTGAACGAGCGCGCGATCTGCGCGACTTCGTCGTTGCCCACGGCGGGCAGGCGCTTCGTCAGATCACCCTCGCCGGTGCTGATCGCGTCCATCGCGTCGCGCACGCGCGAGAGGCGCTGGAACGACACGGCCGTCGCGGCGGCCACGATCGCCGCGGCCGCCACCGCGATCACCACGAGCGCAATGAGCGACGCCGTGAGCAGCGAGCGCATCGCCGCCGTCGCATCGGCGCGGTCGAAAGCGACCACCACGCGCCAGTCGGTGCCCGGAATCGTTTGCGCACGCATGAGCTTGACGTCGCCCTTCACGTCCACCTTCAACGGCTCGCTCGCCGCGAACAGCGCGTTGAGGCGATCGCCGGCCAGCTCGGGCGCGAGTTCCGCGACGGGTTTGAGCGTGAGCTGCGCGTCGGGGTGCGCGACGATCGCCCCGCTCGCGTCGACGAGCATGCCGAAGCTCGCCGGCGTGGGGTGAATCGAGCGGACGTTGGCGATCACGCTGTCCATCGCCACGTCGCCGGAGATCACGCCCTTCACGGCGCCGTCGCGAATCACCGGCTCCGCGAACGCCACCACGAGCTTGCCCGTGCCCACGTCCACATAGGGCGGCGTGACGACCGCCTTGCCCGCCGCGACGGCCTGCTTGTACCAAGGGCGCCCGGTCGGGTCGTAGTCGGGCGGGATGCCGGTGGCGTCGGAGAACTTCGCCGTGCGGTCGGCATAACCCACGTAGACGTTCGTGAAGCCGCCCGCTGCCGCGATCTGCTTGAGCGCCGGCACGGGATCCGGCCCGAGCACGGCGTCCTGGAGCGAGTCGATCATCCGTACATGCGCCGCGACCCAGTCGCCAATGCCTTGGGCGTGGCTCTCTTCGAGCGCCGTGAGCGTGCTGTCGATCGAATCCTTGTTGTGCGAGTTGGCGACGAAATAATTGAGCGCCGTATTCGCGGCAAGCGCGCTCACGACGATGACGACGCATAGCGCGACGATGCGCGCGCGGATGGTGGAAAACATGGGGGGAATGCCGTGTGGAATAGAAGGAGGGAAGCCGTCAAACCTGGTCTGGAACTATCAGGGATTACGGCACGCCACACGGCGTTCTTGAGGGCGCACCCATAGAAGATGTGCCATGAATCGCTTACTTACCGGAAGATGACAGACGATAAGCGAAATTGTCAGACTATTCGAATGCAGTGGCGAAGCCCTTTTTGCGGCCTACTTGCCCGCGTCGGCCGCCTTCTTCTCGCCGATGCGGCTTTCCTTGCCCGCGATGAGCTTGGAGATGTTCGCGCGATGGCGCCAGAACAGCAGCACGCTCATGGCGAGGATGGCGAGCGCGACGACGCGCGGGCCGAACATGAACACGTAGTAGAGCGGCGCAAACACGGCGGCCGCCAGCGCCGCGAGCGACGAGTAGCGTGTGAAGAACGCGACGATGAGCCAGGTGGCGAGCGTGGCGACACCGAGAATCGGATTCACGGCAAGGAGGACGCCGGCCGCGGTCGCGACGCCCTTGCCGCCCTTGAAGCGGAAGAACACCGGATACAGGTGACCGAGGAACACGGCGATCGCGGCTAGCGCGACCGCGGCGTCGCCCAGACCGTAAAGCGGGCCGAAATGCGCGACGAGCCAGACTGCGAGCCAGCCCTTGAACGCGTCGCCGATCAGCGTGAGGATCGCGGCCTTCTTGTTGCCGCTGCGCAGCACATTGGTCGCGCCGGGATTGCCGGAGCCGTAGGAGCGCGGATCGTCGAGGCCCATGAAGGCGCTCACGATCACGGCGAACGAAACCGAGCCGATCAGATAGGCGAGAACGGCGACGAACAGGTTGTACATGCACGAAACCCGGAGGAAGTGGAACGATGCGCGCCGGGCGCTGGCGATGGCGATCGCCGCCCGGCAACGCGCGACGGCGCTCATTCTACCGAAGCGCGGGCGCGCCCTGCCCGCGCAGTCGGCACAAGCACGCACGAACCAGGGTAAATCAGGGAAGCAACGGGAACGGGCGGGACGCTTCGCTCAGCCGGGGGTCGCGCCTTGTTTGACCGTTACTCGACGCTCGCGCACTGCACCGGCTTCGCCTTCAGGAGCGTCGTGAGCACCGCGGGGGCGAGGCTCACGAGATAGCCGCGCCGGCCGCCGTTGAGCCAGATCTCGTCGAGTTCGAGTATGGTCGATTCGACGTACACGGGCATGGCTTTCTTCGTGCCGAAGGGCGACGTGCCGCCCACCAGGTACCCCGAATGACGGTTCGCGACTTCGGGCTTGCAAGGCTCGATGCGCTTCGCGCCGATCTGCCGCGCGAGATTTTTCGTCGACACCTTGCGGTCGCCATGCATGAGGACGATGAGCGGCTTGGCGTGCTCGTCCTCCATCACGAGCGTCTTGACGACGCGATGCTCGTCCACACCGAGCTGGCGCGCGGACTCTTCCGTGCCGCCATGCTCGACGTACTCGTAGGGATGCTCGCCGAATGCGACGCCCGCGCGGCGCAGCATCTGCGTGGCGGGCGTTTCGGACACGTGTTTCGTTTTGCTCATCGGCGCATTGTAATCGCACGGTCCGCAACGACCGCGCCAGACGCGTTCGCCAGGTCACCCGCGCGGATGGTGCTTCTCGTGCAACAGACGCAGCCGCTCGCGGGCCACGTGCGTATAGATCTGCGTGGTGGAAATGTCGCTATGGCCGAGCAGAAGCTGCACGACCCGTAGGTCCGCGCCGTGATTGAGCAGGTGCGTGGCGAACGCGTGGCGCATCGTATGCGGCGAGAGCGGCGCATGCACGCCGGCCGCCGCCGCGTGGCGCTTGATGATGTGCCAGAACTGCTGGCGCGTCATGCCTTCGGCGCGCGCGGTCACGAACAGCGCGTCGGCCGTGCGTGCGCCGAGCAGCGCCGGGCGCGACTCGCGCAGGTAGCGCTCGATCCACGCGTGCGCCTCCTCGCCGAACGGAATGAGCCGCTCTTTCGAGCCCTTGCCGAGCACCCGCACGACACCTTCGTTCAGGCCCACCTCGACGGTCTTGAGCGTGACGAGTTCGGTCACGCGCAGGCCGCTCGCGTACATCAGTTCCAGCATCGTGCGATCGCGCAGGCCGAGCGGCGTCTCGACATCGGGCGCGCCCAGCAGCGCCTCGACCTGCGCCTCGCTCAAGGTGGACGGAAAACGCGGCGCCTGCTTCGCCGAGCGGATGCGCACGGTCGGGTCCGAATGCACGCGCTGCTCGCGCAGCGCCCAGCCGTAATAGCGGCGAAACACCGAAAGGCGCCGGTTCGCCGAGGTGGATTTATCGTCCTTGCGGCGCGCGCTGTAGGCGAGCAAATCGTCTTCGTGGGTCGTGTCGAGTGCATTGGAGCGCTCGCACGCGAGCCATTGCGCAAAGAGGCGCAAATCGCGCCGGTAGGCGTCGAGCGTGTTGCGCGAGAGGCCATGCTCGAGCCACATGGCGTCGCAGAACGTGTCGATGGCGGTCAGGCTCGACGCCAGCGCTTCGGCCGCGGCGGGGTCGAGCGCCTGCTGCGCCTCGTCGGCGGCTTCGTTTGCGGCAAGCGGCGGCGGATTCGTCGTCATCGTCATCGTGTCAGCGCAGTTGAAATCGGTTCGACGTGCATTCGTGGGCGAGCAGCCAGCGCTTCACGTCGCGAAAGAAACCTTCGCCGCCGTGATGCGCGAAGCCGCCGAGGCCGCTCGCCGACACCACGCGATGACACGGAATCACGAGCGGAAAGGGATTGTCGCCGCACGCCTGGCCCACGGCGCGCGGGCTGACGCCGCCGATGCGCTTCGCGAGTTCGCCGTAGGTGAGGACTTCGCCCGCCTCGATTGCGCAGATGCCGTCCCACACGCGCCGCTGGAATTCGGTGCCGAGCGGTGCGAGCGGCAGGTCGAAGCCGGCGTCGGCGTCCTCGAAATACTGACCGATCTGCTCAGCCGCGCGCGCGGCGAGTTCGCAATCCGGCTCGACGCTCGCCGTCTGTCCCGGCAGATAGACGATCTCGCGCAGCGCGGGCCCGACGGTGCGGATGCCGACCTTGCCGAACGGCGCCTCGATCACTGCGTTGAACATCGTCGACTCCCTGGTGCGCGAACGTTGCACGCCATGGTGCCGCGTTGTGCGCGCGATTTCCAGCGCGCCGTCGTTCAGTTTCAGGTCCATGCCAGCCTCTACCGTGTTCATCCGCATCAAGCCGCTTCGAGCGCCCACAGCACGTGCTCGCGCACGACCGCCGACTCGTCGTGCTCGCGCTCGCGCAACGCCTGCACGATCGCGGCGCGCGCGGCGTCGCGAGCGCTATCCGCGCCTTCATGCGTGGCGCGCAGTGCATTGCCCATCGCCACCGCGATATTGCGCGACCAGCTCTCGTAGCCGATGCGCCGTATCGCGCTGCCCTGCATGCGCTCGTCGAACTGCGCCGCGCTCCAGCCGAACAGGTCGACGAGACTCGCGCGATCGAGCCCGTGACGCACGTCGAAATCCGCGACGGGCGCGGCCTTCGCGAACTTGTTCCAGGGGCACACGAGCTGGCAGTCGTCGCAGCCATACACACGATTGCCGATCAGCTCGCGCAGTTCCAGGGGAATACTGCCCTTGAGTTCGATCGTGAGATAGGAGATGCAGCGGCGCGCATCCACGCGATACGGTCCGGTGATCGCCCCCGTCGGGCACGCGTCGATGCAGCGCGTGCAACTGCCGCAATGCGCGCCCGGCGTTTCGGGCGCGGCGCTGGCCGGCTCGTCGGCGTCGGTGGGCAGCGGCACGTCCACGTAGATCTCGCCGAGAAAGAAGAGCGAGCCCGCGTCGCGTTGCAGGAGCAGCGTGTGCTTGCCGCGCCAGCCCACGCCGGCCTTCTGCGCAAGCTCGACTTCGAGCACCGGCGCGGAGTCGGTGAACACGCGAAAACCGAACTGGCCGATCTCGGCCTCGATACGCTCGGCAAGCTGCTGCAGCCGCGCGCGCAAGACCTTGTGATAGTCGCGGCCGCGCGCGTAAATCGACACGACGGCGGCATGCGGGTCGGCGAGACGCGCGTGCTCGCGCAGACGCCAGTCGGCGTGAACGCTCTCGTGGGCAACGTCCGTGCCAACGTCGGTGCCAGCGCTCTCACCGCGATCTGGGCTGCCTTGCGAAGCACTTTCGTGCGTCTTTCCCGCTGCATTCGGCGCGAGCGTATCGATGGGCAAATAGGCCATGCGTGCGGTAATCACGCGTCGCGTGCCGGCCACAAGCTCGGCGGGCCGCGCGCGTTTCATCCCATGTTTGGCCATATAATCCATCTCGCCGTGGCAGCCCGCTTCGAGCCACGCGGCGAGGCCCGCCTCGGCATGGGAAAGGTCGGTGTCACTGATACCGATCGCACCGAACCCCAGCTCGCGCCCCCACGTCCGGATGCGCGCCGCGAGCGCGGCGAGCGCCGCCTCATCGAGCCGCGTGGCCTGCTCGACGGACGGCGCAGACGAATCGCGCGGCGCGTTAGCTCGAGCCTGCGCTCGAGCACCCGCATGTGCGGACGTTGGGTCGAGCGCCTCCGAAGACGCGCGCGCATCCTGCGCGGGGTTGGAAGGGGAATGCGTGGGGTTCATTACGTCATTTTACGAGAATGCCCGACACGCCCGGTCACGACCACGCGCCGCTTTCGCTTGATCCATCCGCCGCCGTTCTCCTCGAGCGCCGTTTCGATCTCGCAGACGCCGACGCCACCGACGCCTTCGGCGCACGCTTTGCGCACGCGCTCGACTCGCTGCGCGCAAATGTTGCACAAAAGAGCGCGCAGCATCACGATGCCCCGCCCTTTCACGGCCTGCATGTGCAGTTGCACGGCGACCTCGGCGCGGGCAAGACCTCGCTCGTGCGCGCCACGTTGCGCGCGCTCGGCCACACGGGCCGCGTGCGCAGCCCCACCTACACGCTCGTCGAACCGTACACGGTTACAACGCCCTGTGGGGAACTCCAGCTTTATCACTTCGATCTGTACCGTTTCAGCGATCCGGCCGAATGGGCCGACTCGGGCTTTCGCGAATATTTCGCGCAAGATGCGGTGTGCCTCGTCGAATGGCCGCAACGCGCGGGCGGCCTGCTTGGCATACCCGATCTCGTGTTCTCGCTGGAGCCGGATGCAAGCGGCGAAGGCCGCGTGCTCACCGCCTACGCATACAGCGCATCAGGAAAGGCATGTCTAGAAAGATGTTAATCAAACCGTTCCGCTCGATCGAATCGGCCGCCACCGCCACGCACAACTGGCGTCGCCGGCAGATTCTGAAGGCGGGCGCCTCCACGCTCGTGCTCGGTCTTGCCGTGCCGCGCCTCGCGTGGGCCACTTCGGTCGTCGGCGTGCGGGTGTGGCCCGCGCGCGACTACACCCGCGTCACGATCGAATCGGACCAGCCGCTGCAGAACACGCAGCAATTGCTGCAGGGCCCCGATCGTCTCGTCGTCGATCTCACCGGACTCGATCTCGACGACGCGCTCAAGAACCTCGTCTCCAAGATCACGCCGAACGATCCGCAAATCCAGGCCGTGCGCGTGGGCCAGTACCAGCCGCACGTGGTGCGCATGGTGTTCGACCTCAAGGGCGGTGTGAAGCCCCAGGTGTTCACGCTTGCCCCTATCGGCTCGTACAAGTACCGGCTCGTGTTCGACCTCTATCCGGCGGTTGCGCCCGACCCGCTCATGGACCTGCTCGCGCAAACCGAGCACAAACAGCAGCAACTCGACGCGCACGAAGCGATGAAGGACAGCGCGCCGCCCTCCACGCCACCGACGCTTGCCGGTCCCAACACGCCGCCCGCGCACGACAACAGCGACGCGTTCTTCGAACGCTACGCGCAGAACGACGCGGGCGCCGCGCCGGGCACGCCGCGTCCGGCGCCCCCCGTGGTTGCGCCGCGTGCGCCGAAGCCTGCCGCGCCGAAGCCGCCCGTCGTCGCCCAGCGCAACAACGACGACGACAGCGCCAGCGCCGACGACAACTATGGCTTCACCACGCCGAAGTCCACCAGGGGCGGCACCACGCGCCTGCTGACGGTCGCGATCGATCCCGGCCACGGCGGCGAGGACCCGGGCGCGATCGGCAGCGCGGGCACCTACGAGAAGCACGTCGCGCTCGACATCGCGAAGAAGCTGCGCGCGAAGATCGACGCCCAGCCCAACATGCGCGCGATGATGACGCGCGACGCCGACTTCTTCGTGCCGCTGAACGTGCGCGTGCAGAAGGCGCGCCGCGTGGGCGCGGACCTGTTCGTCTCGATTCACGCCGATGCGTTCACCACGCCCGAAGCGCGCGGCTCGTCGGTGTTCGCGCTGTCGGAGCACGGCGCGACCAGCGCCGCGGCGCGCTGGATGGCGAACAAGGAGAACTCGTCGGACCAGATCGGCGGCATCAGCGTGCAGACGGCCGACGCCGCCGTGAACCGCGCGCTCTTCGACATGTCGACGACGGCGCAGATCCGCGACTCGCTGCGTTACGGCGGCTTCGTGCTCAACGAGGTCGGCGAGATCAACAAGCTGCACAAGGGCTCGGTCGAGCAGGCGGGCTTTGCGGTGCTCAAGGCACCCGACATTCCGTCGATCCTCGTGGAGACGGCCTTCATCAGCAATCCCGAGGAAGAGACCCGGCTCAACGACGATGCCTATCGCGAGAAGATGGCCAACGCGATTCTCAAGGGCATCAAGCGCTATTTCGCGGCCAATCCGCCGCTTGCGAAGAGCCGCATGACCTGAGCGCCACGTAAGGCATCCAGCGCCTTCAGGACCGCCGCGCAAGCCTTCGGGCTCGCGCGGCGTTTTGCATTCGGAGCAGGATAATTACGAGCGCACGGCCCCGAGGCGCTGCTTGACCCAGCCCCCGAACACGTTGACGGCGAGGCCGCCCATCACGAGCACGGCGCCGCCGATCTCGGCCGCGCTCAACTGTTCGCCGAGCAGCAGCGACGCCGAGGCGAGCCCGACGATCGGCACGAGCAGCGAGAACGGTGCCACCTGGCTGGCGGGATACTTCGAGAGCAGGCGGCTCCAGAGGCTATAGCCGATGAGCGTCGCCACGAACGCGAGATAGACGATCGCGCCCACCGACGTCATGCCGATGCCCGAGAGCGCGGCCACGATGCGCTGCGGGCCTTCCATCCAGTACGAGAGCGCGAGAAACGGCAACGGCGGCACGAGGCTCGCCCACACCACGAGGCCGACGAGATCCACCTTGCCCACCTTCTTCGTGACGATATTGCCGAGCGCCCACATGCAGGCCGCGCACAGCGTGAGCACGAAACCGGCGATGGTCATGCCTTGCGGATTGTTACCCGCAGCACCGCCCATCGACTGCACGCCGATCAGCGCGAGACCGCCCGCGGCGATCAGCAGGCCGATGACGTTCTGCGCGTGAAAGCGCTCACGCAGAAACACCGCCGCAAAGCCGAGCGTGAAGAACGCCTGCGCCTGCAGCACGACCGAAGCGAGGCCCGCGGGCATGCCCACGTACATGGCCGTGAAGAGGAACGCGAACTGGCCGAGCGAGATGGTCGCGCCGTAGGCCAGCAGCCAGCGCAGCGGCAATTGCGGGCGCTTCACGAACAGCACCGCGGGAAACGCCGCCAGCATGAAGCGCAGCGCGCCGAGCAGGAGCGGCGGCACGCCATGCAGCCCCACCTTGATCACGACGAAATTCACGCCCCACGCGAGCACCACCACCAGCGCGAGCAACAAGTCCTTCGGCGACATCCCCTTTCTCCCCTTTTTGCGTCATACCTGTTTTTCGAAGCGGCGATCTTACCGCCTCGCGCCGCGGCGCGCCGTGCCGCCCACGCCGGCCGTTGCCTTGGCCGCACGCCGGGAAAGCCGGCGTTAGAATGAGCGCCAGCCTCGCGCACGGCGTGCCCGCGCGCCGGTTTCGACGATAACCCGCGCCGTACGACTCATCCAGGAAGCATCATGTCCTCATCGATCAAAGCGGTTCTCAAGCCTCATCAACGCGACATCGGCAATCTCTATGTGCGGCGCGTGCTGCCCGCGCTCGCCGCCCGCCTCGTCGGCCCGTTCATCTTCTTCGACCACATGGGCCCCGCCACGCTCGCGCCGGGCTCGGGCGTGGACGTGCGTCCGCACCCGCATATCGGGCTCGCGACGGTCACCTATCTCTTCGACGGCGCGCTGATGCATCGCGACAGCATCGGTTCCAGCCAGAAGATCGTGCCCGGCGACGTGAACTGGATGACGGCCGGGCGCGGCATCGTCCACTCCGAGCGCACGCCCGACGAGGACCGCGCCACCGGCCTCACCATGCACGGCATCCAGACCTGGGTGGCGCTGCCGCTCGACCACGAGGATGCGGAGCCGTCGTTCTTCCATCACGCCGCCGCCACGCTGCCCGAAATCGAGCGCAACGGCGTCACGATGCGCGTGATCGCGGGCACGGCGTTCGGCGCCACCTCGCCGGTCGAGACCTTTTCCGGCACGCTCTACGTCGCCGCAGATTTTGCGCCGGGCAGCGCGTTCGCGCTCGACGCGGAGCACGAAGAGCGCGGCGTCTATCTCGTGGAAGGCGACCTCGCGATCGATGGCACGCCGCTCGAACAGCACACCATGGCCGTGCTGGTGCCGGGCGAAACCGCCACGCTCTCGAGCACGAACGGGGCACGCGTGATGCTGCTCGGCGGGGAAAAGCTCGAAGGCGAGCGCTTCATCGAATGGAACTTCGTGGCCAGCTCGCGCGAGAAGATCGAAGCCGCGAAGGAGGCCTGGACGCGCCAGGAAATGGGGCATGTTCCCGGCGAAACGGAATGGATTCCGCTGCCGGAAAAGAAGCCGCGCTAAAGGCTCACTAACGGCTCACCACCGGCTCGCCGCTTTCGGAGGATGATTGAAACATGGGCGTTTCGTCCCCAACTAGCGACATAACGGTTATCTCAACGAGGACGCAATGGACACCACTCTCGCCACTTTCGAAAAAGACGTGATCGAAGCGTCGGCGCTCGCGCCGGTGCTGGTCGACTTCTGGGCGCCCTGGTGCGGCCCTTGCAAGAGCCTCGGCCCGATGCTCGAAAAGCTCGAGGCCGACTACGCGGGCAAATGGAAGCTCGTGAAGGTGAACGTCGACGAGAACCAGGAGCTCGCCGCGCACTTCGGCGTGCGCAGCATTCCGCACGTCGTGGCGTTCGCGGACCGCCAGGCGGTCGATCAGTTCGTGGGCGTGCTGCCCGAAGGCCAGCTGCGCCAGTTCCTCGACGGCCTGATCCCCGACGGCGCCGACGCCGCGCGCCAGGCCGCGCAGGAAGCGCTGGCCGAAGGCCGCCGCGACGAAGCCTATGAGGCGCTGCAGGCCGCGCTCGCGTTCGATCCGGGCAACGACGAAGTGCGCATGGACCTGATCGAGATGCTGCTCGCCGACAACCGCGCCGACGACGCGCAGAAGGAAGTCGAGCTGCTCTCGCCGAAGACCACGCAGGGCATCGATGCGCGCTTCAACGCGCTCAAGACCCGCCTCGACGCGCTCGACGCCGCCGCCGACCTGCCGCCCACCGACGCGCTCGAAGCCCAGGTCGCCGCCAACCCAGGCGACCTCGAAGCGCGCTTCGATCTGGCGAACGCACTGATCGCGCGGCGCAAGTACGCGGGCGCGCTCGAGCATCTGCTGGAGATCGTGAAACGCGACCGCGCCTTCCGCGACGATGTGGGCCGCAAGACCATGCTTTCCGTGTTCGATCTCGCGGCGCATCAGCCGCAGCTCGTGAGCGAGTGGCGGCGCAAGCTCAGTGCAACGCTGAACTGATATCGAACGGCCGAGGACGCCGCGTGCGTCCTCGCCGTGCGTTCAGTCAGCTACGCCTGCTGAACCCGACCGTACTGGTCGTCGAAGCGCACAATGTCGTCTTCACCGAGATAACAGCCCGACTGCACCTCGATGATCTCGAGCGCCGTCTTGCCCGGATTCTCGAGCCGGTGCGTCATGCCAAGCGGGATATAGGTCGATTCGTTTTCGGAAAGCAGGAGCACCTCGTCGCCACGCGTGACGCGCGCCGTGCCGCGCACCACGGTCCAGTGCTCCGCGCGATGGTGATGCATCTGCAACGAAAGCCGGCCACCCGGCTTTACGACGATGCGCTTGACCTGAAAGCGCTCGCCCTGATCGACCGAGTCGTACCAGCCCCACGGGCGCTCCACGCGCCGGTGCTGCCGTGCCACCTCACTGTGCTGCGCCTTGAGCCTCGTGACCACCGCCTTGACGTCTTGAACGCGCTCCTTCGCGACGACGAGCACGGCGTCCGCAGTCTCCACCACCACCATGCCCCGCACGCCCACGCAGGCAACGAGCCGGCCGTCCGAATGCACGAAGGTATCCGTCGCATCCTCGAACAGCACGCGCCCGCGCGCGACGTTGCCCTTCTCGTCCTTCGCCGAGACCTGCCACAGGGCATCCCAAGCCCCGACGTCCGACCAGCCCGAACGAAGCGGTACGACCACACCCGCGAGCCGCGCGTTCACGCCGACCGACTCCATCACCGCGTAGTCGATCGAATCGGACGGACAGGCGGCGAGCGCATCGCGGTTCAAGTGGACGGTGCCGTCAGCGTCGACGGCGGCATTTTCGAAGGCCGCCGCGCACTGCGCCGCGATGAGCGGCCGGCTGTGCGCGATCGCCGAGAGCCAGACTGATGCGCGCACAACGAAAATCCCGCTGTTCCAAAGATAGTTCCCCGAAGCAACATAGCTTGCAGCGCGCTCGGCATCGGGCTTCTCCACAAAATGCTCGATGCTGCGCGCGCCGCTGCGGCCAAGCGGCAAACCCGCGCCGATGTAGCCGTAGCCCGTTTCGGCACGCTGCGGCGGCACGCCAAGTGTGACGATGGCGCCGCGCGCCGCGTGCGCCACGGCTTCTTCGAGCGCGGCAGCAAACGCGGCGCCGTCGGCGATCAGATGGTCCGCGGGCATGGCAACGAGCACCGGATCGCCATCGCCGATTGCGGCAAGCGCCACCGCCGTCAGCGCGGGCGCCGTGTTGCGCGCGAGCGGTTCAAGCACGAAGCGAGCGGCCATGCCGCTGCGGCCAAGACGGTCGGCGGTCAGATGGCGCAAGTCCTCGCTGCTCACGACGAATGGCGCAGCCTTGCGAACCGCTCGGTGCGCTTCTGGCAGCGAGGCGCCGGCATGCTGAAACACGCCGTCGAGGCGCCGTACAGTCGCCTCGAGCAGCGACTCGCCATCGAGCAGATCGATCAGCTGCTTGGGACAGTGTTCGCGCGAAAGCGGCCATAGCCGCGTGCCGGAACCGCCCGCCAGCACAACGGGCTGAACGACGAGTTCGGCGTCACCTTCGCTGATCGCGGCTATCAGGCCGGCAGATGTCACATCGTTGTTCATTCGCGTCACTCCCCCCGAAGTCATGCACCGAGTCTCGTTATTGATTGGCGTACGGGTGACATTTGAACAATACGTATCGCGCGAATCTGTACGCGCAGCCACATTGAACGCACGGCGCGCCAGGAAATTTGTCCTTGCGGCGCAGGCCTCGTCATCGCGCGGTCATCGTTATGTGCGGCAGCGCACGAAGCGCGAAGTTGGCCGCGCAAGGTGATGTTTCACATCCGAACGTTTTTGCGACAGTGTCGGCAGCCCCCCAACAGAAGCGAATCAAAACCGCAGCGCACCAAAGGCAGGCGCACAACGCGTTCAAGGCGATGGCCCGACGATGTTTCAGCGAGGACTCATTTCCGCGCATCCGTCTGATGAGCGAAAGTAGCTATATAAATCAAGGCGTTGGCGGCATCAAACTCTAGCGACTTCGCAAACGGCGCCGCGCTGGCGCTGTACAAAACTGAAACAATAATGCGCCTTTGCGTCGCCCCGGAAACAGCTCGCGCAGTGCCGAGCCGCAAGCGTTCTCGCTTTTGCGGCTGCTGGCACAGCCCCTGCTAAGTAGAGTTCGCCACACAAGCGTAAATGCCGACAAACGAGATCGCAAAACGCTAATGGGGCTTATGGGGCCGGCGCAACGAACGTATAGCCGAACGGGTAACGGCGACAACAAAAAATTCGGCAGCCGGAAGCAGAAAAAACAGGAGGCGGCATACGCCGCTTTACGCGAGGACCGATCATGTTGACCCTTCAATCCGATCTGCACGGCAATCATCTGCTGGGCGCACTTCCGTCAACCGAGTGGCAGGCGTTGGCGCCGCATCTCGAACTCGTTCAACTGCGCACTGAACAGCTGCTCTGCGATTGCGGCCAGCGTATTCATCACGTGTACTTTCCGACGACCGCCGTCATCTCGATGCTCACGACAATGGAAGACGGCAGTTCCGTCGAAATTGCCGCCGTGGGCCGGGAAGGCATGACGGGCGTACCTGTGCTGACCGGTGGCGAAACGATGCCGAACCGTGTGCAGGTGCAAAGTTCGGGCTTCGCGTACCGCATCAGCGCACAGGCGCTCAAACAGCAGTTTGCGCGCTCGGACCTCCTGCGTCGCGTTACGCTGCTTTACATGCACGCACTGCTCACGCAGATCGCGCAGACGGCCGCCTGCAACCGCCACCACTCGCTGAGCAAGCAGCTGTGCCGGTGGCTGCTGATTGAAGTGGACCGCGTCGACTCCAACGATCTGAGCGTGACGCAGCAACTGATCGCCGACATGCTCGGCGTGCGCCGCGAAGGCGTCACGGAAGCCGCTGGCAAGCTGCACGACGAAGGTCTGATCCATCACAGCCGCGGCAAGATCCGCGTACTCGACCGCAAGCGCCTCGAAGCGCGCGCATGCGAGTGCTACGGTCTCGTGCGCCGCGAGTTCGATCGCCTGCTGCCGCGCCTGCACGAAGCGGAAGCGGTCGAATAAGGCGACCGACGCACGGTTCGCTCGATTTCCAGCGCGATACGAAAGCGTGCCTTTTTCAGGCACGCTTTCTTGCGTTCGCAGCGCTCGGCGTCAACGCCCGCTGGCTTGATGCGCCAACGCGCGCAGCACATACGAAGCCGCCGCGAAACCAAAGCTCGCCGTCACGCACACGCTCGAACCAAAGCCCGCGCAGTTCAGCCCCACCGGACCGTGATGCCCCGGCGACGTGGTGACATGCTCGGCCTCGGCGTCGATATCGCACACAGCCGCCTCGGGATAGATCAGCGGCTCGTCCGAATACACCGCGCTCACCTTGAATTTGGCCTTCGGCCCGCGCGGAAAGCCGTGCTGCTTGCGCAACTGGCCGCGCACCTTGGAGAGCAGCGGGTCCTGGATCGTGAGCGCGAGGTCGTCGATGTGAATCCGCGTAGGGTCGAGCTGCCCGCCCGCGCCACCCACCGTGATGAGCGGCACGCGATGCTCCACGCACCAGGCGATCAGCGCGGTCTTGGTGCGCACGCTGTCGATGGCGTCGATCACGTAGTCGAAGCCGCCGCCCAGCAACGCATCGAAGTTCGACGGCTCGACGAAATCCTCGACGAGGTGCACATCGCAGGCCGGGTCGATGAGCTTGATGCGCTCGGCCATGGCCTCGACCTTGGGCTTGCCGTAGTTGCCGTCGAGCGCGTGGATCTGGCGGTTGGTGTTGCTCTCGGCCACGTTGTCGAGGTCGATCAGCGTGAGCTTGCCGATCGCGCTGCGCGCGAGCGCCTCGGCGGCCCACGAGCCCACGCCGCCAATGCCGATCACGGCGACGTGGGCGCGCTCGAACGCGTCGAGCGCGGGTGCGCCATAAAGCCGCGCGATTCCGCCGAATCGGCGGGCGCGGTCGGCAACATCGTCGGCAGGGCTCGGGGTAAGATCGACGGAGCCGGCGGCAGGGGAAATCGGGGTACTGGACATGACGGTAGGCAATCGTAAGCGGACCGGTCGCATACTGCCGTCGCGGTCCTCACAAGACCCGTATTTTGCCTGAACGCGCCGAACGAGGCCGGGCGCCCCAAGTCGGGCGCCCCAAGTTTGCCCGCCGGTTCGATATACTAGTCCGCATTGAAGCGTCTGCCTAAAAGATGACCTCCCTCGCCGATCTCCGCAAGACCTACTCGCTCGGCTCGCTCGACGCCGCCGACGTCGATCCCGATCCGATCCGCCAGTTCCAGACCTGGTTCGCCCAGGCGCTCGACGCGAAGCTGCCCGAGCCCAACGCCATGACGGTCGCCACGGTCGACGCACAAGGCCGCCCCGCCGCGCGCATCCTGCTCATCAAGGGCGTGGACGAGCGCGGCTTCGTCTTCTTCACGAACTACGAGAGCCGCAAGGGCCGCGAGCTGAGCGCGAATCCGCATGCGGCGCTGCTCTTTCACTGGATCGAGCTGGAGCGTCAGGTCCGCATCGAGGGCAAGGTCGAACTCACGAGCGCCGAGGAAAGCGACGCCTACTTCAACTCGCGCCCGCTCGGCTCGCGCATTGGCGCGTGGGCCTCGGAGCAAAGCACGGTGATCGCGAACCGCGAGACGCTCGAAGCCCGCGAGCGCGAAATCGCAGCGCAGTATGGCGAAACGCCGCCGCGCCCGCCGCACTGGGGCGGCTACCGGCTCGTGCCGGAGGCCATCGAGTTCTGGCAGGGCCGCCCGTCGCGCCTGCACGACCGTATCCGCTACACGCGTGAGAGCGCGAATGCGGCCTGGCGCATCGAGCGTCTCGCGCCCTGAGCGCATGCGCGCGGCGTAACGCATGTTCCGCACTTACCGCACTTGCGCCGCGCCCAGCGGGTTTTCGTCTCACCGCTTTCGTTGTCTGTCGTTGAGTACCTCGCTGTTGCCGTAACGCTGTTGCCAAAAAACCTGCATCGCAATTCGCTTTTGTCATTGGGCTTCAATCGTTCATCTGACACGGAGAGAAACGCATGTTCTGGGAGAAAAAACTCGCACAGTGGGCAGAAGAAGTGCGCAGCAAGGCCGACTTGCCCGCCCGCCTCGTGCTCTGGAGCGGCCAGCAATACGACTTCGGCCACTTCGCCGCGCCTCGGGTCACGCTCAAGGTCAACAGCGCGTCGGCGCTGCCGCTCCTGCTCACGCCGAGCCTCGACAATCTCGGCGAGGCCTACGTGAAGGGCAAGATCGACATCGAAGGCAAGCTCGCCGACATCATCAACATCAGCTATTCGCTCGCGCGCAACACCGTCACGAGCGCCAGCAAGCTCGCGCGCGCGCGCCGCTATTTCACGCATTCGATGTCCACGGACAGGCAGGCCATCCAGTACCACTACGACGTCTCGAACGAGTTCTACAAGCTCTGGCTCGACGAGAACATGGTCTACTCGTGCGCGTACTTCGAAAACGGCGACGAAGACCTCGCTACCGCCCAGCTCAAGAAAATCGACCATATCCTCACCAAGATCCAGGTGACGGAAGGTCATAAGCTGCTCGATATCGGCTGCGGATGGGGCGCGCTCGTGCTGCGCGCGGCGCAGAAGTTCGGCGCGCGCTGCGTGGGCGTGACGCTCTCGCAGAACCAGTTCGATCTCGCCACGGCGCGTGTGAAGGCGGCGGGCCTCGAAGACCGCATCGAAATCCGCCTGCAGGACTATCGCGACATACAAGGCCAGTTCGACCGCATCACGAGCGTGGGGATGTTCGAGCACGTCGGGCGCAAGAATCTGCCAGGCTATTTCCGCAAGGTCCACGACCTGCTCGCCGACGACGGCGTCGCCATGAACCACGGCATCACCTCGTCGGACGCCGAATCGGGCGAAACGGCGCTGGGCGGCGGCGAGTTCATCGACCGCTACGTGTTCCCCGACGGCGAGTTGCCGCACATCGGCCTCGCGCTCCAGGCGGCGCAGCACGGCGGCCTCGAAGCGGTTGACGTGGAAAGCCTGCGCCGTCACTATGCGCACACGCTCGATTTGTGGGCGGAGAATTTCGAGGCGCGTGCCGAGGAAGCGAAACGGCTCGTCGACGACGAGAAGTTCCGCATCTGGCGCGTTTATCTGGCGGGTTGCGCGTACGCGTTCGAGCACGACGACGTGTCGATCTTCCAGATCGTCTGCCGCAAGGCCGGCCGCAGCGCGACAACGCTGCCGTGGTCGCGCCGGTATATGTACGAGAAGCCGCTCTGACGCAGGCGGCGGCGCGGTTCGCCGCGCCGCCAGCGAGTCGACTGTTTGCGCAGTTGCGCCCGGCCCAGGCGGCTTCGCCCCACGACCGCCATCACGACGCCACTGCGCGACGCCACTGCATGAACGAACGCGACGACGGCCACGACCTGTTTGGAGACAGCACACGCGGGCCTGCCAACGACTCCGGCCCGGATGCGGCCCACCCCGCCGCGCACCAGTCCACCCGACCGGCTGCGCGCCGCAACGCGCCGAAAACCGAAGCCCGCGTCGAGCCGCAGCCTGATTTGTTCGGCTTCGCGGCGCCGGCGAGCACACCTGCGACGAAGCCCGCCACCCAGCGCCCTGTCCGCGCCAAGCGCGACGACGACACGGAAATCGAAGCGCGCGAAGACGGCGAGCCGCGCGCAAAACCGCCAAAACCCGCGCCCAACCCCGGCGCCCCGAAGCGCCGCGGCCGCGGCGTGCTGCCCGCCGTAGCCACGCAAGACACGCTCGACGTCGCCGCGGCGCTGCCCTCGGGCGTGCGCCTTGGCACCTCGTCGTGGTCGTTTCCGGGCTGGCGCGGCATCGTCTACGGCGAGGACTACAGCCAGTCGAAGCTCGCCCGCGACGGCCTCTCGGCCTACGGCGCGCATCCGCTGCTGCGCTCGGTGAGCATCGACCGCTCGTTCTACGCGCCGCTCACCGTCACCGATTACCTGCGCTACGCGCAGCAGGTGCCGGACCACTTCCGCTTCATCGTGAAGGCGCCGGCGCTCGTCACCGACGCCAGTGTGCGCGGCGAGCGTGGCGAGCCCGTTTCCGCGAACCCGTGCTTTCTCAACGCGGAGCTGGCCGCGCGCGAATTCGTCGAGCCGTGCCTTGCGGGCCTCGGCAGCAAGGCCGGCGCGCTCGTGTTCCAGTTCCCGCCGCTGCCTGATCAGCTGCTGGCCGACCCGGCGGCATTCGTCGAGCGGCTGACCGCCTTCCTCGCCGCGCTGCCGCCGCTGCCCCAACCGCCCGAGCCCGCCGCGGCCGGCGACGGCCCCTGCTACGCCGTCGAGATCCGCGACGCGATCCTGCTCACGCCGCGCTTCGTACGCACGCTGCGCGCCGCAGGCGTGCGCTACTGCGTCGGCCTGCACGCGCGCATGCCGGACCCGCTGCGCCAGGCCGCCGCGCTCGCACTGATGGACGGCGAAGCGCCGGCCGGCCCGCTGATCGTGCGCTGGAGCCTGCATAGCGGCTTCAAGTACGAGCAGGCGAAGGCGCGCTACGAGCCGTTCGACAAGCTGGTGGACGAAGACCCGCATACGCGCGTCACGCTCGCGGAACTGGCCGCGCGCTACGCGATGGCGGGCCAGCCTGTGCTGATCACGACAAACAACAAGGCGGAGGGATCGGCGCCGCTCACCTGCGCGAAGCTCGCGCGGGCAATTGCGGACGAGATGGAGCGCTTGCGCGGGGAAATGGCGCTGGACGCCGCGTGCGACGCGACGCCGGACGAAACGCCGCCCGGCGCGCAAGCAGAAGAGGAAAAGGAAGACTGAGGCGCGAAACGGCATCGAAACCGGGCATCGAAACCGGGTACCGAAACCCGACATCGAAACCGCCCGCGCGCCTCCTGGCGCTTATTCGGCCTTGAGCCGGTGCGCGAACTTCTGGCGGAACTTCGCGACCTTCGGCGCCACCACGAACGAGCAATAGCCCTGGTTCGGGTGCTGTGCGAAGTAGTTCTGGTGATACGCCTCGGCGGGGAAGTAGTTGCCGTCGAGCGGCAGCACCTGGGTGACGATCTTGCCGTCGTACACGCCTTCTGCGGCCAGCTCGCGAATCGCCTGCTCGGCCATCTCCCGCTGCGCCTCGGAGTGCGTGAAGATCGCCGAGCGGTACTGCGTGCCCACGTCGTTCCCCTGACGGTTCAGCTGCGTGGGATCGTGAATCGCGAAGAAGATGTCGAGAATCTCGCGATACGTGATCTTCGCGGGATCGAACTCCACCTTCACGACCTCGGCGTGGCCGGTGTCGCCGTCGCAGACCTGCTCGTAGCTCGGGTTCGCCACGTGGCCGCCCGCGTAGCCCGACTCCACCGCGTTCACACCCTCCACGCGCAGGTACACCGCCTCCAGGCACCAGAAGCATCCGCCGCCCAGGGTGGCCGTTTCGACTGTCTGACTCATGCTGTTCGCTCCTTTGATCGTGACTGCGGACGCCATCGCGGACCTCACTGCGCGGTGCCCTGCGCGACCCGCCATCCGCCGCTTCCGCTAAAATTGTGACAATTCGCCGATTTTCCACATGACGTTGATCCCGATTTCCGCTCCCGCCGCCGTGCGCGCGGCCCGTGAAGGCCTGCACCGATGACCCGCCGCGCCAGCCCGCCCAACTTCGACGACGGCGCATTCCGCCGCGCGCTTGGCCAGTTCGCCACCGGCGTGACCGTGATCACGACGCGCGCGCCCGACGGCACGCTCATCGGCATCACGGCCAGCTCGTTCAACTCGGTCTCGCTCAATCCGCCGCTCGTGCTGTGGAGCCTCGCCACGCGCTCGGCGTCCATGCCCGTGTTCCGCTCGAACAGCCATTATGTGATCAATGTGCTCGCCGCGTCGCAGCTCGACCTGTGCAAGCGCTTTGCGACCGTGAAGGGCGACCGTTTCGAAGGCGTCTCGCACGCGGCCGGCGACACCGGCATGCCCGTGCTGGACGGCGCGATCGCGTGGTTCGAGTGCCACAACCGCAGCCGCTACGACGAAGGCGACCACGTGATTTTCGTCGGGGAAGTGGAACGCTGCGGCGTGCGCGAGGACGGCACCGACGCTTCGCCGCTCGTCTTCCACGGCGGCGCGTTCCACCAGCTCCAGTCGCTCTGACACGGCGGGGCGCTCGCCCCGTCGTCCTCGTTTATGCCGGCGCGCTCTTCGGCTCGCGCTGCGCGATCAGGTCCACCGGCACGCCCACTTCCACCTTGAGCGTCGTGAGCACGATGTTCGAGCGGATGTCCATCACGCCCGGCGCCTTGTACAGCTTGTTGAGCACGAAGTCCGAGTAGTGCTTGAGGTTGTGCGCGAGCACGCGCAGCAGGTAGTGCGTCTCGCCCGTCACGACGTACGCCCCCACCACCTCCGGCCAGTCGCGCAGCGCCGTGACGAAGCGCTCGTGCCAGCTCTCCTGGTCGTTGCGCATCGACACCTGCACGAACGCCTCCATCTCGAAGCCGAGAATCTCCCGGTTCAAGCTCGCGCGGTAGCGCTCGACCACCCCCTGCTCCTCGAGCAGCCGCAAACGGCGCAGGCACGCCGATGGCGAAAGCGAAATACGCTCCGCCAGATCGAGATTGCTGATCCGCCCCTCGTTCTGCAGCACGGCGAGAATACGGCAATCGGTAGCATCAAGCGAGATTGCGTTCATATTTGGTCTCCATTCCCGTCTTAAGACAAATTATGTGCCAACAACCGAAGTTTGCGGCGTTTTTTTCGCAAGCACATTTCGCGCAGGGTTGCCTATCATTCGAAGCATCAGGAGACGAGACAACTTTGAGATGAGACAGATCAAAGACATTTCCCCGCCGATTCACCCCGCAACGCCCGTCTGGCCCGGCGATACGCCCGTTGGCGTCGAGCGCGTGTGGCGCATGGAGGCGGGCTCGCCGGTCAACGTCGCGCGCGTGACGCTGTCGCCGCACACCGGCGCGCACACCGACGCCCCGCTGCACTACGACGCCCAAGGCGCGCCGATCGGCGAGGTGCCGCTCGACACGTATATCGGCGCGTGCCGCGTGATTCATTGCGTGGGCGCCGCGCCGCTCGTGCTGCCCGAACACGTGGAAGGCGCGTTGCCCGGCATCCCGCCGCGCGTGCTGCTGCGCACCTACGCGCACGCGCCGCTGGACCGCTGGGACAGCAAGTTTTGCGCCGTCGCGCCGGCAACGATCGATCTGCTCGCCGCGCACGGCGTGCGTCTCATCGGCATCGACACGCCCTCGCTCGACCCGCAGGAATCGAAGACGATGGACGCGCATCACCGCATCCGCGCCCATGGCATGGCGATCCTCGAAGGCATCGTGCTCGACGACGTAGCGCCCGGCGACTACGAACTCATCGCCCTGCCGCTGAAGTTCGCGACGCTCGATGCGAGCCCAGTGCGCGCCGTGCTGCGCGAGTTGCCGCCTGCCGCCGCCAACTGAATCCCCTCAAATTAGCCAAACAACGATACGTAGACATGAACGACCGCAACGAAGCCCTGGCAGCCGATCGCGCCGATCCGCTCGCCGCCCTGCGCGAGCAATTCACGCTCGCGGCCGGCACCATCTATCTCGACGGCAACTCGCTCGGCGTGCCGCCCTCGGCCTCGGCTGCGCGCGCGCAGGCCGTGATCGGCGGCGAATGGGGCGAAGGCCTGATCCGCAGCTGGAACACGGCGGGCTGGTTCGCCATGCCCAAGCGGCTCGGCAACAAGCTCGCGAAGCTGATCGGCGTGGCCGACGACGAAGTCGTCGTCACCGACACCATCTCGATCAATCTCTTCAAGGCGCTCTCCGCCGCACTGCGCGTACAGAACGCCCGCGATCCGAAGCGCCGCGTGATCGTCTCGGAGCGCTCGAACTTCCCGAGCGACCTGTACATCGCGCAAGGCCTCATCGAGCAGCTCGACCGCGGCTACGAGCTGCGCCTCGTCGACGATCCTTCGGAGCTGCGCGCCGCGATCCGCGAAGACGTGGCTGTGGCGATGATCACGCATGTGAACTACCGCACCGGTGAGATGCACGACATGCGCGCGCTCACCGAGCATATTCACGCGCAGGGCGCGCTCGCGCTGTGGGATCTCGCGCATTCGGCGGGCGCCGTGCCGGTCGACCTGAACGGCGCGAACGCCGACTACGCCGTGGGCTGCACGTACAAGTACCTGAATGGCGGCCCCGGTTCGCCCGGCTTCGTGTGGGTGCCCAAGCGCCATCAGGATGCGTTCTCGCAGCCGCTCTCGGGCTGGTGGGGCCATAAGTCGCCGTTCGAGATGAACCCTGTCTATCGTCCGGACAACGGCATCGGCCGCTATCTGTGCGGCACGCAGCCGATCGTCTCGATGGCGCTCGTCGAATGCGGTCTCGACGTGTTCCTGCAAACCGACATGCAGGCGATCCGCCGCAAGTCGCTCGCGCTCACCGATCTCTTCATCGAACTGGTCGAGACGCGCTGCAAGGAATACGGCCTCACGCTCGTCACGCCGCGCGCTCATGCAGAGCGCGGCTCGCACGTGAGCTTCGAGCATCCGCACGGCTATGAGGTGATGCAGGCGTTGATCGCGCGCGGCGTGATCGGCGACTATCGCGAACCACGCGTGCTGCGCTTCGGCTTCACGCCGCTGTATCTGCGCTACGTCGACGTGTGGGACGCCGTGGAGACGCTGCGCGACGTGCTCGCCACCAAGTCCTGGCGCAAGCCCGAATTCGCCGAGCGCGGCGCGGTGACCTGAGGAGCGGCAGATGAACGATCACATGCAAGTCCCGGGCATGCCCGACGCGGGTGAAACCGCGAGTGAGACCCAAGGCGCCGCACGTGGCGGCTGCCCGTTCGGACACGGCGCCGCCGCGCCCGCTCCCGCTGCCCAAGCGCCTGAGGCACAAGGCGAAGGCGAAGGCTGGCACGACGCGCAGCTCGACTTCTCGAAGTCGATGAGCTACGGCGACTACCTCGCGCTCGACGCCGTGCTGGGCGCGCAGCATCCGCTCTCGCCCGACCACAACGAGATGCTGTTCATCGTGCAGCATCAAACGAGCGAGCTGTGGATGAAGCTCGCGCTCTACGAATTGCGCGCGGCGCTCGCCAACGTACACCGCGACGCGCTGCCGCCCGCGTTCAAGCAGCTCGCGCGCGTCTCGCGCATCATGGAGCAGCTCGTGCAGGCGTGGAGCGTCCTCTCGACGCTCACGCCCTCCGAATACACGGCCATGCGGCCGTATCTGGGCGCGTCGTCGGGCTTCCAGTCGTATCAATACCGGCAGATCGAGTTCCTGCTCGGCAACAAGAACGTGCAGATGCTCAAGCCGCACGAGCATCGCGGCGAGATTTTCGAGCAGGTGAAAGCGACGCTCGAAGCGCCCTCGTTCTACGACGAAGTGATTCGCCTGCTCGCGCGGCGCGGCTTTGCGATCGCACCCGAGCGCCTGAACCGCGACTGGACCCTGCCGACCGAACACGACGCGACGGTCGAGGCGGCGTGGCTGGAGGTGTACCGCAATCCTTCGGAGTACTGGGATTTGTACGAGATGGCCGAAGAGCTCGTCGATCTCGAAGATGCGTTCCGTCAATGGCGTTTCCGCCACGTGACGACGGTCGAGCGCATCATCGGCTTCAAGCAGGGCACGGGCGGCACGAGCGGCGCGCCGTATCTGCGCAAGATGCTCGATGTCGTGCTGTTTCCCGAGCTGTGGCACGTGCGCACGGTGCTGTAACGCCAGTCGCGGCGCCCAAAAGCAAAAATGCCCGCCAATCGATGGCGGGCATTTTTTGCGCGAGAACGCGTGAGGCTTAGACCACCACGGTCTGCGCTTCGCCTTCCTTGCTTGCGCGCACCACGCCGATCTTCCACACCTGCTCGCCCGCGGCGGCCAGCAGCGACGCAGCGGCGTCGGCTTGATCCGCCGCCACGACCACGGCCATGCCGATGCCGCAGTTGAACACGCGGTGCATTTCCGCATCGGCCACGCCGCCGTGCTTTTGCAGCCACGTGAAGAGCGGCGGCAGCGGCCATGCCGCGTGGTTCAGTTCGGCCGTGAGGCCTTCGCGCAGCACGCGCGGAATGTTCTCGACGAGGCCGCCGCCGGTGATGTGCGCCATGCCCTTCACCGTGATGGTTTCCATCAGCTTGAGCAGCGGCTTCACGTAGATGCGCGTGGGCGCCATCAGCGCGTCGGCGAGCGAACGGCCGTCGAAGTCGGCGGCGAGGTCCGGCTGCGCGCGCTCGATGATCTTGCGCACGAGCGAAAAGCCGTTCGAGTGGATGCCGCTCGAGGCGAGACCGAGCACCACGTCGCCCGCGGCGATCGTGCTGCCGTCGATGATCTTGCTCTTTTCGACCGCGCCCACCGCGAAGCCGGCGAGATCGTATTCACCGTCGGGGTACATGCCCGGCATTTCGGCCGTTTCACCGCCGATCAGGGCGCAGCCCGACAGCTCGCAGCCTTGCGCGATGCCCTTCACGACCGTGGCCGCCGTATCGACGTCGAGCTTGCCGCAGGCGAAGTAGTCGAGGAAGAACAGCGGCTCGGCGCCCTGCACGAGGATGTCGTTCACGCTCATCGCGACGAGATCCTGGCCGACCGTGTCGTGTTTGTTCAGATGAAACGCGAGGCGCAGCTTGGTGCCCACGCCGTCGGTGCCCGAGACGAGCACGGGCTCCTTGTACTTCTTCGGCACTTCGAAAAGCGCGCCGAATCCGCCGATGCCGCCCATCACGCCTTCGCGCAGGGTCTTCTTCGCAAACGGCTTGATGCGATCGACGAGCGCGTCGCCCGCGACCATGTCGACGCCAGCGTCGGCGTAGGAGAGGCCTTGGTCCTGCGACTGTGCCTGATTAGCGGGGCCGGATTTCGGTTGATTCATGGGGAAGCGCCAGAAGGTCGGTAAAATGCGATTTTAACCGATTGACGGCGCCCCGCCGCCGCGGGTGGAGCGAGATTTGGAACGCGCCTCGCTTGGCGCCCCCACAACCGGAAACCGAGTTTTGCCGCACAACACACCGTATTACGCACCGTACCAGCGTCGGGCCGTTATCTGGACCGGGATCGCGCTCGCCCTCGGCATCGTGCTGCAGCGGCCGCGGCCCAGTGATCTCAGCAGATCTCACGAGAGCACGCTTTACTAGAACCGATTCCGTCCAGACACACCGTGCAGCGACAGTTAACGCTCGATCTCGGCACCCCGCCGCCATCGACCTTCGACAACTTCCATATCGGCGCCAACGCCGAGCTGGTCGCGCGCCTGCGCGGTCTGGACGCGGCGCTCATGGCGGGCCCGATCGCCGATCGCACGTTCTATGTCTGGGGCGAGCCCGGCAACGGGCGCAGCCACCTGCTGCACGCACTCGCCGACGAAGCGCCGGCGGGCCACG
This sequence comes from Paraburkholderia sp. EG286B, assembly GCF_040965655.1. Taxonomy (NCBI): domain Bacteria; kingdom Pseudomonadati; phylum Pseudomonadota; class Betaproteobacteria; order Burkholderiales; family Burkholderiaceae; genus Paraburkholderia; species Paraburkholderia sp. EG286B. The sequence goes on along the minus strand of NZ_JBFRCF010000015.1, from coordinate 80,928 downwards.
TACGCTATCTGGGGCCGCAAAGCGCGCTGGCGGCGTTCACGTTCGATCCGCGCGTGACGATCTACGCGGTGGACGACTGCGATTCGCTCTCGGGCGCGCAGCAGATCGCGCTCTTCAACCTGTTCAACGAGGTGCGCTCGTACCCCGCCTGCGCGCTCGTCGCGACGGGCAACGCGCCGCCCATGGGTCTCGCCGTGCGCGAGGACCTGCGCACGCGCCTCGGCTGGGGCCTCGTGTTCCACCTCGCGCCGCTCTCCGACGAAGGCAAGGCGGCCATCCTCAAGCTCGCGGCGCGCGAGCGCGGCATTGCGCTCGCCGACGACGTGCCCGCCTACCTGCTCACGCATTTCCGGCGCGACATGCCGAGCCTGATGGGCCTGCTCGACGCGCTCGACCGCTTCTCGCTCGAACAGAAGCGCGCGGTGACGCTGCCGCTGTTGCGCGCGATGCTCGCGAATGGCGTGGGCGATCTGGTGAGCGTCGCGAGCGCATTGCCGACGGACGACGAACTCGCCGCCGAAGAGCCGGCAGAATCGGACGACACGAGCGACGCGCACGAAGATGAGGCCAGCGCCAACGCGGCGACCCAAACGCCATCCGCTGAAGGCGACGAGCCGCCCGCACCGCCGACGCTCTTCTCCAGCGAGCCGGAAGCCCCCGCCGCCGGGACCGACGACGCCCAGCCCTACGAGGCGCCGAAGGCACCGGCCTTGCAGGCGCGCCCGCCGGCGAGCGTGCCCTTCGACAAGCCGACCGACAACGTCGAAGGCGAATTGGGGGCCAAATATCGTCACGTCGTCCACAAGGAGCTGGGCACCGAACTCAAGGGCGAAGTCGAAGCCGACGTCAGCAACGAGATGAGCGGCGAGCTGCGCGGCGATCTCGATCCGGCGGCCGGCACCGCCGCACCGGAGCCGCAGACAGGCGAGACGCCCGAACAGCCACCGTCAACGCCCGATACGCCGGATACCTCGGATACGCCGCAATCGCAAGAGAACAAGGCGCCCGCCCAGAACGACGTGCCTGCAGGCCCCGAATCCCCCGCGGACCCCGCCGCGCCGACGCCGCCCGCCGGCGGCGGCAACGGCGTCTCCCGCTTCAAGTAAAATGAGCGCCCATGGCTAACCTTGCACTTTTTGATCTCGATCACACCCTGATCCCCACCGACAGCGACCACGAATGGGGCCGCTTCATGGTGAAGCTCGGCATTGTCGACGGCGAGCGCTTCGCGGAGCAAAACGACCGCTTCTACGCCGACTACAAGGCCGGCAAGCTCGACATCCATGCGTACCTCGTCGCCATGCTCACGCCGCTCGCGAAATATTCGCGCGCGCAACTCAAGGAGTGGCACGACCAGTACATGCACGAGGTGATCAAGCCGACCATCCTGCCGAGCGCGGTCGAGCTCGTGAAAAAGCACAAGGAAGCGGGCGACCTCTGCTGCGTGGTCACGGCGACCAACGAATTCATCACGGCGCCCATCGCCGAGGCGTTCGGCGTGGACAAGCTGATCGCGTGCGAGGTCGAAACCGTGGACGGCCATCCGGCCTCGGCCTTCACCGGCCGCCCGACGGGCACGCCGAGTTACCGCGAAGGCAAGATCGTGCGCGTCGAGCAATGGCTCGCCTCGCTCGGCAAGCGCTTTTCGGACTTCGAGCACAGCTACTTCTACAGCGACTCGCACAACGACATTCCGCTGCTCGAAAAAGTCACCGACCCGATCGCCACCAACCCCGACGACACCCTGCGCGCTCACGCGCAACAAGCGGGCTGGCGCATTCTCGATTTGTTCCAAGCCCAGTGATCAAGAAACTCATCCGCAAGCTGTTCGGCCAGGACGACGCCGAAGCGGCGCAAGACACCGAAGCCCCCGCCGCCGATCCGGACACGGCCTCGCAGGAAGGCGCGGCCGCCGTTGCCGGCAGCACCCGCGCGCGCCGCAAGCCGGCCAGCGCGCAGAAGGCCTCGATGCCGCGCGCCGGCAAGGGCGCGCCCGACCCGGCTACGCCCGTCATCCTGTCCGCCGACGTCCACGGCATCAATCCCGCGCTGATCTCGCGCAACGCCGTACGCGTGACCGAAGGCCTGCAGCAGGCGGGCTTCCGCGCGTTCATCGTGGGCGGCGCGGTGCGCGACCTGCTGCTCGGCGTCGCGCCCAAGGACTTCGACGTCGCCACCGACGCCACGCCCGACCAGGTGCAGAAGCTGTTCCGCCGCGCGCGCATCATCGGCCGGCGCTTCCAGATCGTGCACGTGCAGTTCGGCCAGGAAATCATCGAGGTCTCGACGTTCCGCGCGCTCGTGGATGCGCCGCCTGCCGACGCCGAAGCACCCGCTCCGGCGCCCGCGAAGCGCATGCGCCGCGACGAACTCGACCGCAAGACGCACCACGTGGATGCGAGCGGCCGCGTGCTGCGCGACAACGTCTGGGGCGAGCAGCACGAAGACGCCACGCGCCGCGACTTCACGATCAACGCGATGTACTACGATCCGGCCACGCAAACCGTGCTGGATTACCACAACGGCATGGCCGACATGCGCGCGCGCCTGCTGCGCATGATCGGCGACCCGGCCACGCGTTATCGCGAAGACCCGGTGCGCATGCTGCGCGTGGTGCGTTTCGCGGCGAAGCTCGGCTTCGAGATCGAGGAGCACACGCGCGACCCCATCGTGAAGCTCGCGGACCTCATCAACAACGTACCGGCCGCGCGTCTTTTCGACGAAATGCTCAAGCTGCTGCTCTCGGGCCACGCGCTCGAGTGCCTCAAGTGGTTGCGCAAGGAAGGACTGCATCACGGGCTGCTGCCGCTGCTCGACGTCGTGCTCGAACAGCCGCAAGGCGAGCGCTTCATCACGCTCGCGCTGTCGAACACCGACGCGCGCGTGCGCGCAGGCAAACCCGTGTCGCCGGGCTTCCTGTTCGCCACGCTGCTGTGGCACGACGTGCAGCAACGCTGGCAGCAATACACGGCCGAAGGCGAATTGCCCGTGCCGGCGCTGCATCGCGCGATGGACGACGTGATCGACGCGCAAACGGAAAAATTGGCGATTCACCGTCGTTTTTCGTCGGATATGCGCGAGATCTGGGGCCTGCAGCTGCGCCTCGAAAAACGTGGCCGCGGCGCGATCAAGCTGCTGGAACACCAAAGATTTAGAGCGGGGTATGATTTCCTCCTGCTGCGCTGCGAATCGGGCGAGCTGGACGCCGAAGTCGGCCAATGGTGGACGGACTTCATTTCCGGCGACAACGCCGAGCGCGAGACGCTTCTCGCGCAGGGCGGCAAGGAACGCTCGCCGCGCAAACGCCGCCGCCGCGGCGGCGCGAAGAGCCGCAGAACGGGCGAAGGTGCTGTATCGGAAGCCGGCGCAGCCGGTGACGTGCATGAAGCCAGCAGTGCGGACTATGACGGCCACGCCGGTCCGCACGAGGACTGACGCCGTGCGGCGTCGCGGCTTGCCGCGGCGCACAGGCGTCGAACCGCAACACAAGTCGCAGGAAGTGAAGCCATGACGGTTGCCTGGCTGGGAATTGGCGCGAATCTGGGGGATGCGCGCCAGACTCTCAAAGACGCGGTGGTGTGCCTCGCACAACAGCACACCCTCACCGTCGTCGCCAAATCGAGTCTGTACCGCACCGCGCCCATCGACGCGGGCGGCGACGACTATTACAACTGCGTCGTGAAGATCGAGACGAGTCTCGACGTTCACGCGCTGCTCGCCCTGTGCCAGCGCGTGGAGCATCACTTCGGCCGGGAGCGTCCCTTTCGCAACGCGCCGCGCACGCTCGACATCGACATCCTGCTTTACGGCGACGCCATCATCGACGAAACCGACCTCGTCGTGCCGCATCCGCGCATGACGGGCCGCGCGTTCGCGCTCGTGCCGCTCGTCGAGATCGATCCCGAACTCGTGATTCCGGGCAACGGGCCCGCCAGCGCCTTCCTCGCCGCCGTGGCCGACCAGCGCATCGAGAAGGTCAAGCCGTTGTGCCAGTGCATGGGCACGCCCCCCGCGCCGGACACGCCGCCCTCCGGCAACTGCCGATGAGCACGACACCCCTGCCCGTCGTCAGCGCGCGCGCCACGCGGCCAGCCGCGCTCCAGTACATCGTGATCGAAGGGCCGATCGGCGCGGGCAAGACCACGCTCGCGACGCGTCTGGCCGAACGCTGGTCGATGCAGACGCTGTTCGAATCGAACGCCGAGAATCCGTTTCTCGAGCGCGTGTATCGCGACAGCGCGCCCTCGTCGCATGCGCTCGCCGCGCAGTTGCATATCGCCTTGCAGCGCGAGCAGCTTTCGCGCGACGTGGCCGCGCGCCGCGAAGCGGGCGTGCCGCTCGTGACGAATTTCCTTGCCGAGCGCAACGATCTGTTCGCACGCCTCACACTCGCGGAAGACGAACTGCCGCTCTACCGCGCGCTCGCCTCGCGCATCACGTCATCCGCGCCCGCGCCCGACCTCGTCGTCTATCTGCAGGCGAGCCCGGAGGCGCTGTACGCGCGCATCCAGAAGCGGGCGTTGCCGCGCGAGCTGGCTATTTCGAGCGCATTCCTGCGTGCGCTCTGCGACAGCTACAACGATTTTTTCTATCATTACGATCATGCGCCGGTGCTCACCGTCGGCGCGGAGCATCTGGATCTGCCAGGTTCCGATGCGGACCTCGCGCTCGTCGCCGAACGTATCGAGACGATGCGCGGCCGCAAGGAATCCTTCGTCAAGGGCACGTCGCTATAACCGCCTCAACGGCGCGATCGAGCGGCGCAGCCCCTCCCCGTTTTCCCTTTCCCAACGGATTTCCCCATGACTTACCTGCAGGAAACGAGCCGCAGCGCGGTCACCGTGCCCAAACTCCAGGCCATGCGCGACGCAGGCGAGCGCATCGCCATGCTGACGTGCTATGACGCGAGCTTCTCGGCGCTGTGCGACCGCGCGGGCGTCGATACGGTGCTGATCGGCGACTCGCTCGGCAACGTGCTCCAGGGGCACACCACGACGCTGCCCGTCACCATCGACGACATCGCCTATCACACGGCCTGCGTGGCGCGTGCGCAAACCAGGGCGCTGATCATCGCCGACCTGCCGTTCGGCAGCTTCGGCACGCCCGAAGACGCGTTTTCGAACTCGGTGAAGCTCATGCGCGCCGGTGCGCAGATGGTGAAGATCGAGGGCGGCGAATGGCTCGCGCCCACGGTGAAGATGCTGGTGGAGCGCGCCGTGCCCGTGTGCGCGCACATCGGCCTCACGCCGCAGTCGGTGCACGCTTTCGGCGGCTTCAAGGTGCAGGGCAAGAGCGATGCGGCCGCCACGCAGATGATTCGCGACGGCTTGGCGCTGCAGGAGGCAGGCGCGCAGCTCGTGGTGATCGAGGCCGTGCCCGCGGCGCTCGGCGCGGAAGTCACGAAGCAGTTGCGCATTCCGACCATCGGCATTGGCGCGGGCGTGGACTGCTCGGGCCAGGTGCTCGTGCTGCACGACATGCTCGGCATTTTCCCCGGCAAGCGGCCCCGCTTCGTGAAGGACTTCATGACGGGCCAGCCCGATATCGAATCGGCCGTGCGCGCGTATGTGCAGGCCGTGAAGGAAGGCACGTTCCCGGGGCCCGAGCACGTGTTCTGATCCGGCGGCTTTGCTTCGCAGAATGAAAAAAGCGCGCTCCGTCTGGGGCGCGCTTTGTTTTTGTGGTGCGCTACGGCCGTGATCTCATCGAATCAAGCGCGCCGGCACTGCACCGCGCAGCGCGTTCGTGAGCATCAGGGCTTCGGCGTCAAGCACGTCGTCGCGCGTGAGCACACGCTCCTGTGCATCGAACGCTTCTTCGTCGAGCAGCACGCCGCGCATCACGCCCGGCAGCACGCCGGAGGCGAGCGGCGGCGTGAACCACTTGCCGTCGAGCTTCACGAACACGTTCGAGCGGCCGCCTTCGGTCAGCTCGCCGCGCTCGTTGAAGAACAGCATGTCGAAGCCGCCCTGGGCTTCGGCCTCGCGCCAGGCGCGATCGAATTCGGCGCGGCGCGTGGTCTTGCGCAACAACAGCGCGTCGGCGGATTCGACCGGCGCAAAGCCGTGATCCGGCGCGAGCAGCACGCCCACGGTGTCGTGCGCGAGCGCAGCAAGCGGCGCGCTGGTGAGCGTCGCTGTTCCGCTCTTGCCGAGCGCGAGGCGCACCCGGTGCGGCGCGTTCTCGTCTGCAAACGTGGCGCAGGTTTCGTCGATGCGCGTTCGCAACGCTTGAACGTTGCACGGGAAACCGAGCCACGCCGCACTCGCCGCGAGCCGCGCGAGGTGACGTTCCACGTGACGCACGCCGTCAGCGCGCGTCGCGTACATCGTTTCGAAGCATTCGATGCCCGGGTCGGCGTCGGTCAGAAAGCGGGCTTTCAAGCGGCACTCCTCGTATTCGTCGGCGGCCACGCTGTCGAGCACGATGCCCGCACCGACGCCCATTTCGCCGCGCCGCGCGGCGCCCGTGCCCTTCGAGGGCGCATCGAGCGTCAACGTGCGGATCACGACCGAGAGACAAAAGTCGCCGCAAGCCTCGCCTGCCGAGGGCGCTTCGAGCCACCCTATCGTGCCGGTGTAAAGCCCGCGCGGCGCATGTTCGAGCGCTTCGATCAGCTCCATCGTGCGGTGCTTGGGCGCGCCCGTGATCGAGCCGCACGGAAAGAGCGCGCGCATGGCGGCGGCGAATGTCGTGCCTTCACGCAGCGTCGCCTCCACGGTCGAGGTCATCTGCCAGACGGAAGCGTAGGGCTCCACGCTGAAGAGCGCCGGGACGCGCACCGAGCCGGTCTGCGCGACGCGCGAGAGGTCGTTGCGCAGCAAGTCGACGATCATCACGTTTTCGGCGCGGTTCTTCGGATCGTTGGCGAGAAAACGCGCGGCGGCGGCGTCCTGCTCCGCATCGGTGCTGCGCGCGGCCGTGCCCTTCATCGGTTTCGCGCGCAACGTTTCGCCGTGCTTCTCCACGAACAGCTCCGGCGAGCACGAGAGCACCCAGCGGTCGCCCGGCAGCGCGATCAGCGCACCGTAACGCACGCGCTGACGCTCGCGCAAACGCCTGTAGAGCGCGAGCGGCGAACCGTATGCCTCGAAGCCGAGCCGGTAGGTGTAGTTGATCTGATACGAGTCGCCCGCGCGCAAGGCGTCCTGCACGGCGGCGATGTCCTGCTCGAAGCGCTCGCGATCGACACCGATCGTCACGCCCGCCACGCCGGCTGGCCCGGGCGCTTCACCGCCCTCCTGCGCCGCGAGCCACGCATCGGTTTGCTCGCGCGAGAGCCTTTCGCAGCGTTCGAACAATAAAAAACGCAGCGCGGCTTGGCCGTGCTGCGTTTCGATGGATGCGCTCGTGTCACGCTTTGCGAATTCGAGCGTGCGCCCGAACTCGTAGTCGCCGATCACGAGGGCGTGAAGTCCCTTGCCCAGTTCGGCATTCGCTTGCGCGCACACCGCGTCGAGGTCCGCCGCACGCTCGCATGCAAGCTCGCGCACGAACCCCGTATAAAGGCGGCTCGAACGGCTAACCGCCGTCGAGTCGCCGTCGTCGAGCAGCGCGAAAGTTGCAACACTCGTCGCATCTCCCGCCGCGCCGCCAGAATTGACTGCCATTACGCTAACTACCTGCAATTGACCTGCCGCTGCATGGTGACGCCGGAAAAGCGCATCAGTCGAAGAAGCTCTTCACGCGGTCGAACCAGCTCTTGCTTTGCGGGCTGTGGCGCGAACCGCCTTCCACGAGCGACTTCTCGAACTGCTGCAGCATCTCGCGCTGGTGATCGGTGAGCTTGACCGGCGTTTCCACCTGGACGTGCACATACAGATCGCCGGCGATGCTCGAACGCAGGCCCTTGATGCCCTTGCCGCGCAGACGGAACGTCTTGCCCGACTGCGTGCCTTCGGGCACCGTGAACGATGCGCGGCCCGCGAGCGTCGGCACTTCGATCTCGCCGCCGAGCGCCGCCGTGGTGAACGGAATCGGCATCTGGCAGTGCAGGTCGTCGCCGTCGCGCTCGAACACCGCGTGCTGCTTGATGTGGATCTCGACGTACAGATCGCCCGACGGCCCGCCGTTGATGCCAGGCTCGCCGTTGCCGGCCGAGCGGATGCGCATGCCGTCGTCGATGCCCGCCGGAATCTTCACTTCGAGCGTCTTGGTTTCCTTCACCTTGCCTGCGCCGTGGCAGTTCGTGCAGGGTTCGGGAATGTACGAGCCCGTGCCGTGGCACTTCGGGCAGGTCTGCTGGATGCTGAAGAAGCCCTGCGACATGCGCACCGAACCCGAACCGTGGCAGGTCGGACAGGTTTCGGGCTTCGTACCGGGCTTCGCGCCCGAGCCGTGACAGACTTCACAACCGCTCCAGCCCGGCACGCGGATTTGCGTCTCGTAGCCGTGCGCCGCCTGCTCCAGCGTGATTTCCATGCTGTAGCGCAGGTCCGCGCCGCGATACACCTGCGGACCGCCGCGCTGGCCGCCACGGCCGCCCGCGGCCTGGCCGAAGATATCGCCGAAGATGTCGCCGAAAGCGTCCGCGAAACCGCCGAAGCCCTGCGCACCCGCGCCGCCCATGTTCGGATCGACGCCGGCGTGGCCGTACTGGTCGTAAGCGGCGCGCTTTTGCGAGTCCGACAGCATTTCGTAGGCCTCTTTGGCCTCCTTGAAATGCTCTTCCGCATCCTTGTTGTCCGGATTGCGGTCGGGGTGGTACTTCATCGCGAGCTTGCGATACGCCTTCTTGATTTCGTCGTCGCCCGCGTTCTTCGCGACGCCCAGAACCTCGTAGTAATCCCGTTTCGCCATATCGGTTCAACGCCGGCCTCGCGCTTCACGGCGCGCGCCGGCTCCTCTTGAATGCTGGATCTCGTGACCCGTTTGCCGTTCCCCTGAACATCCGCACAGGCGCTTCTCACGCCGCGGCGGCCCCTGAAAGAGAACGGCCTCCATAAAACAAATGTGCCCGGAGAGCCGGTTGGCTCGCCAGGCGCTGCAATGCTGACACGCATCGTAACCGATGCGGCCGCTTTCGTAGCCGCTTTCATCGGATCACGACCGTTCGCTGATCAGGCAGAACGGTCATGACCGCCACGAATCGGCTTAGTCCTTCTTGACTTCCTTGAACTCGGCGTCGACCACGTCGTCGGCGTCGTTCTGCGCGCCTTGCTCGGCAGCACCGGCACCTGCGGCACCCGCGCCGGCGGCACCGGCCGCGCCTGCCTGCTGCGCCTGCATGTCGGCGTACATCTTTTCGCCGAGCTTCTGCGACGCTGCCGACAGCGCCTCGACCTTCGCCTCGATCGTCGCCTTGTCGGCCGACGAGCTCTTCAGCGTTTCTTCGAGGTCCTTCAGTGCGGCTTCGATCTTTTCCTTTTCGCTGGCTTCGATCTTGTCGCCGTACTCGGCCACGGCCTTCTTCGTGCTGTGAACCAGTGCGTCGCCCTGGTTGCGCGCGTCGGCCAGCTCACGCAGACGGTGATCTTCTTCCGCGTTCGCTTCGGCGTCCTTCACCATCTTCTCGATCTCGGCTTCCGACAGACCCGAGTTCGCCTTGATGGTGATCTTGTTTTCCTTGCCGGTGGCCTTGTCCTTCGCGCCCACGTGCAGAATGCCGTTCGCGTCGATGTCGAAGGTCACTTCGATCTGCGGCACGCCGCGCGGTGCGGGCGGAATGCCTTCGAGGTTGAACTCGCCCAGCAGCTTGTTGCCCGCTGCCATTTCGCGTTCGCCCTGGAACACCTTGATCGTCACGGCCGACTGGCTGTCGTCCGCCGTCGAGTAGACCTGTGCGTGCTTGGTCGGGATCGTGGTGTTCTTGTTGATCATCTTCGTCATCACGCCGCCGAGCGTCTCGATACCGAGCGACAGCGGGGTCACGTCGAGGAGCAGCACGTCCTTGCGGTCGCCCGACAGAACCTGGCCCTGGATCGCGGCGCCAACGGCCACGGCTTCGTCCGGGTTCACGTCACGGCGCGGGTCCTTGCCGAAGAACTCCTTGACCTTCTCCTGCACCTTCGGCATACGCGTCTGGCCGCCGACGAGAATCACGTCGTCGATGTCGCCAACCTTCACGCCTGCGTCCTTGATCGCCACGCGGCACGGCTCGATGGTGCGCTCGATCAGTTCCTCGACCAGCGCTTCCAGCTTGGCGCGCGTGAACTTGAGGTTCAGGTGCTTCGGACCCGACGCGTCCGCCGTGATGTACGGCAGGTTGATGTCGGTCTGCTGGCCCGACGACAGTTCGATCTTGGCCTTTTCAGCGGCTTCCTTCAGGCGCTGCAGCGCGAGCACGTCCTTCGAGAGGTCGACGCCCTGCTCTTTCTTGAACTCGCCGATGATGTAATCGATGATGCGCTGGTCGAAGTCTTCGCCGCCGAGGAACGTGTCGCCGTTGGTCGAGAGCACTTCGAACTGCATTTCGCCGTCGACATCCGCGATTTCGATGATCGAGATGTCGAACGTGCCGCCGCCCAGGTCGAACACGGCGATCTTGCGGTCGCCCTTTTCGGCCTTGTCCAGACCGAACGCGAGTGCGGCTGCCGTCGGCTCGTTGATGATGCGCTTGACTTCCAGGCCGGCGATGCGGCCGGCGTCCTTGGTAGCCTGACGCTGGCTGTCGTTGAAGTACGCGGGAACCGTGATCACGGCTTCGGTGACCGGCTCGCCGAGGTAGTCTTCAGCGGTCTTCTTCATCTTGCGCAGCACTTCGGCCGAAACCTGCGAAGGCGCGAGCTTCGAGCCATGCGCTTCGACCCAGGCGTCGCCGTTGTCGTGCTTGACGATCTTGTAGGGCATCAGGCCGATGTCCTTCTGCACTTCCTTCTCTTCGAAGCGGCGGCCGATCAGGCGCTTGACTGCGTACAGCGTGTTCTTCGGGTTGGTGACCGACTGGCGCTTGGCCGGTGCGCCGACCAGCACTTCGTTGTCGTCCATGTAGGCGATGATCGACGGCGTCGTACGGGCGCCTTCCGAGTTCTCGATCACCTTGACCTGATTGCCTTCCATCAGCGCCACGCACGAGTTGGTGGTGCCGAGGTCGATACCAATGATTTTGCCCATTTTTGTCAAATCTCCAGAATTTGGTCGCTGTGCGGACGCCGCTTTCGCGCTGCGCAGGTAACTGCATGCTCGAGCCGCGTTTTCCCTTGTGCGCGGCTGGCGTCCACTTCAATACGGAACTGCTGCCCAAATAAGTGCCGTTACGGCGATTTCAAGGGGTTTGGGCTATGCGTTCCATCATTTTTTTCAATCGCGGGGCCCTTTGGGTACCGTTGGGTGCCTTCAGGCCGCCGCACTGCTTACGTTTTCCTTACTTCGGTGCCGAAACGGTCACGAGCGCCGGACGCAGCACGCGGTCGGCGATCACATAGCCCTTTTGCAGCACGCTGACCACCGTGTTCGCGTCCTGCTCGGACGGCACCATCGAGATAGCTTGATGACGGTGCGGGTCGAACTTCTCGCCCACGGGGTTGATGGCAAGGACCTTGCCCTTCTCCAGCGCGCCGGTGAGCTGCTTGAGCGTGAGCTCGACGCCTTCGTTGACCTTGGCGAGGTCGTCCGAGTTATGGGCGAGTGCGGCTTCGAGGCTGTCCATCACCGGCAGCAGATGCTCGGCGAAGTTTTCGATCGCGAACTTGTGCGCCTTGGCGACGTCTTCCTGCGCGCGGCGGCGCACGTTCTCGGTCTCGGCCTTGGCGCGGACGAAGGCGTCCTGCAATTCGGCGACCTTCGCCTGGGCTTCGGCCAGTGCGGCCTCGGCAAGCGCCGCAGCGTTCTGGTCCACGCCGCCTTGGGCTGCCTGCTCGGCCGCTTCAGCCGCCTGGGGCTGGGCTGCCTGCGACGCCTCGTCCGCGGGCGTGGGGTTCTGGCTCGTCGGGTTCTCTTGCGTGTTTTCCATGTCGCTGAACGTTGAATAGTGAAAAAGGGAACAAAGCTGCGGGCGTCTTTACGCGACCCGCTCTATTGCGCCGACCGTCGTTGCGCCGACGCGACAGAGGCTTCGTACATTGCGACTGCACATGGGTGCCGGATCGCCTGTTTCAAGGGGCTATCGCGGCTTTTTTATGCAGACATCCAAGCCGCGAAATCGCCCGTAACAATCATTACTGCAGCGCCGCAAAAATGAAATTGAGTAAGGGACATCCCTGACCTACACTCAGGAACAGGTGCTGCTCATGGCGCGTTTACCCTGAGCCTGGCACCGCACCGAATGGGCCCACGGTCAGCACATTTTTTAGCGGCATCGCCGCGCATAAAAACGCTAACCGGGCCTTGAAACTGGCTGTTTTGCTGCGATCCCAAGGGGAGTACCGTGAAACTGACCTTTGCCATATCGGTGGTCGCGCTGGTACTCATCGCCGGGACTACGACCATCTGCATGTCGGGCGCCGTGAACGAAAACACGACGGAATACGGGGGTGTGCACGCGACGATGGAAGCGCTCTTCAACCCTCACGCGAAAATTTGTCGATAGTGCGGCGGTCGCGCTTGGTCGGCCTGCCCTGCAACACGGCAGCCGGTTCGCGAAAGAGCCGGCGCCGGTCCTGCTCCGCCGCGCGCCTCTCGCGCCCGGCTTCGGTTTCCGCATAAAGCGTCTGCGCGATGCTGGCGGGGCCGCGCATCTCGCAAATCCCCAGCACCTGCACTTCCCAGACCACGTGATCGATCTCGATTTCGACGAGGTCGCCCACGCGCACGTCCTTCGACGCCTTCACGGCGTCGCCGCCGATGCGCACGCGCCCCTTGGCCACGGCGTCGGAGGCGAGCGAGCGCGTCTTGAAGAAGCGCGCCGCCCATAACCATTTGTCGATGCGCAGGCGCGCGCCAGGTTCGGTCGAAATCTTGTAGTTCATCAGAAGCTTTCCGGATGCGCTGCTCAGTTCACGCTCGACTCGCCCGGTCAGGCCACCGCGCCTGCCGGCGCCGCGGCCTGGACGGGCCAGCCCTGCAGGTGCTGCGCAACAATCTCGCCTAGCGCCGCGATCCACGCCGGCGAGGCATTCAGGCACGCAATGCGGTGAAACTCCTTGCCGCCGCCGTGCAGGAATTCGTCGCGCACTTCCATGCCGATTTCCTCGATGGTTTCCAGGCAGTCCGCCGTGAAACCGGGGCAGAACACGTCCGCCCGCCGCACGCCGCCGGCGCCCAATTCCCGCAGCGTGGGCGCCGTGTACGGCTGGAGCCATTGCGCCCGCCCAAAGCGCGACTGGAAAGTCACCCGGCATTCGACCGGCGTCAGCTCCAGCGCGTGCATGAGGAGCGCGGCCGTTTGCTGGCACTGGTCGTGGTACGGGTCGCCCAGATCGAGCGTGCGGCTCGGCACGCCGTGAAAACTCAGCACGAGCCGGTCGCCCGCCGCGAAATTGGGTTTGCCGTGCGCGTGCCAGTACTGGTGCACCTGCGCCGCGAGCGCCGCGATATACGCCGGATGGTCGTGATAGCCGCGCACCGTGCGGATTTCCGGCTGATTGCGCATGCGGCGCAGCGCGACGAAGGCCGCATCGAACGCCGTGGCCGTGGTCGACGCCGAGTACTGCGGGTACATCGGCATGAGCAGGATGCGTTCCGCGCCCGCCAGCTTGAGCTGGTTCAGCATCGCCGGGATGTCGGGCGTGCCGTAGCGCATCGCGTAATCGACGAGGACCGTGTAGTCGTTGATCTGCAGCAGATGGCGCAGGCCGTCGGCTTGTTTCTGCGTGTGCACGCGTAGCGGCGAGCCTTCGGGCGTCCAGACCGCCGCGTACTTCTTCGCCGAAGAACGGCCGCGAAACGGCAGGATCAGCGCGCGCAGGATGACCTGCCAGATCGGCGCCGGAATCTCGACCACGCGCGGATCGGAAAGAAACTGCGCGAGATAGCGGCGCACGGCGCGCGGGGTGGGCGCGTCCGGTGTGCCCAGGTTGATGAGCAGCACGGCGACGCGATGCGCCGCGGCGGACTGCGAAGGCCGCTCCAGGTCGAAACGCATAGGCGATCAGTGGCGCCGCGCGAATGCGCAGCAACGGTTGCATGAAACAAGCATTATAGCGGGCGGTCCTGGCGGGCCAAACCGCAGCCGCGACGCAGCGACTCGCCGCACGTTGGCCATTCGGCCGATGGCGCGCGCCGCGCCTTTCGGGGATGATCGTCGGAAAGGCGCGGGGTGCCCGATGCCCGCTGCGGCGCTCAGTTCTGGCTCAGCGTGAGCGAGAGCAGGCGCGCGGTGATGTCGACGATCGGAATCACCCTGTTGTAAGCCATGCGCGTCGGCCCGATCACGCCGAGGGTGCCGACGATCTTGCCGTTCACCTCGTAGGGAGCCGTCACCACGCTCATTTCCTCGATCGGCACGAGTTGCGACTCGCCGCCAATGAAAATCTGCACGCCCTGCGCGTGGCTCGAGACGTCGAGCAGCTGCAGGAGACTGGTTTTCTGGTCGAACACGTCGAAGAGCTTGCGCAGGCGCGCCATGTCCGAGGAAAGGTCGGCCACTTCGAGCAGGTTGCGCTCGCCGGAAATGAGCAGGGTATCGCCGCTTTCGGGCTCTTCGGTGCTCGCGGTCACGGCCGCGTGCATGAGCGTGGTCATGTCGCCGCGCAGCGCGTCGATTTCCTCGCGCAGGCGGCGGCGCACCTCGTCGAACGACAGGCCCGCGAAGTGCGCGTTGATGTAATTGGAGGCTTCGATGAGCTCGGAAGGCGTGAAGTCGCGCTGCGTCGCCATGATGCGGTTCTGCACGTCGCCTTCGGGCGTCACGATGATGAGCAGGATGCGCTTGTCGGACAGGCGCATGAACTCGATCTGCTTGAACACGTGGCTGCGCCGGGGCGTCAGCACCACGCCGGCGAACTGCGAGAGGTTCGACAGCACGCTGGCGGCCGCCGCCACCACCTTCTGCGGTTCGCCGGGGCGCAGCGTGGTCTTCACCGCGCGCGTGAGCGCGTCGTCGTCGGAGCTGGGCTCGACGGTGAGCATGGTGTCGACGAACAGGCGATAGCCGCGCGGCGTGGGCACACGCCCGGCCGAGGTATGCGGGCTGGACACGAGACCCAGCTCCTCGAGGTCCGACATGACGTTGCGGATCGTCGCCGGACTCAGTTCCAGGCCGGAATAGCGCGACAGCGTGCGCGAGCCGACCGGCTGACCTTCGGCGATGTAGCGCTCGATCAGCGTCTTGAGGAGGGTTTGTGCGCGGGGATCTAGCATGACTCAAAATTTTAGCCTAATGGCGCTTTGGCCGCGAGTACGCCGCCATGCCGGGCCCGGCGGGCAGGCCCGTAGCGCGGGGCGGCCCGGTTTCGACCGCCGTCGCCGGGCGGATTGCACCGCACATCGCCCAGTACCTGGCGCGTTGTCATCGCCGTGTCACCGGCTTCGGGCTGGAGAGCGCGGCGCGCAAGGCCTGGCGGGCCGCACCCGGCGTGGCGCCAGGTTCTTTTCGTGACCTGACTATGGTGTAATGCCGGCATGCAGATCCAGAAGATCCAGAGCCAGTTCAAGACGGTTGCGCTCGTTGGGCGCAGCAATACGCCAGGCATTGCCGAGCCGCTGACGGCGCTCGCCCAGACCATTTCGAAGCGCGGCTTCGAGGTCGTGTTCGAAGCGCAGACCGCAGAGGAAATCGGCGCGCAAGGCTATCCCGCGCTGCAGCCGGCCGAAATCGGCGCGCGCGCGGACGTGGCCGTGGTGCTCGGCGGCGACGGCACGATGCTCGGCATCGGCCGCCAGCTCGCGCCCTACCGCACGCCGCTCATCGGCATCAACCACGGGCGGCTCGGCTTCATCACCGACATCGCGTTCTCCGAGATGCAGGAAGTCGTGCCGCAACTGCTCGCGGGCTCGTTCGAGCGCGAGGAGCGCTCGCTGCTGGAGTCGCGCATCACGCGCGACGGCGACCCGATCTACCACGCGCTCGCCTTCAACGACGTGGTCGTGAACCGTAGCGGCTTTTCGGGCATGGCCGAACTGCGCGTGAACGTGGATGGCCGCTTCATGTACAACCAGCGCTCCGACGGCTTGATCGTCGCGACGCCCACGGGCTCGACCGCCTACGCGCTCTCGTCGCAGGGACCGATCCTGCATCCGCAGCTGCAAGGCATCGTGCTCGTGCCGATCGCGCCGCACGCGCTCTCGAACCGCCCGATCGTGCTGCCCGACGACTGCAAGGTGAGCATCCAGATCGTGGCGGGCCGCGACGTCAACGTGAACTTCGACATGCAGTCGTTCACGGCGCTGGAGCTGAACGACGTGATCGAGGTGCGCCGCTCGCGCCACACCGTGCCCTTCCTGCACCCGGTCGGCTACAGCTACTACCGCACGCTGCGCAAGAAGCTGCACTGGAACGAGCACCCTTCGCTGCAGGGCGATCCGGAGGACTAACCCCGCGTCTTCGCGTGAAGCGCGCGCGGCCGTTGCCATGCAGCCAGCAGTCCCACGGTAATCAAAGCCAACCCAGAAAAAGCAGAACCAGACGCCATGCTTCGCCATCTCTCGATTCGCGACTTCGTGATCGTCGCCGCGCTCGACCTCGAATTCGACAGCGGCTTCACTGTGTTTTCCGGCGAAACGGGTGCGGGCAAGTCGATCCTGATCGACGCCCTCGCCCTCACGCTCGGCACACGCGCCGACGCGAGCGTGGTGCGCACGGGCGAGGCCCGCGCCGACATCACCGCCGAGTTCGATGTGCCCGCGCATGCCGCGCTTTGGCTCGACGAACAGGCGCTCACGAACGGCGACGGCGAGCACACGGTCATGATGCGCCGCGTGGTGGACAGCGGCGGGCGCTCGCGTGCCTTCATCAACGGCACGCCGGCCACGCTCGCGCAACTGCGCGAGCTGGGCGAAATGCTCGTCGACATCCACGGCCAGCATGCGCACCAGCTACTCATGCGCCCCGACGCGCAGCGCGAACTGTTCGACACGCACGCCGGCCTCACGGATCTCGCCGCCACCGTCACGCGCGCGTGGCGCGAGGCGCGCGACGCGCGTCTCGCCCTGCAAAGCGCCATGTCGCGCGACCGGGAGCTGCAGCTCGAGCGCGAGCGCCTCGCGTGGCAGCTCGCCGAGCTCGACAAGCTCGCGCCGCAGCCGGGCGAATGGGAAGAAGTGAACGCGGAGCACGTGCGGCTTTCGAACTCGGCCAACCTGATCGAAGGCGTGCAAGGCGCGCTCGCGGCGTTATCCGAATCCGACGAGGCGATGCTCTCGCAGCTGAACTCGATCGTCTCGAAGCTGCGCTCTCTCGCCGAGGTCGACGCCGAGCTGAACGACGCGCTCGCCGCGCTCGAACCGGCCGCGATCCAGATCCAGGAAGCGGCGTACTCGCTCTCGCACTACGCGCAGCGTCTCGATCTCGATCCGCAACATCTCGCGCAGGTCGAACGGCGCCTCGACGCGCTGCATTCGACGGCGCGCAAGTTCCGCCTGCCGGCCGAGACGCTGCCCGAAGAACACGCGTCGCGCCGCCAGCAGCTCGCGGCGCTCGACGCCGCGTCCGATCTCGACGGCCTGCGCGCCGCCGGGCAGAGGGCGCAGGACGCCTATCTCGCGCAGGCGCGCCAGCTCTCGAAGGCGCGCGCCAAGGCGGCGAAGGCGCTCGGCGCGGCGGTCACGCAAGGCATGCAGGAACTGTCGATGGCGGGCGGCAGCTTCGAAGTCGCGCTCGTGGCGCTCGGCAGCAGCTCGACCGGCGAGCCGATCGGCGGCGCGCACGGTCTGGAACAGATCGAATTCCGGGTGGCGGGCCATGCCGGCGTGCCGCTGCGTCCGCTCGCGAAGATCGCCTCGGGCGGCGAGCTCGCGCGTATCAGCCTCGCGCTCGCCGTGATCGCGAGCGCGGCGAGCCCCACGCCCACCCTGATCTTCGACGAAGTCGACACGGGCATTGGCGGCGGCGTGGCCGAAGTAGTGGGGCGTTTGCTGCACCAGCTCGGGCACGCGCGCCAGGTGCTGTGCGTCACGCACTTGCCGCAGGTCGCGGCGCGCGGCGATCACCACTTCCAGGTCGCGAAATCCGGCGACGGCAACGGCGGCACGGTCTCGGCCGTCACCCCGCTCGACAAGGGCGGCCGGGTGGAAGAAGTCGCGCGCATGCTGGGCGGGCTGGAGATTACCGCGACGACCAGGCGGCATGCGAAGGAGATGCTGGCCGCTTGAGCGGGACTGCGCCTCACGTGTGAGGCGCGCCCGCCATCGACGCGTAGCGCACGCGCTACGCCTGCCCCCGCTCCCCGAACACGCGCTTCCACAACGCCAGTACGGCCTCACGCTCGCGCTCCACACGCGCCGGATCGACACGCGCCTTCTCCATGCCGTCGAGCCGCAACTGGTGCTGCAGCTTGCGATACAGCCGGTACGCCGAGCCTATCGTCTCGGCCTCCTCCTCGCTCATGAGCCCGAAACGCGACACCTCGCGCAGCAGCGCGATATTGCCCGTGTTGCGGATCAGCTCGGGGTCCTGCGCCGCGTGCAGCAGCACCCAGTACTGGACGAGAAACTCGATGTCCACCATGCCGCCGCGGTCGTGCTTCAGGTCGAAGAGTTCGGTGCGGTTCGGGTGGCCGTCTTCCACGCGCTGGCGCATCGCCACGATCTCGCTGGCGAGCGGCGCGGCGTCGCGCGGCGTGGTCAGCACCTGCACGCGGATCGCCTCGAAGGCGCTGCCGATGGCCGCGTCCCCGGCCGAGAAGCGCGCGCGCGTGAGCGCCTGGTGTTCCCAGACCCATGCCGTGTTCGCCGCGTCCCCTTCGCGCAACTGGTAGCGGCGGAACGCGTCGAGGTCGGTCACGAGCAGGCCCGACTCGCCGTTCGGCCGCAGGCGCAGATCGACGTCGAACAGCGTGCCCGCGCCGGTGGCCGTGGTGAGCCACGTGATGAGGCGGCGCGCGAAGGTCGCGTAGATCTCCGAGGCGCGCTCGTCCTCGTCTTCGTACAGGAAGATGATGTCGAGGTCCGACGCGTAGCCCAGTTCCTTGCCGCCCAGCTTGCCGTAAGCGATCGCCGCGAAGCGCGGCACCTCGCGATGGCGTTTGGCGAACTGCTTCCAGACGGTCTCGATGGTCACGTCGAGCACGGCGTCGGCAAGCTCGGAGAGCCGGTCGCTCACGTGCTCCACCGAGAGCCGCCCCGCCAGGTCGTTGAGCAGGATGCGGAACACTTCGGCCTGGTGCGCGTGGCGCAGCAGGTCCATCTGCTGTTCGACGTCGGCGGCGGCCGCGAGCCGTGCGCGCAGCAGGCGCGAGAACTCGGGCCAGTCGAACGGCGACGCGACCGCCTCGTCGTCGAGCAGTTCGTCGAGCAGTTGCGGATGGCGGATCAGATAGCCCGCCGCCCAGCGCGAGCCGCCCAGCACCTTGAGCACACGGCTGAGCGCATCCGGATATTCGCAGAGCAGCGCGAGATATGCGCCGCGCCGGATCACGGCTTCGAGCAGGTCGAACATGCGCGCGAGCGTGTCGCCGCGGCGCTCGCGCGGCTCGAGCGTACGCGCGGCTTCGAGCGCGCGCTGCGCGACGCTGTCGAAGCGCTCGCGGCTCTTCTCGGGCAACCCCGCGTACCGCGACGACTGCCAGAGCCCGCGCAGGCGCGCGAGCAGCGGCGCGGGATCGTCGATGCCCAGTTCCGCGAGACGTTCGAGCAACGAGTCTTCGGCGCCCTCTTCCATCAGCGCACCGCTCCAGACCCATGCCGCCGCGCCGTCTTCGGACGCGCCGCAGCCGCCCTCGCCGCCCATCTTGTCGGAGAAGATCTGCACGAACTGGCGCTCGACGTTGTCGCGGTGGCCATCGAGCGTCGTCATCAGCGCGGCGTAATCGGCGAAGCCCATCGACTTCGCGAGCGCCGCGCGCTCTTCGGCGTCGACGGGCATGGCGTGCGTTTGCGCATCGTCGCGATACTGCAGGCGATGCTCGAGGTCGCGCAGGAAGTTGTAGGCGCGCGTGAGCTCGCCGCACACCTCCGGCGCGATCAGTCCGCGCGCGGCGGCGTAGCCGAGCACGGCCAGTGTGGGGCGTACGCGAAAACCCGCATCCTGGCCGCCACGGATGAGCTGGAACACCTGGGCGCTGAACTCGATCTCGCGTATCCCGCCGCGCCCGAGCTTGATGTCGTCGGCTTTGTCGGGGCGCATCATCGCGCGCCGCTGCGCTTCCTGGCGAATCTGCACGTGCAGCGAGCGAATCGCGCTGATCACGCCGAAGTCCAGATAACGCCGGTAGACGAAGGGCTTCACGAGCGAATCGAGCTGACGTGCCAGACGCAGCGCGCTGTCGCTCTCGTCCTCGGAAACGAGCCGCCCCTTGATCCACGCATAGCGCTCCCACTCGCGGCCCTGCACGTAGAAGTACTCTTCGAGCATGCCGAGGCTGCACACGAGCGGCCCGGAGTCGCCGTTCGGGCGCAGGCGCATGTCCACGCGGAACACGAAGCCATCGGCCGTCACATCACTCAGCGCAGCGATCAGGCGCTTGCCCACGCGCGTGAAGTAGTCCTGGGTGGCGATGGGCGAGCGCTGGCCGCCCGTGGTTTCGCCGTCGTCCTCGTAGACGAAGATCAGGTCGATGTCGGACGAAACGTTCAGCTCGCGGCCGCCCAGCTTGCCCATGCCCACCACGCCGAGCGTGAGGCGCTCGCCGCCCGGGCCGCGCGGCTCGCCGAAGAGCGTCTCGAGGTCGGCACTCACGCACGCGAGCGCGCGCTGGATCGTGACTTCGGCGAGATCGGTCATGCTGCCGGTCACTTCTGCGACGTCGGCCACGCCGCCGAGATCGCGCTCCATCACCGCGCAGATCACTTCCACGCGCAGCTGGCGCAGGACCGTCTTCAGTTGCTCGTCGTTGAGCGGCGCGCCAGGTGCGGCGTTTGCTGCCGTGAGCAGTTGCTCACTCAACGCGTCGAGCCGCGCGACGATGCGTTCGCGCGAGAGCGGCGCGGCGGCCAGCGCCTCGACCTGCGCCGCGAGGCCAGGGCGCGCGGCGTAAGCACGTGCTGCATAGCGGGAGTAGCTGGAACTCAGAAGAGGGATGTCAGTCATGAAGTGCTGCTTGCCGGGAAGGCCCGCTGTTCGACGTTGTTACGTTGCGCGCGCCTGGGTTGATGACGTTGCCAGTGTGACGATGACGATGCCGATACCGATGGCTCGACTGCGAGGGTTCGCCCTGTGCCACGCACACACCGCCCGCCTGGTCTCGCGGCCCGCCTCGCCGATGCATCGGGCATAGCCGCCACTGCAGTGCAAAAAATCATGCGTGTCTCGCGCCGCGCGGCCATCCCGGCTTCCCCGGATGGGCCTTCTGACGGCCCTCTGTGATACATTTCGTCGTTAGAACGCAACGCTACCATACCCCACCCGCCGCAGCATGTCCGAGCGAAACGATCACGCCGGCCTACCCCAATCTGGACATGCCAGCCAGGCTACCGAGCCAGGGGGTCCGCACCATCATCACCCGGTTCTGCGCCACACACTGCGCGTGCTGGCGATCATCGCGCTCGTCCTGTATTTCATCGTCTCGGTCCTGCTGCTCGGGCTGCGCTACGTCGTGCTGCCGTACGTGGACAACTTGCGTCCGCGCATCGAGCAGCTCGTCTCCTCGAAGATTCACGCCGAGTTCCGCATCGGCAAGCTCGCGCCGCACTGGTCGGGCTTCCAGCCCGGCATCGACGTCACTGATCTGACGATTCGCGACCGCCACGGCAACATCGCGCTCGACGTGCCGCACGCCACGGCCTCGGTGTCGTGGCGCTCGGTCGTGCTGCTCGAACCGCTGCTCTCGAGCATCGTGGTCGAGCAGCCCGACGTGCACATCGCGCGCGAGGACGACGGCACGCTCACCGTGGCGGGCGTGCCGGTGCCCACCGCACACACGGGCAACGCCACCTTCACGACGTGGCTCATGCGCCAGCAGGCCGTCGTGCTGCGCGGCGGCACGCTGCGCTGGCACGACGCCACGCGCGACGTGCCCGACCTCGCGCTCTCGCACATCCGCCTCGCGATCCTCAACGACGGCTACGATCACCGCGTCGCGCTCCAGGCGCCGGCCGAGGGCACCGTGCTGCACGGCCCGCTCGACTTCCGCGCGCACTTCACGCACGCGCGCTACGCGCAGGCCGGCAAGCCGATCAGCTGGACGGGCGACACCTATCTCTCGACCGGCCCCGTCGATCTGCCCACGCTCGCGCGCTACATCAACTTTCCGATCGCCACCTACGCGGGGCGCATCGACAACGCGATCTGGGCGCACTTCTCGAACGGGCGCATCCTTGAGGCGAGCGGCGCGCTGGAAGGCGCAAACGTTTCGTTGCGCACGCGGCCCACGCAGCCGCTGCTCGACATGCCGGTCGCGAGCTTCCACTGGAGTCTCGGCATCCAGCCCGGCGACTACGCGCTCAAGCTGCGCGACTTCCATGCCGAACTGGGCCAGCCGCCGCTCGACGACGGCACGCCGCTCACGCGCTCGCTCGCGCTCACGACGCTCGACGCGCGCTTTCGCCAGCCAACACTCCAGCACGGTCAGCTCATGAGCGTGCGCGGCGACCGCATCGATCTCGGCATCCTCGCCGAGTTCATGCGCGCGCTGCCGTTGCCCGGTCGCGTGCAGGGCGCGCTCGTGCGCTTCGATCCGCGCGGGCTGGTGGCGAACTACGATCTCTCGCTCGAGCGCGCGAAGCCCGAGTCGGGCGAAGCGGCTGCCGAGCAGCGCTCCACCAGCGTCGAGCCGGTCACCCACTATCGCTTCAAGGGCGACCTGCAGGGCATCAGCATGAATGCACAGGAGCCGGGGCCGGGCCTCACGCCGCGCGGCCACCCGCGCGCGGGCCTGCCGGGGGTCGAGAACCTCTGGGGGCACATCGACGCCGACGAGTCGCACGGCAACATCGACCTCGACACGAACAGCGTCGCCATCACGCTACCCGGCGTGTTCGACAATCCGCGCCTCACGTTCGACCGGCTCTACGGCGCGGCCAAATGGACCGTGGCCGCCGAGCGCGAGCCCGGCAACCGGCTGAAGGCGTTCACCGTCGATGTCGCGAACCTGGGCATCGAGAACGCCGACGCGCGCGCGAAGATGACCGCGCACTACACCAACCCCGGCAAGGGACGCGGCGCGCTCGACCTCGTCGCGCATTTCGACGAGGCCAAGGTCAAGGCCATCCCGCGCTACCTGCCCACCGCCATCAGCGAGAAGACGCGCATCTATCTCGGCCACGGCCTGCAGGCGGGCCTGTCGAAGGGCGCGACGATCGAGATCCACGGCGACCTGACCAAATTCCCCTACTCGCGCGACCCCGACGCGGGCCAGTTCCGCATCGTCGCGCCGTTCACGGGCGGGCGCTTCGACCCGTCGCCGTTCCCGCCGCGCAAGATGCGCAACGGCGCGCCGAACGTCTGGCCGGCGTTCGACGGCATCGACGGCATGTTCAAGCTGCACGAGAACAAGCTGCGCTTCGACGTCGATCGCGGCCACTATCGCAACTTCGTGCTGCGCAACGTCAGCGGGCGCATCGAGGAACTGGGCGTCAAGGGTTCCGACATCGTGATCGAGGGGAGCGGGCGCGGGCCGCTCGCGGACCTGCTCGACTACGCGGACAACAGCTCGATCGGCTACATCTCGAAGCACGCCACCGCGAAGGTGCGCGCACAAGGGCAGTCCACGCTCGCGCTCAAGCTCACGATCCCGCGCCATCCGATGCCGAAGGTGCAGCTCGCGGGCGCCATCGGCTTCGAGAACAACACGCTCACCGCGAAGAACGTGCCGCCCGTCTCGAACCTCACCGGACAGGTGCGCTTCACGAACCACAGCGCCAATGTCGACCGGCTCACGGCGCGCTTTCTCGGTGGCGATCTGCGCGCCAGCGGCGGCATGCGCGACGACGGGCACTACAAGGTGGACGTGGCCGGCGACGTCGCGGTCGATGCGGCGCGCGGGCTGAACCTGCATGGCATGGCGGCGGCGGCGCTCGGGCGCCTGTCGGGCGCGGCGCCCTATTCGCTTTCGGTGGCCGGCCAGCGCGGGCGTCTGCCCGACGTGAAGGCCAATGCCGATCTCACCGGCCTCGCGCTCGACCTGCCCGCGCCGTTCGGCAAGGCGGCCGGCACGCCGATGCCGCTGAACTTCGAATTGCAGCCGGGCACCGGCACGCCCGCCGAACCCGCTGTCGGCGCCGATGCCAGGGCCGACGACGCCGCCTTCGAACACGCAGAACTCACGCTCGGACCGCTTGCCGCGCGCTACGTGATGCGCCGCCATCCGGGTCACGTACCGGAAGTCGTGCGCGGCGCGATCGGCATGAACCGCCCGGCCGATCTGCCCTCGGAAGGCGTGGCCGCCGCCGTCGACCTGCCCACCTTCGACGCCGACGCCTGGCGCGCCGTGGTGCAGCAGCTGCGTGGCACCGCAGCGGCCGAGGCCCAGGGCCCGACGTCTGCGAGCGCGGCGAGCGGCGCCCGGGCGGCGGCTCCCCCGCCGCGAACCGCCGCAGAAAGAGCGGCCGAGCGGATGGCTCAAAAACAAAACGCGGCTGCGGGCGCAGCCTCCGAAGCGGCCGTGGCCAACGCCGCGCCTGCCGCGCCGCAAAGCCCGGCATCGGCAACCGCAGCCACCACGGCGGCCGCGCCGAGCGCCGCCTCGTCACCGCTCGCACCCAACGGCGCGGTCAGCCAGTTCCTGCCGTCACGCTTCGCGGTCCACGTCGGCATGCTCACGCTGCTCAAGCGCCACTGGGAGAACGTCGTGCTCGGCGCGTCGCGAACCGGCGAGCGCGGCAACGAATGGCAGGCCAACGTCGCCTCCAACCAGGTCTCGGGCCACGTCTCGTGGAAGCCGGGCGCCGTGCCGGGCGCGCCCGGCACGCTCGAGGCGCGGCTCGCGCGTCTCACCGTGCCCGCCGCCACCGAAAACGACCTGCTCGGCCAGGCGATGTCGCAGCCCGCGCAGAACATGCCGTCGATCGACCTCGTCGTGAACCAGCTGATCGTGCGCGACCGCGATCTCGGCCGCCTCCAGGTGAACGCGCACAACTTCGACGACAACGGCGTGCCGGTCTGGCAGCTCGACCAGCTCGACATCAGCAACCCGGACGCGCACCTCACCGCCACGGAAAACTGGCGCGCGGTGGGCGACACGGCAGCCGGCGACGACTCGGCCGCCGCCGGCATGCACACGCCGCGCCGCACGGCGCTCGACTTCCATCTCGACATCAAGGACGCCGGTGCGCTGCTCCAACGCGCCGGCCGGCCGCATGTGCTCAAGAACGGCTCGGGCACGCTCTCGGGCAACCTGGCATGGCAAGGCGGCCCCACGCGCATCGACTTCCCGTCGCTCAACGGCAACCTCACGCTCGACCTGCGGCACGGCCAGATCCTCAAGGTCGATCCGGGCATGGCGAGGCTGCTCGGCGTGCTGAGCCTGCAAAGCCTCGCGCGCTTCCTGACGACGGACTTCCGCGACATCATCGGCGAAGGCCTGCCCTTCACGAGCGCGACGGCCACCGCGCAGATCCAGAACGGCATTGGCAGCACCAACGATTTCAAGCTCGTCACCGCCCCCGGGCGCGCGACGATGACGGGCAGCGTCGACCTCGCGCACGAAACCCAGGACCTGCGCGTGCACGTGGTGCCGACGGTCAGCGCGGGCGCGGGCGTGGTCGCAGCGGCCATCATCAATCCGCTCTTCGGCCTCGGCGCGCTGATCGGCGACGTCGTGCTCTCGCAAACGCTCGAGCACGCGTTCGCGATGGACTTCGCGATCACGGGCCCGTGGGCCAAACCGCACGTCGAGCGGCTGCATGGCGATCAGGGTAAGATGGACGCGCAGGCGCCGGCCGCAGTGCACTGAATTACGCATGGATGCGCCGCGCCATGGGCACGCGGTATGCGCGCCATGCACCCCGAACCCATTCAAGATCTGCCGATGAGCGCTCCCTCCCTCGACCCGTTTCGCGTCGCCGCGCTGCAGATGGTCAGCACGCCCGATCGCGAGCGCAATCTCGCCGAAGCGGACCAGTTGATCGCCGAGGCTGCCGCCGCGGGCGCGCGCCTCGTGTTGCTGCCCGAATATTTCTGCTTCATGGGTCACAAGGACAGCGACAAGCTGGCGATCCGCGAGCCCCACGGCGACGGCCCCATTCAGCGTTTTCTCGCCGATGCGGCGAGGCGCCATGACGTGTGGGTGATCGGCGGCACCTTGCCGCTGAATGCGCCCGAAGAAACGCGCGTGCTCAATACCACGCTCGTGTTCGATCCGAGCGGCGAGGAACGCGCGCGCTACGACAAGATCCACCTCTTCAATTTCGAAAAAGGCGCCGAATCGTTCGACGAAGCGCGCACGATCCGGCCCGGCGCCGAGGTGCGCACGTTCGAGGCGCCGTTTGGCCGGGTCGGCCTGTCGGTCTGCTACGATCTGCGCTTTCCCGAGCTGTACCGGCGCATGGGAGACTGCGCACTGATGGTCGTGCCTTCAGCGTTCACTTACACCACCGGCCGCGCCCACTGGCAGATCCTGCTACGCGCCCGCGCGATCGAGAACCAGTGCTACGTGCTCGCCGCGGCGCAAGGCGGCACGCATGAGAACGGCCGCCGCACATGGGGCCACAGCATGCTGATCGACCCGTGGGGCGAGATCGTCGACGTGCGCGACGAAGGCGCGGGTGTGGTGGCCGGCGACATCGACCTCGAACGCATCGCTAGCGTGCGCGCGAGCCTGCCGGCGTGGCGGCACCGCGTGCTCGACTGCGCATAATGCACGTCAAGCATGCAACACACGCGACGACTGGCCCCGCGAATGAACCCCATCGAATTCCACGCGAGTTCTCCGTTTAAGGCGCTTGATTACGCAGCACCGCGCCCGAATCTTCATTGACAGACTTTATCGTTGATCCCACAGAGCGCATGAACATCATCGAACCCGGCATCCGCAATCTGGCGACCGCGAAGGACCTGCTCCTCACGCCCTACGGCCTCGACGAGGCAGTGCTCACGCGCACGCTCGGCGAGATCTTCACGCATCGCATCGACTACGCCGACCTCTACTTCCAGACCACGCGCAGCGAGGCCTGGAGCCTCGAGGAAGGCATCGTCAAGTCGGGCAGCTTCAGCATCGACCAGGGCGTCGGCGTGCGCGCCGTGTCCGGCGAGCGCACCGCTTTCGCCTACTCCGACGACCTCTCGCCCGAAGCGATCCGCCAGGCCGCCATCGCCACGCGCTCGATCGCCAAGGCCGGCGGCGGCAAGCAGAAGATCCAGGTGGCGAAGTCGCTCACGGGCATTGCGGGCCGCGATCTGTACCTGCCGTCCGACCCGTTGAGCTCGCTCGACGCCACCGAAAAAGTGAAGCTGCTCGAGCGCATCGAGGAGATGGCGCGCGGGCGCGATCCGCGCATCACGCAAGTCATGGCCGCGCTCGCGGGCGAGTATGACGTGGTGCTCGTTGCCCGCAGCGACGGCGCGCTCGCCGCCGATATCCGCCCGCTCGTGCGCGTGTCGGTCACGGTGATCGCCGAGCAGAACGGCCGCCGCGAGATCGGCAACGGCGGCGGCGGCGGCCGCTACGACTATGGCTATTTCACCGACGACATCCTGTCGAAATACGTGGACGACGCCGTGCACGCTGCGCTCGTGAACCTCGAAGCGCGCCCGGCACCCGCCGGCGCGATGACCGTCGTGCTCGGCCCGGGCTGGCCCGGCGTGCTGCTGCACGAGGCGATCGGCCACGGCCTCGAAGGCGACTTCAACCGCAAGGGCTCGTCGGCGTTCGCCGGGCGCATCGGCGAGCGGGTGGCCGCGAAGGGCGTGACCGTGGTCGACGACGGCACGCTGCCCAATCGCCGCGGCTCGCTCAATATCGACGACGAAGGCAACCCCACGCAGTGCACGACGCTGATCGAAGACGGCATTCTCAAGGGCTACATTCAGGATTCGCTCAACGCGCGTCTCATGAAGATGCCGGTGACGGGCAACGCGCGCCGCGAGTCGTACGCCGCACTGCCCATGCCGCGCATGACCAACACGTACATGCTCAACGGCGACAAGGACCCGCAGGAAATCATCGGCTCGGTGAAGAACGGTCTGTATGCCGTGAACTTCGGCGGCGGCCAGGTGGACATCACGAACGGCAAGTTCGTGTTCTCCGCCTCCGAAGCCTACATGATCGAAAACGGCAAGATCACCTACCCCGTGAAGGGCGCGACGCTCATTGGCAGCGGCCCGGAATCGCTCAAGTACGTGAGCATGATCGGCAACGACATGCGCCTCGACTCGGGCGTGGGCGTGTGCGGCAAGGAGGGCCAGAGCGTGCCGGTGGGCGTGGGTCAGCCGACGCTGCGCATCGACCGCATGACGGTGGGCGGCACGGTTTAAGCACCGTTGTCCGCGCGGACCCCATGCACGGCGATGCGGAAATTCCGCATCGCCGTGCGGATTTTCTGCGCATGAATCATTTTTTGCGCAGATACTCCGCTTTTTTACCGCACCCCGCTTGCCAGTCACGAGAAGGCCGGGTTATAAAGGCAATGACCCTTTCGACGTAACGAACGTTCAGACAAGACCGCCATGTTCGCCACGAAGTTTTATTTTTTCTTCTTTTGGTATCTCAGACCGCTGGCGGATCGAGAGGGTTGATAGTACGCGCAGGACCCCGAACACACGAGAAACCGCCAGCCAAGCCTGGCGGTTTTTTTTCGCCCCGCAGTTTCGACAACAGTTACGAGCCGCACCTTCATCTAACCGAATTTGAAGCACCGTCCGAACGACGCACGCTACGCACAGGATCAGGAGAAAACGACCATGCCCCCGCACAACACCGACGATGTCCGCATTCGCGAACTCAAGGAACTCACGCCGCCCGCTCACCTGATCCGCGAATTCCCCTGCTCAGAAGCGGCCTCCACGCTGATCTTCGAATCGCGCCGCGCCATGCACCGCATCCTGCACGGCATGGACGACCGCCTGATCGTCATCGTCGGGCCGTGCTCGATTCACGATACGAAGGCCGCGGTCGACTACGCGAAGAAGCTCGTCGAAGAGCGCAAGCGCTTCAAGAACGAGCTCGAGATCGTGATGCGCGTGTACTTCGAGAAGCCGCGCACGACGGTGGGCTGGAAGGGCCTCATCAACGACCCGTACCTCGACAACAGCTTCAAGATCAACGACGGTCTGCGCACCGCGCGCGAATTGCTCGTCTCGATCAACGAGCTGGGCCTGCCTGCCGGCACCGAATACCTCGACATGATCAGCCCGCAGTACATCGCCGACCTGATCTCGTGGGGCGCGATCGGTGCGCGCACAACGGAATCGCAGGTGCACCGCGAGCTGGCGTCGGGATTGTCGTGCCCGGTCGGCTTCAAGAACGGCACGGACGGCAACGTGAAGATCGCCGTAGACGCGATCAAGGCCGCCTCGCAGCCGCACCATTTCCTCTCGGTGACGAAGGGCGGCCACTCGGCCATCGTCTCGACCGCAGGCAATGAGGACTGCCATGTGATTCTGCGCGGCGGCAAGACGCCGAACTACGACGCGGATAGCGTGAACGCCGCATGCAGCGATATCGGCAAGGCGGGTCTCGCCGCGCGACTCATGATCGACGCGAGCCACGCAAACAGCTCGAAGAAGCACGAGAACCAGATTCCGGTGTGCGCCGACATCGGCCGCCAGGTGGCGGGGGGCGACGAGCGCATCGTCGGCGTGATGGTGGAGTCGCACCTCGTGGCGGGCCGCCAGGACCTGAAGGAAGGCTGCGAGCTGACCTATGGCCAGAGCATCACCGATGCGTGCATCGGCTGGGACGAAAGCGTGGGCGTGCTCGAAGGGCTCGCGCAAGCGGTCAAGCAGCGTCGCATTGCGCGCGGTTCGGGCAACTGAGCGCAGTCGGTCTTGACGCGCGCGGCGCGGTCAGCTGAAGCCGCGCCGCGCCTGAATTCACAGCCGCTCGGCGCGCTCGGGCCGCACCGCGCCGATGCATAGATCGGCAATCCCGATCACGTTGCCGATGAGCCTGCCGCGCCGGTCGAGATGCGCCTCGGGGCGCACCGACTTCACGCAGTTCATGCTGAGCGCGCGCAGGATGTTGCTGGTCGCCTCCTTGCGCGACATCACGCCCTTGTTGCACAGGTACATCGCGTTGACCACCTGCGAATAACCGAAACGCCGGCCCGATACGCGCCCGCCTCGCAGTCCGAGGTGGACCCCCAGCAGGTAGTCGCAGTACACGACTCCGCCACGGCGCGCGAGGCGCCGCGAGAAGTCCTTGTCCTCCAGCCAGCCGTACAGCACGAGACGCTCGTCGAAGCGCAGGTCGGCGATGGCCTGCGCGCGGCACGCCATGTTGCAGCCATACAGCTCCACGCAGGGCCGCAGCGGCGGACGCCGCATCACTTCGGCTTGCGCACCGTCCACGAGCGCAATGGCTTCTTCCCATGCGATCGGCTGCGTATTCGCGCCGTCGCGCAGCGTGCGGCCCGAAAAGCCCACGAGATTCGCATCGCGCTCGAACAGCTCCACGCACAGCTCGATCCAGTGACACTCGGGCGCGAAGTCGTCGTCGAGGAAAATCACGACGTCGATGTCCGGCGCAAGCGCGTCGAGCGCGCGATTGCGCTGCACGCTCGAACCCGCCGTGCCGATGATTTCGTTCACGCGCAGACCGTTGGCATCGTAAGGTCCGATGTCGTCTGCGCTGCTGCCAGAAAGGATGATCTGATCCGGCCGCACCGTTTGCCGCGCGAGCAGACGCACGACCCACGCGGTGGCGGTTGGCCGCCCCTTGGTCGCGATCACCGCCGCGACGCGCATGCGCGCCTTCGCGCCGTTCGGGGCCATGGAAGACGCGAGATCATCGGTAGCGAGCGTTGTCATCGGTTTCTCCGCATTCCGGTGGTCGTTTCGACTCGAATCGAGGTTAGCACGAGGCCCTCGCACCGCCAGTCGGGCCGGATTCAAGTTGTCCGAAACGATCTATTCAACGACTGATTCCAACTGTTTGTGAACGAGCGCGCATTCGCGGCGCAGTGCGCGCACTGCGCGGTTTCTGTGCGGTGGCCGTATTGGCCGCGTCCCGGCGAACCTTTTACCGCTTCTTTTTTCCGTTAATTAAATCCGAATTTATTGCACTTTCTGTGCGCATTTATTGATTACGCATCACCCATAGCGCAGCACCCCCCGGTAAATTCGTCCAATAGCAATTTTCGGATTCCTCTTTTGATAAGACTCGCCTACAACTGCTAAAAGAGATTCGCGCAAATATGACCGACTAACTCACCCAACCGGAAAGATCCTCTCAACATGACTGCGTCGACACGTCGGAGCCAGCCAGTGGAACACGAGATGCTCGCTTCCGGGACAACGGTTTGCGAAAGCGAATCCGGCGCGCGGCTCCAACGCCCGGTGGTCTTCTACGTGCAGCCATTGATCGCGCGCTATCGCATCGAAGTCATCGAGTCGCTCAACCGTCTTTTCTCCGTCAAGGTGTTCGCGTGCTCCGAGGGCGTGGAGGCCAACGGCTTTTCGCGCGAGAAGCCCGCGTGCGACGAATTCGTCGAAACGCATATCGCCAGTTTCGCGGGCCTGCCCTCGCGGCGTATCCGCATGCAAAGCCGTGTGCTGAGCCGCATCGTTTTCGAACGTCCCGATGCAGTCCTGATCTTTGCAGACGTCCGCTATCTGTCGCTGTGGCTCGCGCTTCTCGCCGGTCGCGTGATGCGTGTGCCCGTGCTGATTCACGGCCAGGGGCTCTACCGGCACCAGAGCGCGGGGCTCGTGCGCACCGTCTGCTACCGGCTCGCAGTCGCGCTCGCCATACGCTACGTCTGCTATACCGAGGCTTCGCGGCGCTCGCTCGCCGCCATCGGTTGCCCGCTCGCGAAGCTCGTCGTCGCGAACAACGCCCTCACGGTCTCGTGCGGCGTGGAGCCCGCCACCAAGACGGGCGCCGAGAGCGGCGTCCTCTTCATCGGCAGGCTGCGCGAAGGGTCGGAGATCGAACCGCTCATCGACGTGGTCGGCCAGCTTCACGCCGAAGGCAACGACATCACGCTCCACGTGATCGGCGACGGCGAGCACGGCGAGCGCCTGAAGCGCAAGTACAGCGATCGCAGCTACGTGGTCTGGTATGGCGCGGTGTTCGACGACGACGCCATCGCGACCATCAGCCGGCGCTGCCGCGTGGGCTGCTATCCGGGCTCGGCGGGCTTGAGCGTCGTGCACATGTTCGCATTGAGCCTGCCGCCCATCGTGCACGACCGGCTGCCGCTGCACATGGGCCCGGAGCCGGGCTACGTCGAGGACGGCCGCAGCGGCTTTTTCTTCGCGCGCGACGGCGGCACAGAAGCGCTGGCCGCCACGTTGCGCCGCATCTGGTCCATACCGCCCGACGAAATGCGCGCGGCCGCGGCCGCCGCGCACGCGGTGTACTGCCAGCTCAACACGCCTACGCTCGGACATCAGCTCGCCGAGATCGTCGAAGCGGCGCTGCGCGCCTGAATGCCCCCTTGAGTCTTCGCTGCAATCCCCGCTTGAATCCCATCGCGCTCCGGTTTATTTCTGCCGCGACACGCGATACAACATCCATGCCGCGCACGAAGACAGCCCGAAGGTCATCGACCATGCCACGCCCGTCACACCCCACATGTGCAACGAAGGCGGCACGGCCAGGACAAGCGCCACGACCTGGAGCAGCGACGCCACCGTGACGGCGCGCGCGTCGCCAACCGCGCGCAGATACGAGGCGAGCACCGAGTTCAGTGCGCTGATCGCCATGTTGATGACGAAGATGCGAAAGAGCGGCACGGCCGACAGCCACGCGGCGCCGAGCACGAGTGAAAAGAGCGGCTCGGCGGCGAAGCGCAGTACGATCACCACGCATGCCAGCCCCGCCACGGCGACCATGAGATAGAGCCGGAACAGCCGCGCGGCCGATTGCGGCCCGCCACGATGATGCGCGGCGAAGGTCGGAAACAGATACTGCGAGAGGGCGAGCGCGGCGTCGGCGAGCAGCATTTGCGCGAGCTTCGAGGACATCTGCCAGGCGCCCAACTGCGTCGGCCCGAGCAGCTTGCCGACCACCACCTTGTCGAACTGGTTGGTGATCAGAATGATCACGCTGCTCGCCCAGATCCAGCGGCTGAAGCCCACGTAATGGCCGATGCCCGACCAGCGCAGCCGGATCGGCGGACGCGGCGACAGCGCGATCCACGTGACGACGCTCTTGAAGGCCTCGCCGATCATCATGCCGAGCAGGAGCGAATACGGACCCGCCCCCGCGAGTGCGAGCCCGATGCCGAAGGCGCAGTCGAGACACGCGGACGAGATTTCGATCGCCGCAATATGCTGGAAGTGGCGCTCGCGCTGCGTGATGAAATACGCGGGCGAGGCGAGCCCGCGCAGGAGCGGCAGCAGCGCGGCGAGTTGCACGAGGCCGATCGCGCCGCCCAGGTGGAACTGCGCGTCCATGAGCGGCGCGCTCGCGACAAGCAGCAGACCGATCAGCAGGCCCCGCGTGGCGAGCGTGGTCCAGACGGCGCCGGCTTCTGCGCGCGTCGGCGGCGACTGGCCCTGTATGACGGCTTGCGCGAGCCCGGTATCGGAGAGCGCTTCGGCGATCGCGACTGCGAGCAGCGCGACGCTCGCGAGACCGATTGCGGACGGCCCGAGAATGCGCCCGATCACGAGGAACTTGACGGCCACGAGGCCGCGCACGACGACCTGCTGCAGCAACACCCAGGTCGCCGCGCCGGGACCGAAGCCGGCCTTGATCGGTATGGCTGGCAGCCGCATCACGCGCAAAATGCCTCTCCTGTTGTCGATCTCTGAGTCGGAGCTTTCGCCCCTTTTCACAGTTCCCTTCAAGCATGTTTGGGAACGCGTTTTCATCACCCGCTCTGGACCTTACCGCGCAGCGGCATCCATGGCGCGCCATCTACCAGGTGGAATCAGACGGGGACGCTGCGCGGGGCGATTGCCCTATAGCGGGCTTACATAGGCCTTCCACGCGGCGCCGATTCGTGAATTTTCAAGCGATCGGCATATCCCCAGGCTTTTTCGGCCACCCTGCCCCGCAATCTGGCGCATGCCGCTTGCGCACCACTGCTATTTTGTTCGTAATAATGCTCATCGGGCCTCCCGCATGGAAAACGTGTCGATCGCCAGATATCGCAATGCCGCTCCTAACAGCCAGGACTCCGCCGCACTGTGCGACGTCGAGGCCGACACGCTCGTGATGTCCGAGCCTCCAGGCGCGCGCGCATCGGCCGGCGGCGACTGGATCGCCATCATCGAGCCGAACTTCACGGGCCACCGCTGGCGCTACGTCGAGTGGATCGCCCAGGCGTGCGTGGAAGCCGGGCACCGCTGCCTCGTCATCACCGATACCGGGTACGCGGACCATCCGCTCGCGCAGCGCATCGTGCGCGAAGCGCGGCCCGATCTGCACCTCGTGCTGCTCGACCTGCACACCGTTCCGCCCGGCCCGCATTTCGTCGCGAGTGTGTACATGCGCTTTCGCAACTTCTATGCGCGCGCGTTGCGTCAGGTGAGCAAAACGATGCACGTGCGGCTCGTCATCGCGCCCTACGCCGACTACTTCTTCTACACGCTCGCGGGGTTCGACTCGCCATTCGGCGAGACGCCCTGGATCGCGATCGTCATGGGTATGACGTTTCATCAGGCGCGCATCGGCTTGCGCACGCCGCGACGGCGCTTCGTCGATCTGGCCAAGTCGGCGCTGTTTCGCCGCGCCATGCGCTCGCGCGGGCTGCGCCAACTCTTCACGATCGACCCGACGCTGCCCGAGTGGTTCGCGACCACGAAGCCCCGGCGCGCAGCACCGCTCAGCTATCTGGCCGACCCGTTTCCCGAAATCGAAGGCATGGACCCCGTGTTCGCGCGCGAGCAACTGAAGCTCGACGCGCATACGCACTATCTGCTCGTGTACGGCGCGATCGGCGAACGCAAGGGCATTCGCGAACTGATGCTCGCGCTCGAGCACAAGCCCGACGCGCCGTGCCTCGTGATCGCGGGCCAGCAGGACGACGAAACGCGCGCGTTCATCGATGCCCACGCGCCGAAACTCGCGAGCGCGCCGGTGATCTTCAACCAGTTCATCTCCGACGAGATGGAGCGCGAACTCTTTTCCGCCTGCGACGCCGTGTGGCTCGGCTACAAGCAGCACTACGGCATGAGCGGCGTACTGGTGCAGGCGTACCGCTTCCGCAAGCCCGTGGTGGCCAGCGCCGATGGCCTGATCGGCTGGTATTGCCGCGACGGCGCGCTCGGCCCCCTGCTCGACGACCTCGAGCCCGCCACGATCGCGCACGCGCTCGATGTGCTCGCCGAGCGTTGGCGCGCGGGCGCGACGAACGCCGTTCAGCCCACGGGCGAACACCTCCTTTCGTGCAACACGCTCGAACAGTTCAAGCGCACGCTGCAGGCCGCGATGGCATGAGCGCTCGCGAAAGCGTCGTCAAATATTGAGCAACCCGAAAGAGCTCGATCTCGTCACACAGGGTCACGCAACGCCTTCGACCTTGTTGTCAGCGGCACCCGTGTTGGGACGCTCGGCAGGAACGGCTCCGCGCATGTCGGGGAACATCGCGTCGCGCAGGCGCAGGAACGGGAACTCGACGGCGCGCGTAGTGAGATAGCCCAGCACCGAAGCGATGAAGAACTGCGCGACGATCACGACGGGCCAGGCGGCAAGCGGCGGCACACCGAGCGCGCTTGCCTTATGGATCAGATAGTCGCCGGGCGCGAGCGCGAGCGAATGCCAGAGGTAGATCCCGTACGAGTAGACGCCCAGCCACGCGAGCCCGCGATACACCCACGTCGTGCGCAATCTGCCCGAATGTTCGAGCACGAGCATGATGAGCGCGCAAAAGCCGAGGGCCTGGATCGTGTAGCCGACGCTCTCGTCCAGCGCGACGTCGGGCGTGGCGAAGATGAGCCAGGCGAGCAGCAGCCCCACCACGCCGAACAGCCAGCGCTTCTTCGCGACGAGCATGCTCCAGAGTTCGGGCTTCATCCAGTAGACGGTCGCGAGGATGACGCCGATGAGCAGGCTGTCCATGCGGTACTGCGTGTAGTTGAACGCCCCGACGAGGTCGCCGTGCGATACCGCGATGCAACGCGCGCTCAGGACGACCACGCAGAGGCTGGCCATCACGGCGATCAGCGCATTCGCGCGCAGCCGCAAGTGCGCGAGCAGGATCAGGAGCGCGGGCAGGAACAGATAGAAGTGCTCTTCGACAGCGAGGCTCCACGTTTGCGCGATGGAGGTGCCGAAGTAATTCTGCATGTGCGTGAGGTTCTGCCAGAGGAACGTATCGGGGCGATGGCGGCCGGCGAGCAGGTGAAAGAAAATCAGCGCGTAGTACGCGGGCCAGATCTTGAAGATCCGCCGCACGATGAAGCGGCGCGCGCCGATGCGGCCTGTTTGCGAATATTGGCGCAGCAGCAGCCCGCCCACCAGGAAGCCGCTTAGTGTGAAGAATAAATTCACGCCTTCATGGCCGAAGCTTTTCAGCGGGTACTCGAGCACGTTCACCCAGGGATGGCCCGTGCGCACCGTGTGGAAGTGATAGCCCATCACGACGAAGATCGCGATGCCACGCACGAAGTCGAGCTCGACGGAACGTCCTTTCATCGGCGGTCCCACTCCGTGTAGCAGCTTCATGACCTTTCCCTCGCTACGTCCATGCCGGATTCTTACGCAAGGCAGACGATGAAAAACTTACTCCTGCCGGTCCCATCATGGACACAGGCGCCGTGCCGCGTGCGCCAAGTTCCCGCCCTTCTCGGCCAGGTGTGTGGGCGAAACCACACGCCGAATCAGAATTTTTTTCCTGCCGCCACAACCCTGCCGCTTCCCGCCACGCGCATGCGCAAGCCGCTTGCGGCGTTTTATATTGAGTCGAGCCAACGCGTGCGGCGCGCATGTATTTTGCGCAACGTATGCGACCCTATGCACCGCACCGGGAGAAACGCCGATGCGAAACAAACATGCTGCACTCTGGCTCTGGGTGTGCCTCGTGCCTCTCGCTTTCGACTACAAGGCACCGGACTCCCAGTTCGGACACAGCGCGCAATGGCTGGCCGTGATTCCGGCCCTGGCAGGCGCGCTCATTCTCGCGATGATCGGCCCGCGCTTCGCGCGGCCGACGCGGCTGCGCTCGTTCGTGACGGGCGCGATCGTGGCGAGCCTCGTCGGCAGTCTCATTGCGCAAATGCTGCAGCACAACCCGGTCGGCCAGTACCTGCGCGTGATCCTGCCGTTCCTGCTGTTCGCGCTCGGCTACTGGGCCATGTGCCGCCCGTGGCACATCATTCGCGTTTTGCAGATGCAGCGCGCGCTCTATTACGCGATGGTGCTGGGCCTCGTGTTCACGTTCTTCTTCGGCTTGCTGGCCGTCGGCGGGCCGCTCGCCGACATTCGTTTTCGCATCGTCTCGCCGACCATGCTCGCGCTGCAGGCCATGCTGTTGAACCAGTTCATCGTCGCCCGCCGCTTCAACATGACGATGGTACTCGTGTTCCTCGCCACGCTCGTCGTCGAATTGCTGAGCGTCACGCGTAGCCTGCTGATTGCGACCGTTCTGCTCGCCATGTTCGCGGCGTGGCTCGCCTCGCCGTCGCTCAGCCATCTGATCAAATCGTTTTTCCGCACGGGCATCGCGCTTTCGTTCGTGGTCGCGCTGGGCGTGGGAACGGCGTGGCTCTTCCCGTCCATCACCGAACACTGGACGCAGCGCGTGACGGCCGCGCAGAATGCGGAGTCAGACCGCGATCCGACCACGGTCACGCGTATTGCGGAGATGCGCGACCAGTACGACCAGGTCACCGAATCGGTGGAATCGGTCCTGTTCGGCAAGGGTTATGGCCACCTCTACCGCTACTCGCCCATTTACTTCCAGTACGTAAACCAGACCTTCAGCAAGGACGATTACTTCAACACCAGCGACTGGGTGGCGGGCCACAACTTCTGGGTCTACCAGCTCTACGCCGAAGGCATCGTGTTCGGAGGCTGCATGCCGGTTGCGGTGATCGTCGCGCTCATCGTCGCGGGCCGCGCATTCAGACGCTGGCGCCGCATCGCGCCGCGTCACCCGATGCTCATGCCGCTCAGCATGGCGCTGCTCGTGCTCGCCGCGCTGCCGGGCGCGTCGATCGGCGGCAATCCGCTCGGCACACGTTTCTCGGGCCTCGTGTACGGCCTCGCGCTCGGGCTGATCGTCGCGCTGTATTCGCAGCTTCATTACCGCATCGACCTGCAACGCAAGCGCCAGCGCCTGCACCCGTCCTACGGGCGCGAGCCCGCCTTCCGACCCACGGCGCCCGCGGCGGCGCCGGTGCCGCTCAACACGTATGCGACTCCGGAGCCCCGATGAAAATCCTGCACCTCGTTTCCACGGTCGACCCCCGTTCGGGCGGCCCGATTGAGGGCGTTCGCCAGAGCGGTCTCGCGATGACGGCGCTCGATCACCAGATCGAAGTGGCGTCGCTCGACCCGATCGACGCGCCTTACGTGCGCGAATTTCCGCTCCCGCTGCACGCACTGGGCCCAGGCCGCGGGCACTACGGATACTGCCCCGGCTACGTGTCGTGGCTGCGCGCGAACGCGACGCGCTTCGACGCGGCGATCGTGCACGGGCTCTGGCAATACCACGGCTTCGGCGCGTGGCGCGCGCTGCGCCATGCCGAGCTGCCGTATTACGTTTACACGCACGGCATGCTCGATCCGTGGTTCAAGGCCACCTATCCGGTCAAGCATCTGAAGAAGTGGGCGTACTGGCCGTGGGCCGATTTCCGCGTGCTGCGCGACGCCTCCGCCGTGATCTTCACGACCGACGAAGAACGCCTGCTCGCACGCGAATCGTTCTGGCTGTACCGCGCCAATGAGCGCGTCGTGCCGTTCGGCACCAATGCGCCCAACGAGGACCCGGACACGTTGCGCGAAGCCTTCCTGCAGGAGTCGCCGCATTTGCGCAACAAGCGCATTGTGCTGTTTCTCGGGCGTCTGCACCCGAAAAAAGGTTGCGACGTGCTGGTTCACGCGTTCGCCGACCATGCGCGCGAAACGCCGGATGCGCATCTGCTGATTGCGGGGCCCGACAAGGGCAACTGGCAACCCGCGCTGCAGGCGATCGCGCAGTCGCACGGCATTACGCACCGCATCAGCTGGCCGGGCATGCTGCAGGGCAACCTGAAGTGGGGCGCGTTTTTTGCTAGCGACGTGTTCGTGCTGCCGTCGCACCAGGAGAACTTCGGCGTTTCCGTGGCGGAGGCGCTGGCGTGCGGGCTGCCTGCACTGGTCTCGGACAAGGTGGGCGTCTGGCGCGAGATCGACGAGGACGGCGCGGGGTTCGTTGCGCCCGACACGGTCGCCGGCACGCAGCGCAACTTCGCCTCATGGCGGGCACTCGACGAGCGCGCGCGCGACGCGATGCGTGCTCAGGCGCGGCGCACGTTCGACGCGCGGTTTGCGATGGACGGCATGGTGCGCTCGCTGCTCGGCTTGTTGCAGGAACATCCTTTGCACGCTGGCGCGCGATTTCACCGAGGGCGCCCGCTGAACGCCATGGCGCAGGGCGAGCCCGCGGAGCAGGCTGAATAAGCGAAGAAAGGCGGCAGCAGATTCAGATAGCGGAAATGGTAGGGATTGGCAGGGGTGACGAAGCAACGCAGCTGAAGCGTCATAACGAGTCGAACGATGAGCCCGCGTTGCACTTTCGTGGCGATGTGCGAATCCTGTTAGTAAGGGGGCAACACTATGTTAAACAGCAAACCTGATTGTTCGGGCGGCGCAGCCGTCGACGCAACCGCGACGCAGCTTGTGACGCAGCCCGCGCGCAATTTGCGCAGATTATCGGTGGGCCGCGCACGGGCGGCCCTGGCGGCGATGGCGACCATGGTGACGGCAGCGGCCCTGCTTGCGGGCTGTGGGCTCTCGCCTGGGATGCAGGCGCCGTCGAGCGTCACGCAGGCAAAGGCCGCGACCGGCGCCGCGCGCACGGGCAACGGGGATCAACCGCCACCGGGCGCGCTCATCGAGATCAACAACGAGCTGGTCGCGAAGGAAGCTGCGTCGAAACCGACGACTGTTCCGGCGAACGTCGAGACGCTGTTCGGTACGCCGAAGCCGTACGCGCTCGGGCCCGGCGACGTGCTGAGCATCGTCGTGTGGGATCACCCCGAGATGAACCTGCCGACGAACGGCGGCGGCGGCGGTGGCAACGGGCAGCAGGACCAGAGCGCGAGCCAGGTACAGTCGGGCTATACCGTCGACTCGTCCGGCGCGATCCAGGTGGCCTATGTGGGTCCGATCCACGTGGCGGGGCTCACCGAGATGCAAGCCCGCGACCTGGTGGCGAAGAAGCTCGCCTACTACCTGAACAAACCACAGGTCACGCTGCGCATCGAGTCGTACCGCAGCCGGCGCGTGTACGTGGACGGCGAAGTGCGCACGCCCGGGCTCATGGTGCTCAACGACATGACGATGTCGCTGCCCGAGGCGATCAACCGCGCGGGCGGCTTCACGGCGAACGGCGACCGCTCGCGGGTTAGCGTGACGCGCGGCGACAAGACGACCTTGGTGAACATTCCCGACATGATCAAGAAGGGCGTGAACCCGGACAAGATCCTGCTGCAGAACGGCGACCTCGTGCGCGTGTATTCGGCGAACGAAAGCCGCGTGTTCGTGCTGGGCGAAGTCGGACACCCGGGGCCCTTGCCGTTCGATAACGGCCATCTCTCGCTGAACGACGCGCTTGGCAACGCAGGCGGCGTCAGCCAGGGTTCGGGCGACGCCTCGCAGGTCTACGTGGTGCGTGGGCAGAAGGAGGGACACCGTCAGGTCTTCCACCTCGACGCGTCGTCGCCGGAAGCCATGGCCACGGCCGACGAGTTCGAGTTGCAGCCGAACGACGTCGTGTTCGTCGATGCGTCGGCGCTCGTGAAGTGGAGCCGCGTCATCAACCTGATCCTGCCGAGTACGCAGGCGGCCGCGGCGGGCCGGGCGGTGGGTTACGGCGGGTACTAGCCGGTGGGGTTCGTATGAGTATGAGCAGGCCTGCGGGCCTGCTCATGCGTTGAATGAATCTGCCTGAAACGAGCCAGCTTCGCACCGCCCTTATGCCTGGGGCTCCTTGGGCGGCTGGCCTTCCTCGAAACGCCAGCGGATAAAGCGGCACGGATTGCCGCCATACACGCCGCCGGCTTCCAGCGAGCGATGCACGACCGAGAGCGGCGTGACGACTGCCGAGCGCCCGATCGTCACGCCCATCTGCACCACGCATTTGGACGAGACCCACGCGCCGTCCTCGATCACGATCGGCGCGACGTGCAGGTCCATGTTCGTGCGCATGTCGTGCGAGCCGGCGCTGAGAAACGCCCCCTGCGAAAGGCAGACGTTCGAGCCGATGCGGATGGGCGCCTGGTTGTAGATCCAGACGTCCACGCCGATCCAGCAGTTGTCGCCCATTTCCAGATTCCACGGCGCCTTCACGCGCATGGGATGGACGAGGCGGCAGCCCTGCCCGACCTTCGCGCCGAACAGGCGCAGCAGGCCCACGCGCAGCGCGGAGAGCGGCAGCAGACGATTGTCGAGCACGCAGGCCTCGACCAGATACCACGCGGCCTGCACGAGCTTGCCCCGGCGCGCGACGAAGTTGCCTTTTCCAGCACGACTCAAATCGATCACGCGGATTTCCGCAGCGCGTGCGTCGTTTGCGGCTTGTGGCGGCACGACGCCTGCGGGCGGCGCTTCGCCCGCTCCCTCCCTGCGCCCAGCCGCGCCGACGTTCCCTTTGCGGGTCCCTAAACCTTCGACCGCTTCCGTCATGAACGCTCCTTGCCCATCCGGGTCGGTTCCTGTTGGCTTCCTGCGGTTGCAAGCCTGGCGGCCCGCATAACGGGACGCATCAAGCCACGCTGTCATTATCGGGCGGCCACCGCAGCGCCTCGCACGCGTGGCCGACACGGCAGGGGTTTTGGCGCAGCGGCGCGACGCGCGGTAGGCAACATGAAGGCTTGACGCCGCATCGTTCGCGGCGCGCGGGATCAATGCCATGTCCAGTTTTTCTCATCATCGATTTGCGCCTTATGTACTCGCCGCCGCGCTGCAGGCCGCGTGCGCCGCGTGGCCGTGCGCGGTGTTTGCGCAGAGCGCCACGTACGGCGCCGCCACCGGTGGCTCCCCCGCTGCCGCGAGTGACCAGAGTCGCCAAAGCAGCGGCCAGGGCGACACCCCCGCCAACGCCGTGCAGCGCCAGCAACAAGATGAACAGCGTCTGCTCGGCGGTCCGGGCACCTCGGACAACCCGTACAGCGTGACCCCGTACAGCAGCAACGGCGCGTCGCCAGACGACGCGCGAGACGCGCTCACGAACGAAAAGCACATGCATGTCGTGACGCCGGGGGATTACGCCGCGAGCGCGGTGAGCGCCAACGGTGGCAGGGGTGACAGAAGCAGCGCTTCGAGCGCAGGCGGTAGGGGCGCCGCGAATCACAGCAGGATCGGCGCGAACGGCATGTCGCGCGCCGGCAATGCGGTGGCGAGGAGCACCGGTGGGGGCGGGGGCGGAGGCGGCGGTGCGAAGGGAAGCCGCTCGACGGCCGGCTATGATTACGGCGCCAGCCAAACCTCGCCAACTGCGCAGGTCTACGGCAATCCGTATGGCAGCCCGTACGGGTCGCCGGACCAGTCCAACTCCGAACTCTACAAGTCGCCCTGGTAAGCTGCGCTAGCGGTCCGGGACAGCCCAAGGCCACCGTCGCGGCCCTGGGCGCTGCCACTCATACATCGGACTGCTCGACCTCGGGCAACGTCGATCCGCCTTTACCCGCCTGACGCGCAGATTGATTCTGACCCGCGGATTGACCCACGCCTTGCTGCGCCGAAGCAGCGCCACCTGCCGCGGTTTGCGGCTCGACCTGCGTCTGGCCCGCCGGCCCGGCAACCTCACCCGCTAGCCCGGCAAGCCTCGCTTCGAGCACGTCGAAGATCGCCTGCGGTGACAGCATGCGCTTCGCGTAGCGCCGCGCGGCACGGCCAAGCGCGGCGCGGCGCGCGGGGTCGCCGGCCAGATCGACGATCGCCGCAGCGAGCGCTGCGTCATCCTCGGGCGGCACCACGATTCCGTGGTTCGAGACCACGTCGAAGAGACTCGTGCCGGGCCGCGCCATGGCGACCACCGCACGGCCGCTCGCGAGCATGCCGGTGAGCTTAGAGGGCATCACGAGGTCGGCAGCGTCGGCGCGCTGCGGCAGCACGTGGATATCGGCCACGTTCAGCAGTTCGTTGAGCATCGAAGACGGCTGCAGCGGCAGCACGTGACAGTTCGAGAGCGGCTCGCAACGCGCGATCAGCTCGCGCCTGGCCGCGCCGTCACCGCAGAACACGAAGCTGATATCGGGCCGCGCGGCGAGCGCCGTTGCGACATCCGCGAGAATCTCGATGCCCTGCTTCGCCCCCATGTTCCCCGAGTAGAGCACGACAGTGTTGTCCTGCGGGATGCCCAGGCGCCGCCGGAACGCGCTCGGATACGGCAGCGGGAAGATTGCCTCGGTGTCGACCCAGTTCGGCAGGCACACGGCGCGGGAGGC
The DNA here is from genome assembly GCF_040965655.1 of Paraburkholderia sp. EG286B. NCBI lineage: Bacteria > Pseudomonadati > Pseudomonadota > Betaproteobacteria > Burkholderiales > Burkholderiaceae > Paraburkholderia > Paraburkholderia sp. EG286B. The sequence goes on along the minus strand of NZ_JBFRCF010000015.1, from coordinate 37,379 downwards.
ATCGACGCCCTTGTCGATGGCGCGCTCGACCATGCGCGCCGAAATCGACGAGACGACGTCGAAACGCCGCAGCAGCCAGCGTTCGCCGGCAAGGGCCGCGCGCCCGAGACGCGACTCCTGGCCGCCGCGCAGCAGCCCAAGGTCGAATGCCGCATCGATTTCGAAGTCCTGAATATGCAGCCAGCTGCGCGCGCCGACGGCCCGCGCGAGCAGGAGCGCGCCGGGCGCGCAGAACAGCGTCGGCACGATCTGCATGACGGCCTCAGGCCGCCACGCCGCGAGCCGCGCGAGAAGCGGCAGCGACGAGAGCGCGAAGCTCGCCAGATGGACGATGCGCTTGAGCCCGCCCTGCTGGGTCGGCACCCACAGCGGCGCACGCCAGACGCCTACGCCGCGCAACGTTTCGCGTTGGTAACGCCCCGCGCGATAGCCTTCATGCACGCGCCATTGCGGGTAATAAGGCGGCGCGCAGATCACGCGCACCTCGTGGCCGTGCGCCGCGAGCAGCTCCGCCATTTCGGCTGTGTATTTGCCGACGCCTGTGACTTCGGGCGCGTAATTCAGTCCGTAAATCAGGATTCTCATTGCGTCGCTTCCGTCCCTGAACTGCTGTGTGCCGCCTTTAATCGTCTCGCGCGCCGAGCGAAAAAAAGCGGGCGTCGTGCATCCGGTCCGCGCACGACGCCCACCACCAACCAGACGCCTCTTCCCTTTCGTCCTTTTGAGCCGATCGTTTCGAACGCCATCGGTCCCGTCAGGCCACGTCAAACCCGCATGCCCGCCTCGTACGCCGGCGCGGCCTGGGTTTGCAGAAAATCGTCGTAGGTGCGGGCGAGCCCCTCCTGGAGGCCGATGTGCGCGTGCCAGCCCAGATCGCCCAGGCGCGACACGTCGAGCAGCTTGCGCGGCGTGCCGTCGGGCTTGGTCGAATCGAATACCAGTTCGCCTTCGAAGCCCACCACGTCGCACACGCGCTGCGCGAGGTCGCGAATCGACAGGTCCTCGCCGACGCCGACGTTGTACACGCCGTCGCCGGTCTCGTGCTCGAGCACGAAAATCGTCGCATCGGCGAGATCGTCGACGTGCAGAAACTCGCGGCGCGGCATGCCCGAACCCCAGACGGTCAGCGTGCGCTGGCCTTTGCTGCGCGCCTCGTGCGCCTTGCGGATCAGCGCGGGCAGCACATGGCTGCTGCCGAGGTCGTAGTTGTCGTTGGGGCCGTACAGGTTGGTCGGCATGAGCGAGACGAAATGCGTGCCGTACTGTCGGTTGTACGCTTCGCAGAGCTTCAGGCCCGCGATCTTCGCGATCGCGTAGGCCTCGTTGGTCGGCTCGAGCGGCGAGGTGAGCAGATAGGTTTCGCGGATCGGCTGCGGGCATTCACGCGGATAAATGCACGACGAGCCGAAGAACACGAGGCGCTGCACGCCCGCGTTGTAGGAGGCCCGGATCACGTTGGTCTCGATCGCCAGGTTGTCCCAGGCGAACTGTGCGGGTTGCGTCGAATTCGCGAGGATGCCGCCCACGCGCGCGGCCGCGAGCAGCACCGCGTCGATGTGCTCGCCGTCGAAGAAGCTGTTGACCGCGGCCTGGTCGGTGAGGTCCAGTTCGGCATGTGTGCGCATGACGAGATTCCAGTAGCCATTCGCCTGCAGCGCGCGCACGAGTGCCGAGCCCACCATGCCCCGGTGGCCGGCCACGAAGATTCGGGAGTTCTTGTCCATGCGTTCACTCGTGATGTTCGAGGGCCCTGAAACCGGCCAGCGTGACGAGCGCGTCGCGCCGGGCAGCCTGATAGTCGGCTCGCACCATTTCCTTGACTAGCGCCTGGAACGAGGTAACCGGCTTCCAGCCCAGCTTCTCCTGGGCCTTTGAGGCGTCGCCGAGCAGCGTTTCGACCTCAGTCGGACGGAAGTATCGGGGATCCACACGCACTATCACGTCGCCCGGTTCAAGGCGCATGTCGCGCGATTCCACATGGTCGACAATGCCGACTTCGTCCACACCGCTGCCCTCGAAACGCACGGTGATGCCCAGCTCCTCAGCCGCCGCACGCACGAAGTCGCGCACGCTGTACTGAACACCCGTTGCGATCACGAAGTCTTCAGGCTGCTCCTGCTGGAGCATGCGCCACTGCATGTCGACGTAGTCGCGCGCGTGGCCCCAGTCGCGCATGGCAGAGAGGTTGCCGAGATACAGCATCTTCTGCAGGCCGACCGCGATGCGTGCGATAGCGCGCGTGATCTTGCGCGTCACGAACGTCTCGCCGCGCTGCGGCGACTCGTGATTGAAGAGGATGCCGTTACACGCATAGATGCCGTGCGCCTCGCGATAATTGACCGTCGTCCAGTACGCAAACAACTTCGCCACCGCATAGGGACTGCGCGGATAGAACGGCGTGGTTTCGCGCTGGGGCACTTCCTGCACGAGCCCGTAGAGCTCGGAGGTCGACGCCTGATAAAAGCGCGTTTTCTGCGTGAGGCCGAGAATGCGGATGGCCTCCAGAATGCGCAGCGTGCCGAGGCCATCCGCGTTCGCGGTGTACTCGGGCTCCTCGAACGACACCGCCACATGGCTTTGCGCGGCGAGGTTGTAGATTTCATCGGGTGCAACGCGCTGGATCACGCGCAACAAGGCCGTGGAATCGGTCAGCTCGCCGTGATGCAGCTGGATGCCGGGTTCCGGGTCGTGCACGTCGCGATACAGGTGATCGATGCGGTCCGTGTTGAAGAGCGACGAGCGCCGCTTGATGCCGTGCACTTCGTAGCCTTTGTTCAATAGCAGTTCTGCCAGATACGAACCGTCCTGACCGGTGATACCGGTGATCAACGCAACCTTGCGAGCCATCGCCATCGTTCTCTCCTCGCGTGAGCGAAATGGGATTCGGTGGTTCCACTATCCGCGGCGGCCCCCAAGCCGGCCGCGGATCTGCTGCCAACCTGCTACTACCCTGCAATGCTTTCGTAACCGTAGTAACCGCCGCGATATCCACCGCCGATGAACGCGCCGGTCTTCGGCACGTCGGTGAGCAGCACGCCACGCAGATTCACGCCGCCAATGCGCAGGCGCTTGACCGTTTCCTCGAGCTCCGAAATCGGGTGGCAGCCGTGGCGGATCGCGAGCAGCGTCGTGCCTGCGTAACGTCCGATCACGGTCGAGTCGGTCACCGCGAGCACCGGCGGCGTATCGACGATCACGAGGTCGTACCGCGCCCCCAGTTCTTCGAGCAGCGACTCGAAGCGCGGGCTCATCAGCAGCTCGGACGGATGCGAATGCAGCGAGCCCTTGGCCAGCACGTCGAGTCCAGGCAGCACCTCGTGCTGGATCGCCTGGTCCAGATCGGCGCCGAGCAGCACGTCGGAGAGACCCGGCTGGTGCTTGATGCCGAAGTGCGAGTGCACATCGCCGCGCCGCATGTCGCCGTCGACGATCAACACGCGCTTGTTCACCGAGGCGACCAGCGCGGAGAGATTGACCGACAGGAACGATTTGCCGATGTCGGGCCGCGAGCCCGTGAGCATCACGATGTTGTTGCGCGCGTCGTTGAGTGTGAGCTGCAGCGAGGTGCGCAGGCTGCGCACGCCTTCCACTGCGACGTCCTGCGGATTCTGCTGCGCGAGCACGTGCAGTCCGCGCCGGCGCGACGACACGTGATGCTGCAGACGCAGCTGCTGCGGGCTGCGCGGCACCACGGCGAAGACCGGCACGCCGAGCGCGGCTTCGAGCTCGTCTGGACGCTCCACACCGCCGTACAGCGACTTGCGCACGAACGCGACGAGCACGCCCAGCACGAGCCCCGCGCCGATCGCGAGCGCGATCACGAGCAGCTTCTTCGGACGCACGGGATCATCCGGCGCTTCGGCGAAATCGACCACGCGCACGTCGCCCACCTGGCCCGCACGCGCCACGCGCAGTTGCTGCGCGCTGTTCAGCAGGCTCGTGTACAGCTCCGTGCTCACATGCACGTCACGCAACAGGCGCACGGCCGACTGCTCCGTGTCCGGCAGTTGCGCCACGTTACGCGTGAGCTGCGACTGCGCCGCTTGCAGCGTGCCGATCTGTGCGTCGAGCGCCTGAACGGCCGGGTGATGCTCGGTGAAACGCTGCGCGAGTTCCGCGCGTTGCTGCCGCAGGTCTTCGAGACGGATCTTGTTGTCGCTCACCTGCTGGAGCAGCAGCCGGCTTTCTTCGCCGAGATCGACGGTGCCGTGTTCGTTACGGAACTTGTTGTACTTCTGCTCGGCCGCGTCGACCTGCGAGCGCAGTTGCGGCAGCTGGTCGTCGAGGAACGCGAGCATGTGTTCCGCTTCCGCCGAACGGCTTGCGATGTCCTGCTTGATGAACTCGTGCGCCACGTTGTTGAGAATCGCGGCCGTCGTCTTGCTGTTGTGGCCTTCGAGGCTCGCGCGGATCACGCCGGACTGCAGCCCGACTTCCTGGATCTGCAGCGAATTCTCCAGCCGGTCGACGGTGGTGAGCGTCGAGGCGCGCGTGAGCAGGAAAGGCGTTCCCGGCGGCCCGCTCAAACTGTCGACGTGCAGCGCGATCGGCCCGACCGACGTGTTGGCGCTCACGTCCTCGCCGACGCGGCCCTGCAGGAGCGGAATGCCGTCGGGGTCGCGCAGCGTGAAGGTGCCGGGCTCGTCGCCGGCGACGATCGTGAAGTCGCGCTCGTACATCGCTTCGGGCGTATCGAAGCGCGACACCTTGATGTCGCCGCCGCCCCAAGCGTAGCCGGACGGCCGCAGGAACCCGGGCAGGTGCTGCGCCCAGGGCGCGCTCAGGATGCCCGAGAGCATGCCGCCGATCACGGGCATTTCGCGCGGCCGCGCCGAAATGTCGAGGTGCAGCTTGCGCACCGTTTCCTCGGTCACGTTGCGCGACTTCAGCATTTCGATCACGCCGTTCGCGGTCGACTTCTCGTCGAACATGCCCGTGAGCGGCGGCAGGCTGCTGTCCTTCTTGCTGGCGTCGCCCTTGTCGACGAGGTGGAACAGCACGTCGGCCCGATAGGTCGGCGTCGCGAGGAACGCATAGGCTGTGCCCAGCAGCGTGACGGCAAGCGTCACGATCGCGATGGCGCGCCAGTTCGCCACCATCGTCTGCAGGTAGTCGCCAAGGTATCGCTCGTCGGCGCCTGCTGCGCCATAGTAAGCGCCGTCATAATTCATCGCCATCTTGCTTCTCCCGAAACCTGGTGTTGCTTGCTGGTGATGCTTGCTCGAATGCTCGCTCGAATGCGCCGCAGCGCTCAATACGCGTTACGACCAACCAGACCGTGAATGATCGTGGCCGCGATGATGCGCATGTCGAGCCAGAACGACCAATGGCCGAGGTAATACAGATCGTGCGCTACGCGCATTTCCATCTTTTCGAGGCGATCGGTCTCGCCGCGAAATCCGTTGACCTGCGCCCACCCGGTAATGCCGGGCTTGATGCGATAGCGGTGGATGTAGCCCTTCACCACGCTCTGATAAAGATCGTCGTGCTCGAGCGCATGCGGGCGGGGTCCGACTACCGACATGTCGCCGCGCAGCACGTTGTAGAACTGCGGCAATTCATCGAGGCTCGTGCGGCGCAGGAACGCGCCGAGACGCGTCACGCGCGGGTCGTGGCGCGTCGCCTGGCTCACCGTGCCGGGCGCCTCCTTGTGCTCGCGCATCGTACGGAACTTGTAGATCGTGAACACGCGGCCGTCTGCGCCCTTGCGGCGCTGCCTGAACAGCACCGGCCCCGGCGAGGAAACCTTCACCGCAATCGCAATGCCGATGAGCAGCGGCATGAGGCTCACGAGCGCGAGCGTTGCGAACACGCGGTCGAACAGCGCCTTCTTGAGTTGCGCGCTCGCGGGCAGCGGCGAGGCGACGAGGTTGATCGCGGGTACGCCGAGCAGCTCGATCACCGTACTGGTGTCGAACAGCGCCAGCGAGCGCACGTCCGGAATGAAGCGGATGTTCACGAGGTCGTTGCGAAACTCGCTCACGAGCCGCACAACGGTGCGTTCCTCGGCAAGCGAAAGCGCGAGCCACAACTCGTGCACGTCGTGTTCGCGGATGTGCTGCGCGAACGACTCGATCGTATCGCACACCGGCGCGTCTTTCTCGGACACGGGCCGTGCCGATTGCGGCATGGTGTTGTAGAGCGCGCTCGCGCGAAAACCAGAGCCTGGCTCCGCATCGATGCGCCGCACAATCTCGTCGCACTGCGAAGCGGAACCCGCAATGGCGACCTGATGAAGGTTCATGCCTGCGCGCCGCATGTGCGCAAGCACACCGTGCGCGAAAACTCGCCACGTAATGAGCAAGCCGCCTGCAACGGCCGTCCAGTAAGCGAACCACAGACGCGAAACGACATCGACGTGGTGCATCGTCGAGTACATCGAGATGAGCGCGCAGCCCTGCACCACGAGCCAGGCGAGCGACACCTGGCCCGCAAGCAGCGCCTTGGAGCGGCCGCGCCACGACTGGTAAAGCTCGAACGCCGGAAAGATCACGAGCGCGAAGGCCGCTGAAAGCAGCACGAAGGCTTCGTTCACGCCGCGCGGCACGATATCTTCGAAGCGGATCTCCGAAGCCACGCTGGCGCCGATCATTACGGCAGATACGTCGAGCACTCTCGCCATCAGATTTTGTAGCTCGCGCATGCTTTCTCCCTTTTTTTCTCCCTGCAGGCCGTGCCGCTGCCCTCAACCGCAGCGGCCGTACGTATCGTCGAGACGAACGATGTCGTCCTCTCCCAGATACGCTCCCGACTGCACCTCGATGATTTCGAGCGGCACCTTGCCCGGATTTTCCAGCCGGTGACGCACACCGAGCGGAATGTAAGTGGACTCGTTTTCCGTCATAAGAAAGGATTCCTCACCACGAGTGACGAGTGCAGTGCCGCGCACAACCGTCCAGTGCTCGGCGCGATGGTGATGCAGTTGTAACGAGAGCCGTGCGCCCGGCGTGACGACAATGCGCTTGACCTGAAAGCGCTCGCCCGAATCGATCGAATCGTAAAAGCCCCACGGACGTTGCACCTTGCGATGCGAAGCCGCCTCGGGTGCGCGTTCCGCCTTGATGCGCGCAACGAGCCCCTTCACGTCCTGCACTTTCGAGCGGTCGGCGACGAGCACCGCATCGGCGGTTTCGACCACCACGAGGTTCGATGTACCCACGCAAGCCACGAGCCTGCCATCGGAATGCGCGTAGGTCGCCACCGCGCCTTCGAACACCACACGCCCGCGTCCGACGTTGCCGTCTTCGTCCTTTTCCATCGCGGCCCACACGGCGTCCCACGAGCCGAGGTCGGACCAGCCCGCGTCGAGCGCGACCACCACGCCCTCGGGCGTCCAGCCGTTGCTGCCCGATAGCCGCTCCATGACCGCGTAATCGATCGAGTCGGACGGGGCGCGCTTGAAGGCGTCCGCCGCCGGCCGGAACACGGGGCCGTCTTGCTGGCCATCGACGAACGCGGCAAGGCACGCTGCATGCATGTCGGGCTGCAATGCGCGCAGCGAATCGAGCCAGACGCTCGCACGCATCACGAAGATGCCGCTGTTCCACCAGTAGCCGCCCTGCGTGACGTACTGCGTCGCGAGTTCGGGCGCGGGCTTTTCGACGAAGCCGTCGATGCGGTGCGCGCCGTCGGCAATCGCTTCGCCAACGCGGATGTAACCAAACCCCGTTTCAGGCGAACGCGGCGGCACGCCCAGCGTGACGATCGCGCCGCGCTGCGCATGGCGCGCTGCGCATTCGAGCGCGCGTTGCAGGGCGTCCAGGTCGGTGATCGCATGGTCCGACGGCATCACGATGAGAATCGCGTCGTCGCCGTTCGCGCACGCAAGCGCCGCGCCGAGTGTGAGCGCCGGCGCCGTGTCGCGCCGCGCCGGCTCGACCACGAGCCGCGCGTCCATGCCGCACGCACGCAACTGATCGACGATCACGAAGCGGTGTTCTTCACCACATACGACGATTGGCGAACTCGCGACCTCCCACTCTGACGAAAAGCCGTCGAGGCGGTGCACGGTGGCCTGCAGCAGCGTATCGCTGCCCACCACACCAATTAGCTGCTTAGGGAATTGTTCGCGCGACATCGGCCACAAACGCGTACCGGAACCGCCAGCCAGCACCACAGGCACGATGCGCGTGCAAGGCGTAGCGCCTTCGGGCGCTGTACCTGGCTCGCTTTCCGCACGGGGCTGACTTTGTCCTTCATGAATCGATGACCTTTCATTCATCTTCGGACTCCTTCATATCGGGCAGGATCACCTCGGCTCGCCAATAGCGACCCCCGTTTGTAACGAAGTGCGACCGTTGTTACCGCGGCGTTACGAGACAGCTACGCCGGCCTCGCGGCGGCTTTGCTCGCGGTATTCGGTGGGCGAAATCATCATGCGCTTGCGAAAGATCTTGGCGAGGCGATCGCCATTGCCCATGCCGGTGCGGCGCGCGATCTTGTCGACCGGCAATTCCGAATCGGTGAGCAGGCTGCAGGTAATCGCGAGCCGCGCATGCAGTAAGTAATCAGATGGCGTGATACCCATCTCCAGCTTGAAGCGGCGCAGAAAGTTACGCTCGCTCATCGCGGCGACCTGTGCTGCGTCCGCTATCGAAATGGCCCGCTGACAGTTTTCCTGCAGCCAGCGCGCCGCTGCACGCACTTTGTCAGCCGGCGCACTGCCAAGCGCATCGCCGAGGAACGGCAGCAGGTTGCCGCCCGAATCGGGCATGAGCCGCTCGGTCACAGCGCGCGCAACATCCACGCCCAGGTCCCGCTTGACGAGCGTGAGCGCGCTCTTCATCGACTCGAGCCGGTCGCCGGCGTCGCCGCCCGCTTCCTCGCGTCCCGTTTGCATCGCATACGAGCCGAACTCGTGCTGCGTGCGCTGGCCGCACAGACTCGCTGCTTCGAGCAGTGAACGGCCTTCACCAATCGGACGAATGGTGCCGGTATTCGCGTGCACGCGGCGCAGCCACGCGACGAGACGCTCGTCGTTGGCGGCCGCGAAGGCGCCCTTTCCACCCGCCACGAACAGCGCGTCGAAACCGACGTAGTGGCGCGCATCGAGTCCATCTGTCCAGACCCGTACCGACGAGGAGCACGTCACGTTGCCGCCATCGGCCGAAAGGATGCTTACATCGTAAGGTGAACTGCGAGCGGTGTCCGTCGAGAGTTCGTTCGCTACATGAAACACTTCAGCCACAATACCGGCGCCGAGGAGCGAACAACCATCGAACAGCAGAATTGCGATATGACGCACCTCTCGACTGATGCCCGCGGTCACTAGATGCGGGCGGCTGAACGACGGCAAATCCAGACTTGCGTACGCCATGCTTTTCCCCTAAACAATCCCCCGTATCAAGCGAAAAGTCCCGGTAATAGCATTTCGATAGCATTCCATGTGCAGTGCATCATAGGCAGAGAAAAATTCCGCCAACGACGACTGACCGAAACTGGCGAGACATTGGCGCATTTAGTCCGGTCGAGGACCGATTAGAAGGTATGGCGCCAAGCTAAATGACAAAAAAGCAAACCGCGTGAAAGGCAATTGGTTCGATTACATCGAATCGGCAAAAGTGCCGGATAACCGTTACAGACAGGTATATTCGCCTTTGTTACTACCAAATCGTTTGACGCCTTCCGATCGATGCGTGCGCATGGGATGGAAGCGAAACGGCTAATTAAAAACGGCAAGTCGATTCGTCTGATTAAATGATGTTTAAGAAGCTTTGCGCTCCGATTTCGAGCATGCGAGGGGCATTTTAAACCCGTTAAATCCTGTTTGCGCCGCACAATAAAAAAATTCACAAAAAGCCGCTTTATATGATCGGGCTCCGCGAGCACTGCACAACTCGCGCGCGGCGCTTCCAGGAGAAATTGCGCGAAAAGCCTGGAGGCTGGCGTCAAATGACTGGCTCGAACAACTAGGCTTACCCTTTCATGCTGTGAGGAACCTGCCAATGACATTGCGCCCAGCCCTTGCATCTGTACTTGTAAACCCTCCTCCCGCGCGCGGCTCACGCGCTTTTTCATGGGTGCCGGCCGCAACGCTCGCGCTGGGCGTCCTCGGCGTGTTGCTCCCGGTGATGAGTTGCCGCGCCGCCGACGCGCCCGTTTGCAGGAGCGCCGCCGGGCGCGCGGCGACAGACGCAGGCGACGACGCCATCTCCGCCGATACGCCCGGCAGCGACGGGACACGCCTGTTTCCCCGCGGCAAGAGCGTGCGGATCGACGTGACCACGCGCGCGACGCGCGACGACAAGGTGCAATGGCAGATCACGGATACCTGGAGCCGTCCGCAGGCAAGCGGCAACTTCACGGTGGCAGCCGGCCCGCGCGTCACGTCGCTCACCTGCACGCTGCCGCAGGCGGGCTACTTCGCGTTTTCGGCGTCGCTGGCTTCGCAGCCGTCTACGGGTTTGCCCCAGCGCGGCACCCGGCCGGCCGGCATCACCACGTTCGGCGTGCTGCCCGATATGGGTACAGCACTTCCCGCACCCACCTTCGCGCGCCAGGACCTGCACCGCTTCGGTGGACAAGGCTCAGCATATATCGCGCCCGGGCAGCACTGCTGCGGCGGCGACGGCCTGCGTCCGCTTTACACCGACCTCGGTCTGGTGTGGGCCAACGACAAGCGGGGCTGGTACGTCATGGAGCCCAAAGGTCCGAATACGTTCGACGCTGCCGCCTCCCAGCTCGAGCTCCAGTTCAAGCCCGGCGACATCATGCGCTTGATCACGCTCGACGGCTTTCCCGGGTGGGCGAGTGCGAACGGCGAGGAGACCCACAGCTACGTGCCTTCGTCATTGGGCCAGTTGCGCGAATACATGTCGCGTGTAGGCGCGGAGTCCGCACGCATCCGTGCGCGCGTGTTCCCGCACCAGGCGCACAACTACTATCAGGTCACGTGGGAGCCAGACAAGGACGGCGGGCTGCCGTGGAAAGACACCGACGCGCATTTCGTCGATCTCTACAAGACCGTCTACGAGGGCATCCATGCCACCGACCCGTCGGCGATCGTGATGGGTCCGACCTATGCAGGCGTGCAGGGCAACACGGAGTGGCTCAAGAAGTTCGCACCGCTTGGCATTGCTAAGTATCTCGATGGCGTGACGATCCACGGCTACTACGATTTCGGTACCAGCCCTTCGCATCCGCCGGAGCGTCTGTACGGCGCACCCGAAAAAGGCACGCTTTCGCTGCCCGAAGCCATGCGCGAGCTGCGCACGACGATGCGCGACGTGCTCAAACCGGGCGCCCCGCTCTTCGTGACCGAAACAGGTATTAGTTACGACATCGGTACGAATTACGCAGCCAACTATCCCGACGCACAAACGCTCTACGCGCAGGGCGCGGTCGTCGCGCGCGCACATCTGATCCTGCTCGGCGAAGGCGCGGACACCACGTTCGTCTTCTATGGCGCGGACATGCCGGAGACGACGCCGGGCTACGGCGTGTTCTTCGAACTCGAGCATCCGAAGGGCATGTACGGCGCGTCGAACATCAGCCCGAAGCCGGCCGCGCTCGCGGTCGCGACCATGACGCGGCTGATCGACGGTACGTATTCACTCGGGCCGCTGCGCGGCACGCCCGCGGGCGTCTACGCTTACGCGTTCGCGCGTCCGGGCGGCGGCAAGGTGATCACGGCGTTGTGGAGCCATGACAACGCGCGCTGGAGCGCGAAGACCGGGTTCGACGCGACGCGCGCGACGAACTACACGCTTCAGGTGGACGCGCGCGGGCGCGCGGGGAAGGTGAGCGTGTTCGACATGATGGGCAACCCGACCACCATGACTTACAACGATGGCATCCTCCCGCTGCGTCTGACCGAATCACCCGTGTATGTCGTGTCGGACAACGCCGAGGTCGCCAGATCGAATGCTGTCACCCCCGCGGGCTACGTCGCGCCGAAGCCTTGAGCGCAAGCGCCTGGGCTCGCATCTTGGCCCACGATAGCGAGACTTAGGCGGCTCTGGACAGTGCAACGCGATTTTGAGCCGCCTAGACTGCTGATGAACGTGCCGCGTGCCTCGCACGCGCCGTGTGCGCAGCGACTGCGCTTCGGACCACATAATCGAAACGACCGTCACCCCGCGGATATGCTCGTCCATGCTGTCACCTACAGAATTCCTGGAGGTGGTGCGGCTCGCACCGCTCGTCGCGATGGACCTGATCGTCGCCGACGCCGACGGCCGCGTGCTTGTGGGTCAGCGGCGCAACCGCCCTGCACGCGGCACCTGGTTCGTTCCGGGTGGACGCATTCGCAAGGACGAACGGCTAGACGCTGCGTTCACCCGCATCGTCGAAACAGAACTCGGCATTGCGAGCATGCAGCGCTCTGCGGCGCGCTTCGTCGGCGTGTACGAACATCACTATCCCGACAACTTCGCGGCGGAGAACGGCATCGGCACGCACTATGTGGTGCTTGCCTATGCGTTCATGCTGGACAGCACGGTGCCCGTCGGGCGCTTCGACCAGCATAGCCAGTACGCGTGGCTCTGGCCCGAAGAGCTACTCACGCGTGACGACGTGCACAACAATACGAAACAATATTTCTGCTGAAGACGCCCGACTAACAGGCAAACGCGCGTCTCGCGCGCCTCATGCATTGTCCGTATGGCTTTCATTAAGCTCACGCCACACGCGCCCAGGCGTCCCGCCGCACCCGGGATCAACGCCCGATCAACGCCGAGCCGCCTTGCCCAGCATACCGAGCCATTCTGCCAACTTCTCGCCATTTTCAGACTGCGGCGTGCGCCAGCACCCCACCGGCCTATCATGAATCCCGAGAGCGTGATGTGACCGCATGTAACAGCCCCACACAGCCGGATCAGGGCACGCGGCGCAAAAACGCAACGTACTCCTGCGAATCCTTTCTGCGCGAGGAACCGGCCATGTACATCGATAGGGTGGTCTGCCGGCAAGCCGCTTTCCAGCCGCGCGGCGCTCATTTGAAGTTCGGACACGTGGCCAAACGCATAGGCATCCTGGTTTTCGAGGGCTTCCCGCTCGGGGATGTGACCTTGCTCGCCGATGTGTTCCGTCTCGCGAACGATGCCTGCGCCGACACGCTTCCTGCCTATTCCATCGTCATGCTTTCCGAGCCTGGCGGCAACGTGGCCAGCGGCTGCGGCCTGCGGATATGGTCCGAGAGCCTGCATGGCCCGCTGCGCAGCGGCTTCGACACACTATTCATCGCCGGCGGCCCCGGTGCGATGGAGGCGCGCGACAACGCGCGGCTCATCACGCGGCTGCAGATGCTCGCACCGAAAGTGCGCATCATTCGCGCACTCGGCGAGGGACGCGCCGTACTCGCCGCCGCCGATGTGCCCTTCCTGCGCACGGGCGGCAATACGGCAAACTCGGCGCAGCGGCTACGCCGGGCGCTGGAAGCGCGCAACGCCGGCGCTTCGGTCGTGACGCCTTCCGAGGCGCTCGTCGCCGCGCTCAAGGTGGTCAAGCGCAATCACGGCGTGGCCTTGGCGCAGCGCGTATCCGAGGACTCGATGCCGGGCTCGTGGGAGCGGCTCGGCCCCATGCTCGACGATGGCGAGTCGGACAGCGCGAACGGCAAGATCAGCTCGGCCGCTCACTGGCTGCGCGAGAACTACCATCAGCCGATCTCGGTTGCCGACGCTGCGCGCGTCGCGCAGATGAGCATGCGAAACTTCCTGCGCCACTTCAAGACGCAAACGGGCCTCACGCCTTCCGAATATCTGCTGCGCACCCGGCTCGATGCCAGTTGCCTTCTGCTCGCGCAAACGAATCTTCCCATCGACGAGATCGCGCAGCGCTGCGGCGTGCCACGCGGCGAGCGTCTCGCGCGGATCTTCCGGCGCAGGCTCTCGATTTCGCCATCGGGGTATCGCGCCGTGAACCGGCGGGCTTCGGGCGAGTAATGCCGGTCGCAATTCGATACATGTTTTACCGTTGCATACGCAAAACGCCGCGCTTTCGCGCGGCGTTTTTTTCATTCGGCGTACTCAGCGTGTAATTTCAGCGTGCCGGGTATGCAACGGTTACAGCATGCCGGAGCCGAAGATCTCCGTGTGGATGCGCGAAGCATCGACGCCGCGGGCAATCAGCGCCTCGCGCTGTTCGCGCATGAACGCCACGGGGCCGCACAGGTAGTAGTCGGCGTCGGGCAGCAGCACATCCGCTTCGATGCGGCCGATATCGATGCGTCCTTCGAAGTCGTAGTCCACGCCCTGGCGGTCGTTTGTACCGACTTCTTCGTAGAACACCGCACGCTTGACGTTCGGGTACTCGGACACCGCGTGACGCAGAAAGTCGCGGAATGCGTGCACCTTCGCGTTACGGCATGCGTGCACGAAAGTCACCTTGCGCTCGCTGCGCTCGGCAATCAGCGTGGAGAGCATCGACTTCATCGGCGTGATGCCCACGCCGCCGCTCATCAGCACGACCGGCGAGGTCTTCTTGCGATCGAGCGTGAACTCGCCCATCGGCGCGCTCACGTGCACCACCGCGCCTTCTTCCACCCCGTCATGCATGATGTTCGACACGTGGCCCGGCTGCGCTTCGCCGCGGCCAGCCTCGCGCTTCACCGAAATGCGCAGCCACTTGCCGTGGGGCGCGTCCGAGAGGCTGTACTGACGCGGCTGGTCCACGCCGAGCTTGTCGACGAAGCGCGTCACGCTCACGTACTGGCCCGGCTCGAAGCCGCCCACGGACGCACCGTCGGCCGGCGCGAGATAGAACGAGGTGATCTCATCGCTTTCGACTTGCTTGCGCATGACCTTGAACGGACGGAAGCCGCTCCACGAAGCGCTTTCGTACAGCTTCGCCTCGGTGCCGATCATGATGTTCGCGAGCTGCTCGTAAGCCACGGCCCAGGCGTCGAGCGTGGGCTGGTCCACGGCGTCGCCGAGCACGTCGACGACCGCGCCGAGCAGGTGGCGGCCGACGATCGGATAGTGCTCCGGACGGATGTTCAGGCTCGCGTGCTTGTGCGCGATGTGCGTGACCGCGCCGCCGAGCGCGCCCAGATTGTCGATGTTCGCCGCGTAGGCGTACACCGCGCGGGCGAGCGTTTCGGGCTGGCTGCCGCTTTGCTGATGCGTCTGGTTGAAGATGTTCTTGAGCTCGGGGTGCGCGGCGAACATCCGCTTGTAGAAATGCTTGGTGATCGTGGCGCCGTGCTCGGCGAAAACGGGCGCAGTGGCCTTCACGCGGGCCATCTGGTCGGCAGTGAGCGCAGTCATTTACGGCTTCTCCGTGGTAAAGATGCACACAAGATACATCTTTAATGCGACAGCCCGACCCAGGCATTTTGTCGCACCCCAGCAATTTCCCGATTGCGCCGGCCGTGAACGCGCGGCGGATGCCCTTGGAGCGCGCTTCGGCGGGGCTTTTGCGGTGCGGGAAACAGTCTCTTTCGGACGATGACGGTGCGGTTGGACGCCAGACACCCACCTTGGACCGCACATCGGCCGGACGGGGCGACACGCGCTCGCGCCTTTTTATGCCTTACGCGCCCTCGCCCTTGCCCGCGCCCCGATCGTGCCGCCAGAGCACGTCGCTACCGCCCGCCGCCCGGTTGAGCACGCGCGCGAGCACGAACAGCAGGTCGGAGAGCCGGTTCACGTAGCGGCGCGGCGTATCGGCGAGCGGCGGGCCCGCGTTCGCCGAGGCGCCCAGTGCGACGACCGCGCGCTCGGCGCGCCGACACACGGTGCGGCACACGTGCGCGAGCGCTGCCGCTCGCGAGCCGCCCGGGAGGATGAATTCCTTGAGCGGCGGCAGCGTGGCGTTGTAGTGCTCGAGCCAGCCATCGAGCCGCGCGAGATGTGCGTCGGTCACGAGCGTGTGGCCCGGCATGCACAGCTCGCCGCCGAGATCGAACAGGTCGTGCTGGATTGCGACGAGCGCCTCGCGCACGTCGTCGGGGAGCGATTCGCACAGCAACACGCCGATCTGCGAATTCAGTTCGTCGACGTCGCCGATCGCGGCGATGCGCGCGTCGTCCTTGCGCACGCGGCTGCCGTCGCCGAGTCCGGTCGAGCCGTCGTCGCCGGTGCGCGTTGCAATCTTGCTCAGGCGATTGCCCATGTCGTGCTCTCCGAAGCTGTAAATTCGCGCAGGTCGCGCATCACCCGCGCCCGGCGCCGTGTCCGGCGCCCATGCCTGCCGGCCCCATTATAGGTTTCGTGCACCGCAGCATAAGGAGCGCGACTTTGCGGCACGGACGTTCAGCGTAAAATGGTCCGAGCCAGAAGTCATTCCCATACGAAGGAGACACCCGCGTGAATCACCCCGCGCCGCCGGCACTCGCACGCCGCCCGTTCCCCACCGAACTCCTCGATCAACTGCGCGGCGCGTTCGGCGAACGCGTCTCCACCTCCGAAGCCGTACGCGCCCATCACGGCCGCGACGAATCGCCCTTCGATCCGCAACTGCCCGACGCCGTGGTGTTCGCGCAGAGCACGGAGGATATCCAGACCATCGTCAAGCTGTGCGCCCGTCATGGCGTGCCGATCATTCCCTACGGCAACGGCTCGTCGCTCGAAGGTCACTTGCTGGCCGTGCAGGGCGGCGTGTCGATCGACCTCTCGCAGATGAACCGCGTGCTCTCGATCAATGCCGAAGATCTCACCGTGACCGTCGAGCCCGGCATCTCGCGCAAGCAGCTCAATGAAGCGCTGCGCGACACGGGCCTGTTCTTCCCGATCGACCCGGGCGCCGATGCGAGCATCGGCGGCATGGCGGCCACGCGCGCCTCGGGCACCAACGCCGTGCGCTACGGCACGATGCGCGAGAACGTGCTCGGCCTGACCGCCGTGCTCGCCGACGGCCGCGTAGTCAAGACCGGCACGCGCGCACGCAAGTCGTCGGCGGGCTACGACCTCACGCGCCTGTTCGTCGGCTCGGAGGGCACGCTCGGCGTGATCACCGAAATCACGGTGCGGCTCTATCCGCAGCCCGAGGCCGTCTCGGCGGCGGTGTGCGCGTTCCCTTCGATGGCGGAGGCCGTGCGCACGGTGATCGAGACGATCCAGATCGGTGTGCCGATCGCGCGCGTGGAATTCATCGACTCGCTCGCGGTGCGCGCGATCAACAAGCATTCGAACCTCTCGCTGCGCGAAAAGCACACGCTCTTCTTCGAGTTTCACGGCACCGAGGCGGGCGTCGCGGAACAGGCGCAGCTCGTGCAGGAGCTTGCCGCGCAGCATGGCGGCGAAGGCTTCGAGTGGGCCACGCGCCCCGAGGACCGCAGCCGCCTGTGGAACGCGCGCCACAACGCCTACTTCGCGATGCTGCAGCTCAAGCCCGGCTGCCGCGCCGTGACGACCGACGTGTGCGTGCCGATCTCGCGCCTCGCCGAATGCGTGATCGAGACGGAAACCGATCTCAAGGCCTCGCCACTGCCCTGCCCGATCGTCGGCCACGTGGGCGACGGCAACTTCCACGTGGCGATCCTGATCGACCCGGACAAGCCCGAGGAAATCGACGAGGCGGAGCGCCTGAATCACCGCATCGTGCAGCGTGCGATCGCGATGGACGGCACCTGCACGGGCGAACACGGTGTGGGCTTGCACAAGATGGATTTCCTCGTCGAAGAGCACGGCGCGGACACCATCGACACGATGCGCGCGATCAAACACGCACTCGATCCGCACAACCTGATGAATCCGGGCAAGATCTTCAGCTGGGCGGTGTAACCGACAAGCGCTGAGAAGCGCACTCAAGCGCAACAGACGGGAGGAGACATGAACGCACCCGAGGCGAACTTGCCCGAGCTGAGCCCGGAAGCGCTCGCGCAACGCCAGCGCGAGGTAGTCCAGGCGTTGATGGCCGTGCTGCCGGCGCATTGCCTGCTGCATCGCGAGGAGGACACCGTCGCCTACGAGTGCGACGGCCTTGCCGCCTACCGGCGGCTGCCGCTCGCCGTGGCGCTGCCGGAAACCGAGTCGCAGGTGCAACGCATCGTGCAGATCTGCCGACGCCTCGACGTGCCGGTCGTGCCGCGCGGCGCGGGCACCGGCCTCTCGGGCGGCGCCATGCCGATCCGGCACGGCATCGTGCTTTCGCTCGCGCGCTTCAAGCGCATTCTCGAAGTCGATCCGTACGCGCGCACGGCCACCGTGCAGCCGGGCGTGCGCAATCTGGCCGTTTCCGAAGCGGCGGCGCCCTTCGGCCTTTACTACGCGCCCGACCCTTCGTCGCAGATCGCCTGCACGATAGGCGGCAACGTTTCGGAGAACTCGGGCGGCGTCCATTGCCTCAAGTACGGCCTCACGGTGCACAACGTGCTGCGCGTGCGCGCCGTGACGATGGACGGCGAGATTGTCGAGTTTGGCTCGCTCGCGCCCGATGCACCGGGCCTCGACCTGCTCGCGGTGATGATCGGCAGCGAAGGCATGTTCGCGATCGTGACCGAAGTGACCGTCAAGCTGATTCCGCGCCCGCAAACCGCGCAAGTCATCATGGCGAGCTTCGACGACGTCGTGAAAGGCGGCGACGCCGTGGCGGGCATCATCGCCTCGGGCATCATTCCCGCGGGCCTCGAAATGATGGACAAGCCGGCCACGCGCGCCGTGGAAGAGTTCGTGAACGCGGGCTACGACCTCGACGCCGCCGCCATCCTGCTGTGCGAAGCCGACGGCACGCCCGAGGAAGTCGCCGACGAGATCGCGCGCACGACCACGGTGCTGCGCGAGCATGGCGCCACGCGCATCCAGATCTCGCGCACCGAGGAAGAACGCCTGCGCTTCTGGTCGGGCCGCAAGAATGCATTTCCGGCCGCGGGCCGCATCTCGCCCGACTACTACTGCATGGACGGCACCGTGCCGCGCCGCGCGATCGGGCCGCTGCTCGCGCGCATCCACGAGATGGAAAAGCAGTATGGACTGCGCTGCATCAACGTCTTCCATGCCGGCGACGGCAACATGCACCCGCTCATTCTCTTCAACGGCAACGACCTCGACGAATGGCACCGCGCCGAGGCTTTCGGCTCTGACATTCTCGAGACATGCGTCGAACTGGGTGGCACCGTGACGGGCGAGCACGGTGTGGGCATCGAGAAGATCAATTCGATGTGCGTGCAATTCTCGCCGCAGGAGCGCGACGCGTTTCATGCGGTAAAACACGCGTTCGACCCGGCCAGGCTGCTCAACCCCGACAAGGGCATTCCCACGCGGGCGCGCTGCGCCGAGTACGGGCGCATGCACGTGCGCGGGAATCTGCTGCCGCACCCCGAGTTGCCACGCTTCTGACAGACGCGCAAACGCGCACCCGGCACCGCGCCGTCTATGCATATCGCGTGACCCGAATGAGGGTCCGCTCCGGGTTGTCAGGCGAGGTTCGCTCAGTACAATCGAACGAACCTTATAACGAACGAGCGCGACCATCACGACATGGAAGAGGACGACATCGTCTCGGACTGGTCCGAACGCATCCGGGCGGCGAGCGCCGATGGGCGGGCGCTGCGCATTCGCGGCGGGGGCACCAAGGACTGGTACGGCCAGTCGCTCGAAGGCGAGATTCTCGACACGCGCGCGCACCGCGGCATCATCGCGTACGACCCGGCCGAACTGGTGATCACGGCGCGTGCCGGCACACCGCTTGCGGAAATCGAAACGGCGCTCGCGGCCCACGGCCAGATGCTCGCATTCGAGCCGCCGCACTTCGGCGCCCAGGCCACCCTGGGCGGCTGCATTGCCGCAGGCATTGCGGGGCCGCGGCGGGCGAGCGCGGGCGCACCGCGCGACTTCGTGCTCGGCGCGGTGCTCATGAACGGCCACGGCGAGGTGCTGCATTTCGGCGGCCAGGTCGTGAAGAACGTGGCGGGCTACGACGTTTCGCGGCTCATGGCGGGCTCGCTCGGCACGCTCGGCCTGCTGCTGGAGCTTTCGGTGAAGGTACTGCCGGCGCCACAAGCGGAAACCACGCTCAAATTCGACATGAACGGCACCGACGCCGTGCGCAAGCTCAACGAATGGGGCGGCCGCCCGCTGCCGATGACGGCGAGCGCCTGGCGCAACGGCACGCTCGCGGTACGCCTCGCGGGCGCGGAAGCCGCGGTGAAGACAGCTCGCGCGAGCCTGGGCGGCGAAGTGGTGGACGCCGTGGAGGCCGAACGCTTCTGGGCGGGCCTGCGCGAGCAGACCGATCCGTTCTTTGCGTCGATCGCGCCCAACGCTGCACTGTGGCGTCTCGCGCTGCCCTCGATCGCGGAGCCCCTGCAACTGCCGGGCGCGCAACTCATGGAATGGGGCGGCGCGCAGCGCTGGTGGATCACGGAAACCGATGCGCAAACGGTGCGGATCAGCGCGAAGCAAGCCGGCGGTCACGCCACGATGTTCCGCACCGGGCGCGACTACGACCGCAGCGCAGGCGTCTTCACGCCTTTGCCCGCGCCGCTCATGAGGATCCATCGCGGCCTGAAGGCCGCCTTCGACCCGGCCCGCATCTTCAATCGCGGCCGGCTGTATTCCGACTTCTGACGACACCCACACGCGGCGATGCAGACGAACCTCGCGGACTTCATACGCAACACCCCCGACGGCGACGAAGCCGACGCGATCCTGCGCAAGTGCGTGCATTGCGGCTTCTGCACCGCGACCTGCCCGACCTATCAGTTGCTCGGCGACGAGCTGGACGGCCCGCGCGGGCGCATCTATCTCATGAAGCAGATGGTGGAAGGCGCGCCGGTCACGAAGAGCACGCTCACGCACCTCGACCGCTGCCTCACGTGCCGCAGTTGCGAGACCACCTGCCCCTCCGGCGTGCAGTATGGGCGCCTCGTGGAAGTGGGCCGCAAGCATGCCGAACAGATGGTGAAGCGGCCGCTGCGCCAGCGCATCATGCGCCGCCTGCTCGCGGGCCTGCTGCCGCGCCGCGCCCTCTTCACGCCGGCCATGCGCCTCGGCCAGCAGGTGCGGCCGCTTTTGCCCAAGCGCCTGCGCGACAAGGTGCCCGTACGCCAGCGCTCGCTCGCGTGGCCCACGGCGAAGCACGCGCGCAAGATGCTGATGCTGCAAGGCTGTGTGCAGCCCTCGATGATGCCCAACATCAACATCGCGACCGCGCGCGTGCTGGACGCGCTGGGCATCGAAACGATCGTCGCGCCGCAATCGGGCTGCTGCGGCGCGATCCGCCTGCATATGGGCTACGCCGACGATGCGCTCGACGACGTGCGCGCGAACATCGACGCCTGGTGGCCCTACATCGAGCAGGGCGCGGAAGCGATCGTGATGAACGCCTCGGGCTGCGGCGCGACGGTGAAGGAATACGCGCACCTGCTGCGCGACGATCCGGCCTATGTGGAGAAAGCGCGCCGCGTGGTCGAGCTCACCCGCGATCTCTCGGAGCTGCTGCCCGCCTTCGAGGAACAGCTCGTGGCCGCGACGAGGCGGCGCAGCATCAAGACGGTAGCCTGGCATCCGCCCTGCACACTTCAGCATGGCCAGCAGTTGCGCGGCGGCGTGGAGAGGCTGCTCACGGCGCTCGGACTCGACGTGCGACTGCCCGCCGACAGCCATCTCTGCTGCGGCTCCGCGGGCACGTATTCGATCATGCAGCCGCGCCTTTCCTACACGCTGCGCAACCAGAAAGTGGACCGGCTGCAGGCGCTGGAGCCGCAATTGATCGTCTCGGCCAACATAGGTTGCATCACGCACCTGCAAAGCGGCACGGCGATTCCGGTCACGCACTGGATTGAGCTGGTCGAACATATGCTGGTGACGAATTGAACCGATCGGGAACGGAACCAGCGTAACGAGACGCACGGCGCGCCAACAGTCGGCCATTCGGTATAGCCTTGCTGGCCAGTGTTTCGCGCCGTGCGCAGTCCGTATAATGGCCGTCGTTCTGTTCGTTTTGGATCCAAAAAGGCGGCGTGCGCCCTTTCATGCGCCGGCCCTCAAGCCCGATGACCGATCTCTCCCACAATCTCGAAGCTGTCCGCGAGCGCATCGCCGCCGCCGCCCGCAACGCCGGCCGCGACCCGCAAAGCGTGGAGCTGCTCGCGGTTTCGAAAACCTTTCCTGCGCAGGACGTGCGCGCCGCTCACGCTGCGGGCCAGCGCGCGTTCGGCGAGAACTACGTGCAGGAATCGGTGGACAAGATCGAAGCGCTCGCCGACTTGCGCGCGAGCATCGAATGGCATTTCATCGGGCCGCTCCAATCGAACAAGACACGCCCCGTAGCCGAGCGTTTCGACTGGGTCCATTCGGTCGATCGTCTGAAGATTGCCGAACGCCTTTCGGCGCAGCGTCCCGCCGGCATGGCGCCGCTCAACGTCTGCCTGCAGGTCAACGTGAGCGGCGAGGCCAGCAAGAGCGGCGTCACCCCGCAAGAAGCGCAGCAGGTCGCGCGCCAGATCGCCGCCCTGCCCAACCTGCGCCTGCGCGGGCTCATGTCGATTCCCGAGCCGGAAACCTCGCTCGAGGCGCAACGCGCGCCGCACCGCCAGCTGCGCGAGCTGTTCGAAGCGCTATGCGCAGAAGGCCTCGCGCTCGACACGCTCTCCATGGGCATGTCGGCCGACCTCGAAGCCGCGGTGCTCGAAGGCGCGACGATCGTGCGTGTCGGCACCGCGATTTTCGGCGCGCGCGACTACTCTCACTGATTCACTGAACGATTCCATCACCATGAAAATTGCCTTCATCGGCGGCGGCAACATGGCCGCCGCACTCATCGGCGGCCTGATCCGCAAGGGCGTTCCCGCCGACAACCTCTACGCGATCGATCCGAACGAGGACGCCCGCAAGCGCAGCGCCGAGCAGTTCGGCGTGCGCACCGGCGCGGCGGCGGACGCCGCGCTCGCTTCGTACGACGCGGTCCTGATCGCCGTGAAGCCGCAAATCGCCAAGGCCGTGGCCGAGGGCATCGCCCCGCACCTGGGCGCCCATCAGGTCGTCATCAGCATCATGGCCGGTATCCGCATCGACGATCTCTCGCGCTGGCTGAACGGCCACGCGCGCGTCGTGCGCACGATGCCGAACACGCCCGCGCTGATCGGCATGGGCGCAACCGGCCTCGTCGCGAGCAGCGGCGTGGACGCCGCGGGCCGCCAGCTCGCCTCGGATGTGCTCGGCGCAGTCGGCCAGACGGTCTGGTTCGACGACGAAGCGAAGATCGACGCGGTCACGGGCATCTCGGGCAGCGGCCCGGCCTACGTGTTCTACTTCATCGAAGCGCTCGAAGAAGCGGCGCGCCAGCTCGGCATGGACGAGCAGCAAGGCCGCGCGCTCGCCATCGCCACGTTCACGGGTGCGGCGCAGCTTGCACTTCAATCGGACGAGCCGCCCGCCGTGCTGCGCGAGCGCGTGACCTCCAAGGGCGGCACGACCGCCGCCGCGCTGGCGTCGTTCGACGCTTCGGGCGTGAAGGCCGCCATCGTCAAGGGCGCGCTCGCGGCCGATGCGCGCGCGAAGGAAATGGGCGAGGAATTCGGCAAGCAGTAAGCGCACCGCCGTCAAGATAGAAAAAGCGCCGGGCGTGTCGTGCACCCGGCGCTTTTTTTTCGTCGATCTGGCCTCAGAGTCCCGCGATGGCGTAATGAGCCGCGATCCCGACGAACAGCGCGCCGCCCAGCCAGTTGTTGTGGCGGAACGCGGCGAAGCACGGCATGCGTTCGCGGTTCTTGATGAGCGTGTAGTGGTAAATGGCGCAGCCCACGGCGGCCGCCCAGCCGAGCCAGTAGAGCCAGCCGAAGCCCAGCGTCACGCCCACCCACACGTAAATGCCGAGCGTGGCCGCATAGCAGAGCATGATCGCGAGCACGTCGAAGCGGCCGAACGTGAGCGCCGAGGTGCGAATGCCGATCTTGATGTCGTCGTCGCGATCGACCATCGCGTATTCGGTGTCGTAGGCCACCGACCAGAACACGTTCGCGGCCAGCATGATCCACGCGAGCGCCGGCACGTGATCCTGCACGGCAGCGAATGCCATGGGGATGCCGAAGCCGAACGCGATGCCCAGATACGCCTGCGGAATCGCGAAAAAGCGCTTGGTGAACGGATACGACGCCGCCACGAACAGCGCCACGACCGAAAGCTGCTTCGTCAGCGCATTGAGCGGCAGGATCAGCAGGAACGACACGAGCGCGAGGCCCGCGGCAATCGCCACCGCTTCCCAGGCACGGATGCGGCCCGACGTGATGGGGCGCTCCGCGGTGCGCTTCACGTGGCGGTCGAAATCGCGGTCGGCGTAGTCGTTGATCGCGCAGCCCGCCGAGCGCATCAGCACGGTGCCGAGCGTGAATATGATCAGCAGCGAGAGGGGCGGATGGCCGTCCGAGGCGATCCACAGCGCGTTGAGCGTCGGCCACAGCAGCAGCAGGCTGCCGATCGGCTTGTCCATGCGGACGAGCCGCAAATAGAGCGGGAGTCGGGCGAACATGATCGGGGCGGGAAAAGCGATGCCGCTATTGTAGGCCAGGGCGGCACGCCGACGCCGCGAGCCGCACCCGCGCAAAAACAAAGGCCCGCCGGACATCCGGCGGGCCTTTCATCGTGCTGATCGTGCTTCAGGTGCAGCGCCCCGGGCGCCGCATCGGCATCAGGCCAGCAGCGAGCGCAGCATCCACGCGGTCTTTTCGTGCGTCTGCATGCGTTGCGTGAGCAGGTCGGCGGTCGGTTCGTCGTTGGCCGCTTCCGTCGCCGGGAAGATCGCGCGCGCGGTGCGCACCACGGCTTCCTGGCCTTCCACCAGCTGGCGGATCATGTCTTCAGCGGCCGGCACCCCGTCCGCTTCGGGAATCGACGAGAGCTTCGCGAATTCCTTGTAGCTGCCCGGCGCATGCACGCCCAGCGCACGAATACGCTCGGCGATGGCGTCGACAGCCAGCGCGAGTTCGTTGTACTGCCCTTCGAACATCAGGTGGAGCGTGTTGAACATCGGCCCCGTGACGTTCCAGTGAAAGTTGTGCGTCTTCAGATACAGCGTGTAGGTGTCCGCGAGCAGGCGCGAGAGACCCTCCGCGATCTTCTTGCGATCCTTGTCGCTGATGCCGATATTCACGTGCTGTACGGTTGCTTTTTTGGCCATGACGACTCCTTGTGTAGCAGTGAGACTACGCGTGCTTGACGATCCGGTTGTGCCCGCCTGCGCCTTAAAAAACTGGCGCGCGAACACTCGATCGGTCGTCAGTGTAGCCTGGAAAGTTCAGAAAGCCCGCTCATCCGACCCTACTGTCCAGCAACGTACCCGGCTCGTTCAGTGCCCTGCCAGGTGCGCGAAGGCCTGCGTGGCGATCGCCACGAAGCCGCTCGCCACGATCGCAAAGCCCACCATCCGGCGCACGATCTGCGTGCCTTGCGCACGCGTGCGCGCCATCGCGGCCGCATTTCCCGGTCCCATGGTCTTGAGGGTCATCGTCATCGTTCGGGTCATGGTCGTGCTCCTGTGGTAATTCCTCGAAGTCCTGCTTCAGGCGCGGCTCGCTGTCTGAACGTGTGACAACAAACCGCGCCCGCGTCCTTACTTCGCCAGCTTCGCGATCGCGTCGATCACGCCTTGCGCATACGCCGGATCGGCGCGGCGGAAGTGCTCGATCTGACGCTCCACGATCTCCGCCGGCACGCCGTCGATGTGTCGCGCGATGTTCGCGAAGAGCCGCTCGCGCTGGCCCGCATCGAACAACCGGAACAGCGCGCCCGGCTGGCTGTAGTAGTCGTCGTCTTCGCGGTGATCGTAGTGATCGACCGCACCGGCCGCGAGCGGCGGCTCACCGGCCTGCGGACGCTGCGCGAAGTCGCCGAAACGGCTTGGTTCGTAGTTCACGTTGCCGCCCAGGTTGCCGTCGGTGCGCATTGCGCCGTCGCGATGGAACGAGTGGAACGGGCAGCGCGGCGCGTTCACCGGAATCTGGTGATGGTTCACGCCGAGGCGATAGCGCTGCGTGTCGCCATACGAGAACAAACGCCCCTGCAACAAGCGATCCGGCGAGAAGCCGATGCCCGGCACCACGTTCGCCGGCGTGAAGGCGGCCTGCTCGACATCGGCGAAATAGTTCTGCGGATTGCGGTTCAGCTCGATCGTGCCGACGTCGATCAGCGGATAGTCCTTGTGCGGCCAGATCTTCGTGATGTCGAACGGGTTGTACGGCACCTTCGCGGCATCGGCCTCGGGCATCACCTGAATGCGGAAATGCCACTTCGGGAAATTGCCCTTCTCGATCTCATTGAAGAGATCGCGCTGCGCCGATTCGCGGTCCTGAGCAATCACCTGCGCGGCTTCGGCATCGCTGTAGTTCTCCACACCCTGCGCCGACTTGAAGTGGAACTTCACGTAGAAACGCTCGTTGTTCGCGTTGATGAACGAGAACGTGTGCGAGCCGAAACCGTGCTGCTGGCGATAGTTCTTCGGAATGCCGCGATCGCTCATGAGGATCGTCACCTGATGCAGCGACTCCGGATGACGCGACCAGAAGTCCCACGCGGCCACGTTGCTGCGCATGTTGGTGCGCGGATCGCGCTTTTGCGTGTGGATGAAGTCCGGGAACTTGAGCGGATCGCGAATGAAGAACACCGGCGTGTTGTTGCCGACGATGTCCCAGTTGCCCTCTTCCGTGTAGAACTTGATCGAGAAGCCGCGCACGTCGCGCTCGGCATCGGCCGCACCGCGCTCGCCCGCCACGGTCGAAAAGCGGATGAAGAGCGGTGTTTCCTTGCCGACTTCGCCGAACACCTTTGCCTTCGTGTAGCGCGAGATGTCGTGCGTGACCTTGAGCGTGCCGAACGCGCCCGAGCCCTTCGCGTGCACGCGGCGCTCGGGAATCACTTCGCGGTCGAAGTGCGCGAGCTTTTCGAGAAGCCACACGTCCTGGAGCATCACCGGGCCGCGCGGACCGGCGGTGAGCGAGTTCTGGTTATCGACGACAGGTGCGCCGGCTGCCGAGGTGAGAGTACGGTCGGTCATGCTGGATTCCTTCCTTGCTTGCGTGTGTTTTCTGGAATTCGGTGAAATCTGCCGTGCGATGGTGAGATGGCGCGAGGCCGTCAGGCGGACAGCGCGCGGTCGACGAGCAGCGAGAACCACACGGTGCGAAGGCCAGAATGGGCGCGTGCCGAGGTGCTGGGGGTGTTCGGGGTCGTGGTTTGCATCGCTTCCTCCAGGGGTTTTCCGGTTGGGATCGGGTAGAGGAAACTTTAGCAACGACTATCGAAATATGTAATTTGATTTATTCAATCTATCGAATAGACGCTGATTATTGGGGTCGCAAGAAACGTAAGGCTGGAGAATGGCGGCGCGGGCGAATGACGCGCCGGAGGGGAAAACGCGCCGCGCAGCCCGAAAGCGCACGGCGCGATAGACGTCAGGCAGCCTCGGCAGGCGCCTCGATCTTCTTCACGCCGGGCAGCTCGCAGGCGTGAATGGCGTCGACGATCGCCTCGATCGCCGGCATGCGCGTGAAGCTCTTGCGCCACGCGAGCACCACGCGGCGGTCCGGCACGGGTTCGTCAAACGGCACATAGGAAAGCAGCCCGGAATCCACGCCGCCCGCGTGCGGCTTCACCTCGGTTACCGACATACGCGGCAGCACGGTAATGCCCACGCCGCTCGCGACCATATGACGAATGGTCTCCAGCGACGAGCCTTCGAACGTCTTCTGGATGCCGTCGGCGTTCTGCGAGAAGCGCATCAGTTCGGGGCACACGCCCAGCACGTGGTCGCGGAAGCAATGACCGCTGCCGAGCAGCAGCATGGTTTCCTGCTTGAGGTCGTCCGGGTCGATCTTCGGGCGCTGCTCCCACGCATGGCCCGAAGGCAGCGCCACGACGAACGGTTCGTCGTACAGCGGCCGCAGCGTGAGGCCGGTTTCGGGGAACGGCAGCGCCATGATCGCCACGTCGATCTCGCCCTGCTTGAGCAGCTCGATGAGCTTGAGCGTGTAGTTCTCCTGCAGCATGAGCGGCATTTGCGGCACGCGCTTGATCATCTGCTTGACGAGCGTGGGCAGCAGGTAGGGCCCGATGGTATAGATCACGCCGAGGCGCAGCGGCCCGACGAGCGGGTCCTTGCCCTGCTTGGCGATTTCCTTGATCGCGAGCGTCTGTTCGAGCACGCGCTGCGCTTGCGTGACGATCTGCTCGCCGATGGGCGTCACGCTCACCTCGCTGGTGCCGCGCTCGAAGATCTGCACGTTCAGTTCGTCTTCGAGCTTCTTGATGGCGACCGAAAGGGTCGGCTGGCTCACGAAGCAGGCTTCCGCAGCCCGTCCGAAGTGGCGCTCTCGAGCTACCGCGACAATGTATTTCAATTCAGTGAGCGTCATTCGGGGACCAATCAAAAAAGGTGAATCAATAGCTTGTAGTTATACACCTATGGCGGTGATTCGCCAATAATCAACACCCCTATGCGGGGCGTGATCAGCGCAAAAGGGTCAGACGGCGTAGGCGCGCGCAGGTTCCGCGTAATGGACTCGCAGTTGGACTATTTAGGCTTTCAGGTACTGCTCGCGGGCGCCGAGCCAGCGGTTCAAATGCTGCGTGACGACGAGCGGAAACTCGTGCAGCAGCCGATCGGCCGCGCCGCGCGCAGGCTCGATGAGCCATGCGTCGGTCTCGAGGTTCGCGAAACGCAGCATCGCCGCGCCAGATTGACGCGCGCCCAGGAATTCGCCGGGGCCGCGAATTTCGAGGTCCTTGCGCGCGATCTCGAAGCCGTCGGTGGTCTCGCGCATGGTTTGCAGGCGTGCGCGCCCCGTGAGCGACAACGGCCCGGTATACAGCAGCACGCACACCGAAGCGGCGCTGCCCCGCCCCACGCGCCCGCGCAACTGGTGCAATTGCGCGAGGCCGAAGCGCTCGGCGTGCTCGATCACCATCAGCGAGGCGTTGGGCACGTCCACGCCCACTTCGATGACCGTCGTCGCTACGAGCAGCTGCACCTCGTTGCGTGAGAACGCATCCATGACGGCGGCCTTGTCCGTGGAAGCGAGGCGGCCGTGCACGAGGCCGACGGTGAGCTCCGGCAGCGCGGCCACGAGCGTTTCGTAAGTCTCGACGGCCGTTTGCAGCTGCAACGTCTCGCTTTCCTCGATCAGCGGACATACCCAGTACACCTGACGACCCGTGAGCGCCGCCGCGCGCACGCGCGCAATCACTTCCTCGCGGCGCGCGTCGGCAACGAGCTTCGTAAGGATCGGCGTGCGGCCGGGCGGCAGCTCGTCGATGGTGGAGACGTCGAGATCCGCGTAGTAGGTCATGGCGAGCGTGCGCGGGATCGGCGTGGCCGACATCATCAGCTGATGCGGCTGGAACTCGCGCTTCGTTTCATCGGGAGACTTCGCGTTCTGCGCCTTGGCGCGCAGCGCGAGCCGCTGCTCGACGCCGAAGCGATGCTGCTCGTCGACGATCACGAGGCCGAGCCGCGCGAATTCCACGGCCTCCTGAATGATCGCGTGCGTGCCGATCACGAGCTGCGCCGTGCCGAGCGCCGCGGCTTCGAGCGCCGCGCGCTTTTCCTTCGCCTTGAGGCTGCCCGCGAGCCACGCCACCTGCACGCCGAGCGGCTCGAGCCAGCCGCGCAGCTTGCGCGCGTGCTGTTCCGCGAGGATTTCGGTGGGCGCCATGAGCGCGGCCTGGTAGCCGGCGTCGATGGCCTGCGCCGCCGCGAGCGCCGCGACCACGGTCTTGCCGCTGCCCACGTCGCCTTGCAGCAGACGCTGCATGGGATGCGGCTGTTCGAGATCGTGCGCGATTTCCGCCACCACGCGCTCCTGCGCGCCGGTGAGCGTGAACGGCAGCGCGCCGCGCAGACGCGCGAGCAGCGTCCCGTCGCTCTTGCGCCCCGCGACATGGCGCGCCATCGCGGGCGCGGCGCGCGTGCGGCGCTCTTCGTGCGCGCGCTTGAGCGACAGTTGCTGCGCGAGCAGTTCCTCGAACTTGATGCGCGTCCACGCGGGATGCGTGCCGTCGATCAGCTCGTGTTCGTCGGCGTTCACGGGCGGGTGGTGGAGCGTCTTCACGGCGTCCATCAAGGGCGGCAGATTCAGCGGCTCCATGAACTCGTGCGCGACCGTATCGGGCAGCAATTCGGGCAGATGCGCACGCGAAAGCGCGTTGTCGATCGCCTTGCGCAGATACGCCTGGCTCACGCCCGCCGTGGACGGATACACGGGCGTGAGCGCCTGCGGCAGCGGCGCGTCGCCCTCCACGACCTTCACCGCCGGATGCACCATCTCCATGCCGAAGAAGCCGCCGCGCACGTCGCCGCGCACGCGCAGGCGCTTGCCGATCGCCATCTGCGCGACCTGCGAGCCGTAGAAGTTCAGGAAGCGTAGATGAAGCTGGTCGCCGTTGTGATCCTCCAGCTTCACGACGAGCTGGCGGCGCGGGCGGTAGGCGATCTCGTTGCCGAACACCACGCCTTCGGTTTGCGCGATGCCGCCCGGCAGCAGTTCGCCGATGGGCGTGAGCGTGGTTTCGTCCTCGTAGCGCATCGGCAGATGCAACACGAGATCGATGTCGCTGCGCAGACCGAGTTTGGCGAGGCGGTCGGCAGTCTTGGTGAGCTTGGGCTTGTCTTTGGCCGCGGCTTTTTCCACGGCTTTTTCTGCGGCCGGGTCCGCGGACTTCTTCGCGGCGCGTTTGCGCGCGGGCGGTGCGGCCCCTTGCGTCGCGTCCGCTTGCCGCTTGCGCTCGCCGTCCTCGGGCGTGCGTGCGTCGTCGGACGCCTCGCTCGCGGACTCGGCTTCGGACATCAATCGGCTAACGGATGGGGGCATGGGCAGCTTCGCAAGTACAATATCGGCTTTCCGGCAAGGCGCGGCGCGAGCAGCGCGACGGCCTCGGCCATCGGGCACGGCGCGCGCATCGCTATCGCGCACGTCCCGCAATCATAGCCTTTCGTCACGCACGATCGGCCATTGCAGCCGCTTTTTGGGGCGCAACCGCTTGACGGTTCGGCTCCGCAAAGCCGCCGCGCGCCGGGCCTCCGGCGCATTTCCGTTACTTCAGGCCGCATGTTCAAGCTTTCCGATTTCGATTTCGACCTCCCCGAGGAACTGATCGCGCAGACCGCCCTGCCCGAGCGCAGCGCGAGCCGTCTGCTGGAGGTCGATAACACGACGCAGTTGCCAGGCCAACCCGCGCGTCTGACCGACCGCCGCTTTTCCGACCTGCCCGCGTGCATCGCGCCGGGCGACTTGCTCGTCTTCAACGATACCAAGGTGCTGAAGGCGCGTTTCTTCGGCCAGAAGGCCAGCGGCGGCAAGATCGAGGTGCTCGTGGAGCGCCTGACCGGCGCGCGCACGGCGCTCGCGCAGATCCGCGCGAGCAAGAGCCCGGGCCCCGGCACGGTGCTGCGCCTCGCCGATGCGTTCGACGTGACGGTGGGCGAGCGCGTCGATCAGTTCTACACGCTGCACTTTCCCGACGACTGCCTCACGCTGATCGAGCAGCACGGCCGTCTGCCGCTGCCGCCCTACATCACGCACGACGCCGACGCGAGCGACGAAACGCGCTATCAAACGGTATTCGCGCAGAATCCGGGCGCGGTGGCCGCGCCCACGGCGGGCCTGCACTTCGACGACGCCCTGCTCGCGCAACTCGACGCGCAAGGCGTCGAGCGCGCCACGCTCACGCTGCACGTGGGCGCGGGCACATTCCAGCCGGTGCGCGTGGAGAACATCGCCGAGCACAAGATGCATAGCGAGTGGTACGACCTGCCGCAATCGCTCGTCGACAAGATCGCGGCTGCGCGTGCGCGCGGCGGCCGTGTGATCGCGGTGGGCACGACCTCGATGCGCGCGCTCGAAGCCGCTGCGCGCGACGCCGACCGCGCAGGCCGCGCGCTCGCGGCAACGCAGGCGGAAACCGATATCTTCATCACGCCTGGCTACCAGTTCCGTGTGGTGGACCGACTCGTGACGAACTTCCACCTGCCGAAGTCCACGCTGCTGATGCTCGTCTCGGCGTTCGCAGGCATCGAAACGATACGCGCGGCGTACCGTCACGCGATTGCCGAACGCTATCGCTTCTTCAGTTACGGCGACGCAATGCTGCTGACTCGAACCGACGACGCGCTCAGCAAGTAACACGCACATTTCCCAAGCCGTCGCGCGACATGAAAAACGCGCGGCGGCGTTTCATCATCTGCGCCGGACTTGCGATCCGGAGTTGGCGCTTTAGCGCTTACTCCGGTCCCATGCAAAGCACGCGATCCGGAGTTGGCGCTTTAGCGCTTACTCCGGTCCCATGCAAAGCACGCGATCCGGAGTTGGCGCTTTAGCGCATACTCCGGTCCCATGCAAAGCACTTTCCGGTAGCACAGGAGTCAACCGCATGACCGACGGTCATCAAAGCAACGCACGCGCCGAACACGGCACGTATCTGGGCGAACGCCCGCAAAACGGCCTCAAATTCGAACTGCTCGGCACCGACGGCCTCGCCCGCCGCGGGCGCGTCACGCTCAATCATGGCGCGGTCGAAACGCCGATCTTCATGCCCGTGGGCACCTACGGCACCGTGAAGGCCACGCAGCCGCGCGAGCTCGAAGAGATGAAGGCGCAGATCATCCTCGGCAACACCTTTCACCTCTGGCTGCGTCCGGGCCTGGAGACGATCGAGGCGCACGGCGGCCTGCATCGCTTCATGGGCTGGAACCGGCCGATCCTCACGGATTCGGGCGGCTTCCAGGTGTTCTCGCTCGGCGACCTGCGCAAGATCTCGGAAGACGGCGTGCGCTTCGCCTCACCCGTGAACGGCGACAAGCTGTTCCTCTCGCCCGAAGTGTCGATGCAGATCCAGAAGGTGCTGAATTCCGACATCGTCATGCAGTTCGACGAGTGCACGCCCTACGCGACCAACGGCGTGCCCACCACGCACAAGGAAGCCGCGGATTCGATGCGCATGTCGATGCGCTGGGCGCAGCGCTCGATCGACGAGTTCAACCGTCTCGGCAACCCGAATGCACTCTTCGGCATCGTGCAGGGCGGCATGTTCGAGGACCTGCGCGACGAATCGCTCGCCGGCCTCTCGCAGATGCCGTTCCACGGCTACGCGATCGGCGGCCTTTCGGTGGGCGAACCGAAGGAAGACATGATGCGCGTGCTCGAACACATCGCGCCGAAGCTGCCCGCCGACAAACCGCATTACCTGATGGGCGTCGGCACGCCGGAAGACCTGGTGGCGGGCGTGGCCTCGGGCGTCGACATGTTCGACTGCGTGATGCCCACGCGCAATGCGCGCAACGGCTGGATCTTCACGCGCTTCGGCGACATCAAGATCCGCAACGCCGTGCACCGCAACTCGCTGCGCCCGCTCGACGAACAATGCGGCTGCTATACCTGCCGCCACTTCACGCGCGGCTACCTGCACCACCTGCACCGCGTGGGCGAGATCCTCGGCGCGCAGCTCAACACGATCCACAATCTGCACTACTACCTGGAGCTGATGAGTGAGATGCGCGCGGCGATCGAGACGAAGACGTTCGCGGCGTTCCGCCAGCGCTTCGCCGAACAGCGCGCACGCGGCGTGGATTGAGAGGGCGTCTCACGACGGCGCGTCACGTGCCGGCCGCGAAACATTACAATTAACTTTCGAGACAATGACGCGGGCAAGGCATGCGGTCCGCCCGAGCCGCCCCGGTTTTCACGCGTACACATGTCGCGTCGGGGCGGGATCCGGGATAAGCACTTGATCGCAAAGCCAATTTTGCGTCATCGTCGCGATGAATGCCGGTGGTAGAATAACCGGCTCGCTTTTTGATCGTAAAAAACGGAGAGACCAACGTGTCGTTCATTTCCAATGCCTTCGCGCAAGGCAGTGCAGCAGGTGGTGCCGAATCGAGCCTCATGAGCTTCCTGCCGCTCATTCTGATGTTCGCCGTGCTGTACTTCATCATGATCCGTCCGCAGATGAAGCGTCAGAAGGAACATCGCAACATGCTCGCGGCCATGGCCAAGGGCGACGAAGTGATCACGAGCGGCGGCATCGTCGGCAAGGTGACCAAGGTCAGCGAAGCCTACGTCGGCGTCGAAATCGCGGATGGCACGGAAATCACCGTGCAGAAGTCGTCGGTCTCGACCATCCTGCCGAAGGGCACGATCAAGTCGCTGTAAAGCTTCACGGTTTCCCCGAGGCCGTTGCCTCCGAAAGAACGGCCTCGCGCATCCGGCCCGCCCTCGCAGCCACTGACCAGCAAACGTCAATGCAGGTACGCCCCGAAGGCAACGCCGGACGCGCACGCAGCGCTTAAGGCCATTCCCCTCCCCCGTTGGGTCAACCAATGAACCGTTATCCCCTCTGGAAATATGTCGTGATGCTGGTGGCGCTCGTCATCGGCTTCGTGTACACATTGCCCAATTTCTTCGGCGAAGCGCCCGCGGTCCAGGTGTCGAGCGGTAAAGCCACCGTCAAGCTCGACTCGGGCACGCTCGCCCAGGTCGAAGCCGCGGTCGCCGCGAACAATATCCGCGCGACCGACGTGACGTTCGACAACTCGACGCTGAACGCGAACATCCGCGTGCGCGTCGCCGACACGGACACGCAGCTGCGCCTGAAAGACGCGCTGAACAAGGCGCTGAACGCCGACCTGAACGACCCGCAGTACATCGTCGCCCTGAACCTGCAGAGCGCCTCGCCGCGCTGGCTCACGTCGCTGCACGCGCTGCCGATGTACCTCGGCCTCGACCTGCGCGGCGGCGTGCACTTCCTGCTCCAGGTCGACATGAACGGCGCGCTCAACAAGAAGCTCGACTCCGACGCTTCGGACGTGCGCACGCTCCTGCGCGACAAGAACATCCGCGACGGCGGCGTGAACCGCGTCAACCAGTCGGTGGTCGTCAATTTCGCCGACGCCGATACGGCCGAGCAGGCGCGCAAGGTCCTCGCGGGCTCGGGCGGCATCACCGAACTGCAGTGGTCCTCGCAGAACAACCCCGAAGGCGGCGTGCAGCTCGTCGGCACGTTCACGCCGGCCGTGAAGACGGCGGTTCAGCAAGCCGCGCTCAAGCAGAACATCCAGACGCTGCACAACCGCGTGAACGAACTCGGCGTGGCCGAGCCCGTGATCCAGCAGCAAGGCGACGACCGTATCGTGGTCGAACTGCCGGGCGTGCAGGACACCGCCAAGGCGAAGGACATCATCGGCCGCACGGCGACGCTCGAAGCACGCCTCGCCGACCCGATGGGCCTGCATCCGGACGTGAACGCGCCGGTGCCGCCGGGCGACGAGCTGTTCACGCAAGGCAACGCCGCGCCGGTGCTGCTGCGCAAGCAGGTGATCTTCACCGGCGACCGCATCATCGACGCCTCGGCGGGCTTCGACGAGCATCAGCGTCCGTCGGTCAACATCCGCCTCGACTCGGCGGGCGGCCGCGCGGTGCGCGCCGTCTCGCGCGACAACATCGGCAAGCCGATGGCGATGGTGCTGTTCGAAAAGGGCAAGGGCGAAGTGCTGACGGTGGCGACCATCCAGTCGGAACTGGGCGACCGCTTCCAGATCACGGGCCAGCCCACGCCGCAGGCCGCCGCCGACCTCGCGCTGCTGCTGCGCGCAGGCTCGCTCGCCGCGCCGATGGACATCATCGAGGAACGCACGGTTGGCCCGAGCCTTGGCGCGGACAACATCCGCAAGGGCTTCGACTCGGTGATCTACGGCTTCGCCGCCATCGCCGTATTCATGATCGCCTACTACATGCTGTTCGGCGCGATCTCGATGATCGGCCTGTCGGTGAACCTGCTGCTGCTCGTGGCCGTGCTCTCCATGCTACAGGCCACGCTCACGCTGCCGGGTATCGCGGCTATTGCGCTGGCGCTCGGTATGGCGATCGACGCGAACGTGCTGATCAACGAGCGCGTGCGCGAAGAACTGCGCAACGGCGCGCCGCCGCAGCTGGCCATCCAGAACGGCTACGCACACGCCTGGGCGACGATTCTCGACTCGAACGTGACCACGCTCATCGCCGGTCTCGCGCTGCTCGCGTTCGGTTCGGGCCCGGTGCGCGGCTTCGCGATCGTGCACTGTATCGGCATTCTCACGTCGATGTTCTCGGCCGTGTTCTTCTCGCGCGGTCTCGTGAACCTCTGGTACGGCGGCAAAAAGAAGCTCAAGTCGCTCGCGGTGGGTCAGGTGTGGCGTCCGGAGCCGGATGAAGGCACGCCCGCGCTCGCCGGCGCCGATGCCGGCACCGACACGGGCCGCGCCGTCGCAGCGACGGCCACGAAGCGTGAGCCGGCCAGGGCCGGCGCCAAAGGCGCCGCGCGCGCCAAGCCGGTCGTGCGCCGCCGCGATGCCCAGGGCGGCACCGGCGGCTCCGGCAACAATACCGGCTCGTCCCGCTGATACGGAGTCAAGACCATGGAATTTTTCCGCATCCGCAAAGACATCCCGTTCATGAAGCACGCGTTGATCTTCAACGCGATCTCGCTCCTGACCTTCATCGCGGCGGTGTTCTTCCTCTTCCACCGCGGCCTGCACCTGTCGATCGAATTCACGGGCGGCACGGTCATCGAAGTGCAGTATCCGCAGGCGGTGCCGCTCGAGCCGTTGCGCGACTCGCTCACCAAGATCGGCTACGGCGACGCCCAGGTGCAGAACTTCGGCACCTCGCGCGACGTGCTGATCCGCCTGCCGCTCAAGCAGGGCCTGAGCTCCGCGCAGCAGAGCGACCAGGTGATGTCCACGCTCAAGGCCGCTGAACCGCAGGTGCAGCTGCAGCGCGTGGAGTTCGTCGGCCCGCAGGTGGGCAAGGAGCTCGCCACCGATGGCCTGCTCGCGCTCGCCTGCGTGGTGGCGGGCATCGTCATCTACCTGTCGTTCCGCTTCGAATGGAAGTACGCCGTGGCCGGCGTGATCGCGAACTTGCACGACGTCGTGATCATTCTGGGCTTCTTCGCGTTCTTCCAGTGGGAGTTCTCGCTCTCGGTGCTCGCGGCGGTGCTCGCCGTGCTCGGCTACTCGGTGAACGAATCGGTCGTTATCTTCGACCGGATTCGCGAGACCTTCCGGCGCGAGCGCAAGATGAGCGTGACCGAAGTCATCAACCACGCCATCACCAGCACGATGTCGCGAACCATCATCACCCACGGCTGTACGCAGATGATGGTGCTCTCGATGTTCTTTTTCGGCGGCCCGACGCTGCACTACTTCGCACTGGCGCTGACGGTGGGTATTCTCTTCGGCATCTACTCGTCGGTGTTCGTCGCGGCGGCGCTCGCGATGTGGCTCGGCGTGAAGCGCGAAGACCTCATCAAGGACAAGAAGGAAAAGTTCGATCCGAACGATCCGAACGCGGGCGCGCAGGTCTAAGCGGCGCACCAGCAAAAAAGCCGGTTCTTGCGAACCGGCTTTTTTTTGGTTCATCGAGGATTACCGGGGAACGCGGCGCGGATCTTGAGGAAGAAGTACTCCTCGTCGCGGTACCCGTAGGCTCTGCGCTTGATGACCTTGATGGTGTTGTTGATCCCTTCGACGACGCTGGT
>NZ_JBFRCF010000014.1:0-255107 GCF_040965655.1 Paraburkholderia sp. EG286B | reverse complement strand
ATCACCCGCAGACCCAGTCGCCACAAGGCTTTCGCCCCAAGCTTCCCGTCTCCCCGCGCCTTCATCGAAAGCGCGAAAGACCGGAATTCTAGTCACGCAGATGACATCTTGCAAGCGGTTTTTTGACGGGCTAGCAAAGTCGGACTGAACACGGCACCCCTGCTCCATATAGCAGTCGCCATAGTGCTTCCGGCCGCGCAGCAACGACGATCCCGCATCGCGCACGGGCCCATCCGGCGTGCTCCTGCTGCCCAATCCGATGGCGCGCACGGAACCGACTAGAATATGGGGTTCTCTGCACCCCAACTCACAGATTTATGCGCTCGCGA
This sequence comes from Paraburkholderia sp. EG286B, assembly GCF_040965655.1. NCBI lineage: Bacteria > Pseudomonadati > Pseudomonadota > Betaproteobacteria > Burkholderiales > Burkholderiaceae > Paraburkholderia > Paraburkholderia sp. EG286B. Next base: position 254,778 of record NZ_JBFRCF010000014.1, on the reverse strand, counting down.
ATCGCCAAACGCCTTCCTCCTGACGCCGACAAACTCGTCGGCCTCTCGCTCGCCCTGTTCGCCTCGGGCAGCCGCACCGAAGACCGCTTCTGGGAGGCAAAGCTCGACACGCTGCTAGCGAAGGTCGTGCGCAACGGCAATCAGACTACGCTCGACGCCGCGCTCGATCATCTGCAGCAGAATCATCCGGACGCCTATGGCGCGCTCGCCGACATGGCAGAGACGCACAGCGAGTCGTTCATCGTCGAACACGACGGCGCGCAATACGAAGCGCTGCTCGTCGCCGCGCCGGTGCTGGCCTGGACACGCTATGTCATCCCTTCGGGCCCGCTGAAGGCCGATGGCGCCGACGCCCTGCGCACCCATCTTCAGGCCCACGTGCTGGCGAACGGCACGCGCGTCGCGATGGCCCCCTATCTCTATAGCATCGACCAGTTACCGCGCCACCATGTCGAAACCTGGCGCCTCGCACAACAGCTTACGCAGGCGGCGCTAAGCGGCACGCCGGCGAAAATCAGCTCGGGCGAACTACCGGAAACGTCGCCGATCCTCGCCGATCCGCGTTTCCTGCTCGCCGTCGTCGCCGCACCCGTTGGCGCCCCGCTCTTCCGCTGGCAGGAAGAGGAGCACGGCTCGCGTATCGAGCGCGGCCAGTGCCTCGAACAATGGGCCACCCAGGGCGGCGCCAACCTTGCCGTCGTCATGCCGGGCTGCGAGTTCGAGTGCCTGCTGCCGGACGCCTACTACTCCGCCTGCCGCGACGCTGACGAGCGCGTGCGCCCGCACACCATCCGCACCGCCGTGCGCTATCTGCTCGACACGATCGGCGCGGGCGCGCAGGACCTGCGTGCCGTCGTCGCCGGCTTCGGCGAGCGCCGTATCGACGAATACCGCATCGGCTTCACGAAGCGCGGCAGCAATGACGTGCTGTATGGCGTGGTCTGGCCGCTCTACGGCCGCGAGAACGGCGACGCCGACATCGACGAAGAACCGACCGAAGAGAGTGTCAGCAGCGGTCCGCTCGAAGAGATCGTTGCGCTGCTGAAGGAATCGGGCATCACCGACATCCGTCGTCACGCCGGCCGCTTCGAGCCGGAATATTGCGATGACTGCGGCGTGCCGCTCTATGCGGATCCGCTCGGCGAGATCGTCCACGCCGAGATGCCAGAAGATGCTGAGCCCGTACAGCCACACTTCCACTAGGACAACGCCCAAATTCCTACCCGGTCCCGCCTGTGTGCGGGACTTTTTTTTGCCCTATGTCTTATGCCTTTTGGACAGGCCGCCAGCGCGCAACCTTTTTGTCATCATGGTGCTGTTGGTCTGGTTCACCGCCGCTTAGAAGCGGTGCGCGTTTCACAACATTGCGAGAGGCCGTCAACGAGAGGAGGGCAAATCCATGCGGTTCGTTGTACTCAATCCGAACGCCGAAAGGCGCGAAGGGCTCAAGGCGCTGTTAAGACAAATCGACCGTCGCGCACGCTTCAATGACGCGCCGGACTGGCGCAGCGCCGAGCGCGCGTTGCAACGGTTCACCCCCAACCTCATCGTGATCGACTGGCACGACGGCATCCGCGCCGGCGAACTGCGCCACTTTGTCATGCGGCACCGCAGCCTGCCCGTCGCCGTACTGGTCGACAGCGGCGAGACGCCTACGACCGTGCGCGCGCTCATCAACGAAGGTGCCCGCGGCATCATCCGGCGCACAACGGACTCCCTCCTGATCGTGAAGTTTCTGGAGCTCATCATGCTCGGCGGCGATCATCTGCCGGCCGACGTGCTCGGTCCATGTACGCCATGGCCCCTGCCGCCCCGGCTCAACGCCAAGGCCGCCGCACAGGCCCGCAAGGTGCGGCCGAAGGTCGACCTGTCACCGCGACAGGAGCAGATCCTGCGATGCGTCCATATGGGCAATACCAACAAGATGATCGCGCGAGCGCTCGGCATCAGCGAGGGCACGGTGAAAGTCCATCTGACAAGCATCTTTCAGCAGCTCGGCGCGCCCAATCGCGCGGCGGCCGTCGCGATCTACAACGGCTTGCTCGCGAACCAGCTGCAGGTGCTGCGCGCGCGATGCGAGCGGGCGGCAAAGCCCAGGCACGGCGAGCACGGCCCGGTGCCATTACGCGCACGCGACGGTCTGGCGCATCGCTATCCGTTGCTGTCAGGCGACAGTGCGGAGCCGCTGCCCTTCGCCGCGGAGCCGGTGACGCCTTATGGCGACCCCGCCGCAGCGCAGCAGATGCGCCCCGTCGAGGTCGGCGAGGCCAGCGAGGGTGCGGACGAGGAAGCCCTGGTGCTCGCCCGCGCACACGGCTTGCCTTCCAACGAGTAATATGAAGCACATGGGGTTCCTATTTACGCCGCTTCCGCTCTGGGTTGCTATCGGTGCCTGGGTTGTCACCGCGGGGCTGCTCGCGCTCGCGTTATGGAAGAACCCCTTCAAGCGCCTGCAGGACGCGACGCTCCAGCACGTGTGGCTTGCGATCGTCGTCGCAATCTCCGTGCTGTGGGCAAGCAATGCGTGGCTCGAAGACGGCACCGTGCTGCACCTGCTCGGCGCCACGCTCGTGGTCACGCTATTCGACTGGGGACTCGCGCTCGTCGCCATGGGCGTCGTCGTCGGGCTCGCCGCGCTTGTCTTCGACGCCCCGTGGGAAGGCGTCGCCCTCACCTTCCTGATATTCGGCGCCTTCCCTGTCGCGATTTCGGCGCTGCTGCAGCGCGCCTGCACCGCGTGGCTGCCACGCAACCTCTTCATGTTCATCGTCGGCCAGGGTTTCGTGTCGCCAGCCATCGCCGTTTCGGCGGCGGCCTATCTCGCGCTCGGCACCCATGTCGCGCTCAACGGCGGATCGGCGATCACCGTGCCCGCAGGTTATGCATTCAGCGTATTTCTGCTCGCATCGGGCGAGGCCTGGTTCACGGGCATGGCAACGGCGCTGATCGCCGTTTACCGTCCGACCTGGGTCACCACCTACGACGTACGTCGCTATCGCCTGGGCGGTCCGCGAACCTGAGCGCTGCCTCAACGCCGCACCGCCAGCAACGTGACGACGGGCGCGACGACACGTCGCGATCGGCCTTCGGCGCACACGCAGCAGCGCTTGCGCCGATTCCATCGCTCAGGCAGAAGAAAATAATTGTTTCCGGATTGAACTCGACCCGGCTGTGCAGCATCTTACGGTGCCTGACGTTTCACCCCTGATCCCAAGCAAGCAGATGGACTGCAACCATGCATCCCGCCGGCTGTTGTTCGTAGCCGGTCAACTGGCGGCGTGCGCCGCGAGCCTCATGCTCATCGCCGCGCCAGCCGCGCAGGCCGATCAACTCGATCAACACAACGATCTCGTCAATCAGTTCGTCACCCAGATGCACGCGGACCCGCTAGTCGCGGACTGCGCGGCGCATGGTGATTTCGTCGCAAGCACGTCGACGGCGCTCGATCACGTCGAGTTTCCACCCAGCTCGTTCGACAGCGCGCACGCGAGCGTGACGCCATGGAACGACTCGTTCGACGAAGGCAAGCAGCGCGTGAAAGTCGATACGATCGTGACGGTCGACGGCATCGGCATTCCCAAAGCAAGCGGCAACTCGCCCTACGACCTGAAGTTTCGCTGCGGCTATGTCGGGCAGCAGATGCTCGCGTTCAGCTGGAACGATCCGGTCCCGCCGGCGCGCGCACGCAGCGAGCGCGGCACGGCGTCGAGCGGCGCCCATGGAAAGGGCAAGCATTCGACCAGGAAGGCCACGGGCAACGGCTCGAAGAAAGCGCCCGCGAGCAAGTCGAGCCACAAGTCGTCGACGAGCAGCACGAAGTCGTCCAGCAAATCGACGACGACGAAATCCACTGCGAAGAAAACGACTTCAAAGAAGAAGACGACGGCTCACTGAACTCGTCAGTACGCTCGATGCAAAAAGGGGGAAACGGCAGGCCGTTTCCCCCTTTTTCTTGATGTCTGTGTGACGAAGGCGCGTGTTACGCGAACGTCTCCACGTGATGCAGGATAGCCTGCAGCATCGCAGCGCCGAGCGCGGCGCTGCGCTCGCCGTTCCAGCCTACGCGTTCGTCGGGCAGATTGGCGTTGTCCTTGAACGGCATCTCGAGCGTGAGCGACAGGCAGCCATAGCGATGACCGATGTACTTCGACGCGAGCTTGAGCGCATCTTCGCGGTAGCGGCTCGCCTCGTAGCCGTGCTGATCCTGGAAGTCGGGGCTCGCCACCTTGAACGCCTCGATGAACGCCTTCTGCTCCGTGCGTTGCTGATCGGTAAAGCCCGGCAGCATTTCCGAGCCCGCCACGAACACATAGGGCAGCGTCTCGTCGCCGTGGATGTCGAAGAACAGATCGACGCCCGTGGCTTCGATCGCATTGCGCACGGCCAGCACTTCGGGGCTGCGCTGCGCGTCCGGCCCCATCCACTCGCGGTTCAGGTTCGCGCCCACTGCGTTGGTGCGCAGATTCCCGTGCACGCTGCCGTCCGGATTCATGTTCGGCACGATATGGAACACGGCGCGGTCGTACAGCTTGCGCGCAACCGGATCGCCCGCCCAGTCGCCCCAACCGGCAAGCCGCTTGACCAACCCTTCGACGAACCACTCGGCCATGCTCTCGCCCGGATGCTGGCGCGCGATGATCCACACCGTCTTCCTGGGCTTGCCGTCAGGCGCGGTGTCGCCCGGCATGCCGAGCGAGAGCAGCGACATGGGCCGGCCTTCCACGCTTTGGCCGAGTTCCGTGAGCGTGGCGTGCGGCAGTTGCTGAAGCGCGCCCAGGAACTCCGAGTGACGCTCTTCGCTATACGGCTCGAAGTACGCGTAGTAGATGCTGTCGAAGTCGGGCGTGTGATCGATGACGAGTTCCTTCCCGTCATACGAGGTCGGCACGCGGAACCAGTTCACGCGGTCGTAGCTCGCCGCGGCCTGGTAGTCGCGCCAGCCCTCGGGAAATGCGCAGGCCGACGCGTTCTCGAACGTCATCACGCAACGCTCGCCGCGCACGCCCGTGAGGCGGAAGTAGAACCATTGCGCGAACTCGGACTGGTTGTCCGGCCGCACGCGCAGACGGATGTCGTCGGCGCGCTCGCACGACAGAACCTCGATCGCGCCCGCATCGAACTGGCTGGTGATGGCAATCGTCATGATGTTTTCCTTCCCGCTTGCTTGTTCACTTACTCGGCGATGCGCCGACGAAATACATAGGTCGAATCGTTCGATGCATCCGCATCGAACGCGTAGCCTTCCACGTCGAACGCCTTGAGCGCCGCGGGCTCGGCCACGCGGTTCTCGACGGCATAACGCGCCATCAACCCGCGCGCGCGCTTCGCGTGGAAGCTGATGATCTTGTAGCGCCCGCCCTTCCAGTCTTCGAATACCGGCGTGATCACAGGCGCGGCGAGCTTCTTCGGCTTCACGGCCTTGAAGTACTCGTTCGACGCGCAGTTCACCACCACGCGCGCGCCCTGCGCCGCTTTCGCGTGGTTGTGCTCGATCTGCGCATTGATCGCGTGCGTGATGCGCTCGCCCCAAAACGCGTACAGATCCTTGCCGCGCGCATTTTCGAAACGCGTGCCCATTTCCAGGCGATAAGGCTGCAGCAGGTCGAGCGGACGCAGCAGGCCATAGAGCCCGGAGAGCACGCGCACATGCTGTTGCGCGAAGTCGAGATCCGCCGACGAGAGCGACTTCGCGTCGAAGCCTTCGTAGACGTCGCCGTTGAACGCGAGCACGGCCTGCTTCGCGTTGGTCTGGCTGAACCGCTTCGACCAGTCGGCATAGCGCTGGAAATTCAGACGCGCGAGCGGGTCGGAAATGCTCATGAGCGAACCGATCTGCTGCGGCGAGAGGCGGCGCAGGCCGGCGATCAGCTCGGCTGCGTCGTCGACGAAATCGGGGATGGTGTGGGCTTCGATGTGCGCCGGCGTGTCATAGTCGAGCGATTTGGCCGGCGACAGAACGATTATCATAGAGGCTTGCAGGCACGATGTGCCGATGTTCAAAGGCGAAAGCCCGATTGTAGCGAATTCACGAATGACCGGCCTCACGCCCCCAACCGCAGCCCCCCTCTCGCCCACCGCCGCTCGCGCGCTCCCTGTGGTTCTCGACTCGAACGTCTGGCTCGATATCCTCGTGTTCGACGACCTGCACACGCGCCCCATTCGCGCGGCGCTCGAGCGCGGCGCGATCCAGGCACTGATCGACGCGCGCTGCCAGGCCGAGTTGGCCCACGTGCTCGACTATCCGCAGTTCGCGGATCGCGGCGTCGCGAAAGCGGACGCGCTCGCAGCGCTGGTCGGGCTCGTCGAACTGATCGAACTGCCCGAGCTTGCCGCCGACGCGCGGCCCCTGCCCCAATGCCGCGATCGCGACGACCAGAAGTTTCTGGAACTGGCGCGCGCAAGCGGCGCACAGTGGCTCGTCTCGAAGGACCGCGCGGTGCTCAAGCTCGCGAAGCGCGTGGCGCGCGACTTTGGCTTTCGCATCGCGACGCCCGACGCCTTCGTCGCCGAATATGTGCAGAACGCGGCCCAAGCCGCCCAGGCCTGATGCCCTTGCGTCACGGCGCTCGCGCCCGGCCTGAGCACCGCAGCGGCGCCGATTTGCCTACAATCGGACTTTGACCCAACTTTTCCCGTCCCAACGTCCGACTCCCGCCCGCGACATGAACGCACCGCATCCCACGCAGAATTCGCAGGACACCCTGCTCACGCCCTCTTTTCCGTCGCGTCTGCCGAACGTCGGCACGACGATCTTCACCGTGATGAGCGCGCTCGCCGCCGAAAAGGGCGCGGTCAACCTGGGCCAGGGCTTTCCCGACTTCGATTGCGATTCGCGCATCGTCGACGCCGTCGCGCAAGCCATGCGCGAGGGCCACAACCAGTACCCGCCGATGGCAGGCATCGCCGCGCTGCGCGAAGCGATCGCGGACAAGATCGAGCACGTGTACGGCCGCCGCTACGACGCCAATAGCGAGATCACGGTGACGGCCGGCGCCACGCAAGCGCTCCTCACGGCGATTCTCGCGACCGTGCACGCGGGCGACGAAGTGATCGTGGTCGAGCCGACCTACGACAGCTATTTGCCGTCGATCGAACTGGCGGGCGGCAAGCCCGTGTTCGTGACGCTCGAAGCGCCCGACTACGCGATTCCGTTCGACCGCCTCGCCGCGGCCATCACGCCGAAAACGCGCCTCATCCTCATCAACACGCCGCACAACCCGACGGGCACGGTGTGGCGCGCCGAGGACATGCAAAAGCTCGAGGAGATCGTGCGCGGCACCAACGTGCTGATCCTCTCCGACGAGGTCTACGAGCACATGGTCTACGACGGCCAGCCGCACGAAAGCGTGGCGCGCTATCCGGAACTGGCCGCGCGCAGCTTCATCGTGTCGAGCTTCGGCAAGACCTATCACGTGACGGGCTGGAAGGTCGGCTATGTCGCCGCGCCCGCGCCGCTCACCGCCGAGTTCCGCAAGGTGCACCAGTTCAACGTGTTCACCGTGAACACGCCGATGCAGTTCGGCCTGGCGCAGTATCTGCGCGATCCGAAGCCGTATCTGGAACTGCCCGCGTTCTACCAGAAGAAGCGCGACTTCTTCCGCGCCGGCCTCGCCAGCACGCGCTTCAAGCTGCTGCCGTGCGAAGGCACCTACTTCCAGTGCGTGGACTATTCGGCGATCAGCGATCTGCCCGAAGCGGAATTCTCGAAGTGGCTCACAGCGGAGATCGGCGTGGCCGCGATTCCGGTGTCAGCGTTCTATCACGAGGCACACGAATCGGGCGTCGTGCGCTTTTGCTTCGCCAAGCAGGAAAGCACGCTCGCGACCGCGCTCGAGCGGCTCGCGCGGCTCTGACGTCGTGCGCGCGCGATGAATCCGCGAACGGCAGTGCGTTCCCGATCATCGCGCGCCACCACGTGCAAAAACCCGCAACGCTTACGAGTTCGCCTCGATATACGCCTTGCGGTCCGCGTTGACGCGCTGCGCCGTCGGACGTTCACCGATCAGCTTGAGATACGACTTCCAGTCGACGCCCACGTCGACGAGGAAATCGCTGCCGTAGACCGCCTGCGTCGCGCGGCCCACGAGCGGCAGGCTCACGAACGCCGCCGCATCGGCCACACCGAACTGCTCGCCCGCCACGTAAGGCGCGAACTTCGCGATCCGCTTGAAGGCCGCCACGTAGCGGCGCAACCGCTTTTCCATGGTCGCCTTGACCTCGTCGGTCGCCTTGCCGCCGAAGAACGCCTCGCCGTAAAGCTCACGCGCATTCAACTCCAGATGCGTCTCGATGAAGACGATCAGTTCACGCTCCTTCGCTGCGTGCCACGGATCCGCCGCGAAAATGTGCTTCTCTGGAAAGCGCGCCGCCAGATACTCGACGATCACTTCCGACTCGCACAAGAAGCCCTGCTCCGTTTCGATAAATGGCACCTTGCCGCCCGGCGACTGCGCGAGCAGCGCCTCGTCGAGCGGCAGCTTGTTCGGCACCTCCTCGAATGCGATGCCGTGCTCGAGCAGCAGAAGCTTGACCTTGTTGTAGTAATTCGAAAGCGCGAAACCGTGCAGCTTGATCATCCTCGTTGCCTCCTTGAGAGGGGCAGCTTCCTTTTCGGAACTGCCGAACCGTTTTCATAAAATTGTACGACCGTGCTATTCTAGGCCAATCATGGAGCCAGGCTTCCAATGACTTCACATCATTTCAACATTGAGACAATCGGCATCGTCGGCACCGGCGCGATGGGCCGCGGCATCGCCCAGATCGCCGCGCAGGCAGGCCTCGCAGTGCGCCTCTATGACACGAACCCGCAGGCGGTCGCCGCCGCGCGCGATTATCTCGCCGACACCTTCGCGAAACTCGCGGCAAAAGGCAAGCTCGACGAGCCCGCCGCCAACGCCGCGCTCGAGCGCGTGAGCGGTGCGCACACGCTCGATGAACTCGCGGTCTGCGATCTCGTGATCGAGGCGATCGTCGAGAATCTCGAGGCCAAGCGTACGCTCTTTCGCGAACTCGAAACCGTGGTAGGCGAGCGTTGCCTGCTCGTTTCGAACACGTCTTCACTTTCCATTACCGCCATCGCCGCCGCGTGCAGCGATCCCTCGCGCGTCGCGGGCTATCACTTCTTCAACCCCGTGCCGCTCATGAAGGTGGTCGAAGTGATCGACGGCCTGCGCAGCGATCCCGCGGCCGGCGACGCGCTCATGGCGCTCGCGCGCCGCATGGGCCACACGCCGGTGCGCGCCAAGGACATGCCCGGCTTCATCGTCAATCACGCAGGACGCGGCATGAATACCGAAGGCCTGCGCGTGGCGGGCGAAGGCGTAGCGAGCTTCGTCGAGATCGATCGCATCATGCGCGAACAAGCGGGCTTTCGCCTCGGACCGTTCGAGCTGCTCGACCTCACCGCGCTCGACGTCTCACATCCGGTGATGGAGTCGATCTACCACCAGTTCTATGAAGAGCCGCGCTTCACGCCCTCGCCCATTACGGGCGTGCGGCTCGCGGGCGGGCTCGTTGGCCGCAAAGCCGGTGAAGGCTTCTATCGCTATGTCGACGGCAAGCAGCAGGTGCCCGACGAGCCCGCAGCACCCACTGCGCTGCCCGTGCGCATCTGGATGAGCCGCCGCAACGCCGCCGCGCGTGACGCCGTGCTCGCGCTCGCGGCGAAAGCGGGGGTGCCCGTCGACGAAGGCAATACGCCGGCAGCCGACGCGCTGATCGTCGTCGCGCCGCTCGGCCTCGACGCCACGACCGCCGCGCTCGACGAGCAGCTCGACGCGAGCCGCGTCGTCGCCATCGACTCGCTGTTCCCGCTCGACACGGCGAAGCGCCGCACGCTGATGACGACGCCCGCGACCACGCGCGAAGCCCGCGACGCGGGCCACGCGCTCTTCGCCGCCGACGCTGTGCCCGTTACCGTGATCCGCGATTCGACGGGCTTCGTCGCGCAGCGTATCGTCGCGACGATCGTCAACATCGGTTGCGACATCGCGCAAAAACAAATCGCCACGCCCCGCGACATCGACCTCGCGGTCACGCTGGGCCTGGGCTACCCGCGCGGCCCGCTCGCGCTCGGCGACGCGCTGGGCGCGCGCACGATCCTCGCGATCCTGCGCAACATCCACACCGTGCTCGGCGATCCGCGCTATCGCCCGTCGCCGTGGCTCGCGCGCCGCGCGCAGCTCGGCCTTTCGCTGACACAAACAGACACAGCAGACATCAACGCATCGAACGAGGCACCGCAATGAGCGCCGAACTCCGCAGCACCCGCCCGCAAGGCCACGAATCGACACTCGTCCTCACGCTGTCGAACCCCGGCGCGCGCAACGCGCTGCATCCCGACATGTACGCCGCCGCCGTCGAAGCCTTCGACGCCGCCGAGCGCGACTCGTCGCTGCGCGCGATCGTCCTCACGGGCGCCGACAACTTCTTCTGCGCGGGCGGCAACCTCAACCGGCTGCTCGAAAACCGCGCGAAAGACCCTTCGGTGCAGGCCGCCAGCATCGACATGCTCGCCGCCTGGGTCACCGCGATGCGCCAGTCGAGCAAACCGATCATCGCGGCCGTGGAAGGCGCGGCCGCTGGCGCGGGCTTCTCGCTCGCGCTCGCCGCCGACCTGCTCGTCGCCGCCGACGATGCGAAGTTCGTCATGGCCTATTCGCGCGTAGGTCTGACACCTGACGGCGGCGGCTCGTGGTTCCTCGCGCGCTCGCTGCCGCGCTCGCTCGCGTTCGAGCTGATGGTGGAAGGCAAGCCGGTCGGCGCGGCGCGTCTCGCGGAACTGGGCGTCGTGAACCGGCTCGCGAAGCCGCATACGGCGCTCGATACGGCGCTTGCCTGGGCCGACGAACTCGCGAATATCTCGCCGAATTCGGTGGCGCGCATCAAGGGTTTGACGAACGTCGCGGACGCGCAACCGCTCGAAGCGCAACTCACTGCGGAGCGCGAAAGCTTCGTCGCGTCGCTGCATCACCGCGACGGCCTCGAAGGCATTACCGCGTTCCTCGAAAAGCGCGCCCCCGTCTACAAGTAAACCGGCTGCAATCCGCACGAGCGTCACACCCATGACCGAATACCAGTTGCCCGCGCGCCGGCGCCTCTACGTGATGCGTCACGGCGACGTTACCTACTTCGACGAGACCGGTAGCGCCATCGACCCGGACACCGTGCCGCTCAACGAGAACGGCCGCGCCCAGGCCACCGCCGCCGGCGAAGCGTTCGCCTTGCAGGGGGTGCGTTTCGATCGCGTGATCGTGAGCGGACTGCGCCGCACGGTCGAGACTGCGCAGCGCGTGCTCGCGGCAACTGGTCAGTCGATCGAACTCGAGGTGCAGAGCGCGTGGGAAGAGATTCGCGGCGGCCGTCTCGCCGCCATTCCCCCCGCTGAAGTCGAAGCCGCCTTTCTGCGCGTGTTCGACGGCATCGTGCCGGAAGACACGCGCTTTCTCGGCGGCGAAACCATCGGCGAGCTGCTCGACCGCGTGCTGCCGCCGCTCGATGCGCTGCGCGCCGACCTTTCGTGGGACTCGGCGCTGCTCGTCCTGCACGGCGGCGTGAACCGCGCGATTCTCTCGCATGCGATCACGGCGGGCGGACGCGCATTCTTCGGCCATCTCGCGCAGGCCACGGGCTGCATCAACGCACTCGATGTCGGCGCCGAACCGCGGGACTGGGTCGTGCGCATGCTCAACTACGCGCCGCCCTCGCCGCTGCACCGCGACACCCGCAACACGACGATGGAGATGCTGTACGCGCAGTACCTGCGCTATAGACCGCGCGGCTGACGCGCGGCGACCCACAGGAGAATCAGGAGAAGGGAGACGCATATGGCGCAAGCCACGCCGGATGGAGACACGCACAACAACGCGCAAACGCGCCCCGACTACTCGGCGTTCGAAGGCACGCGCCCGGTTGCCGAGCGCCAGCGCTTCGACACCCAGGCGCTGAGCGCCTGGCTCACCGCTCACGTGGAAGGCTTCCAGGGCCCCCTCACGATCGAGCAGTTCGCGGGCGGCCAGTCGAACCCGACGTTCAAGCTCGTCACGCCCGGCCGCACCTACGTGATGCGCGCAAAGCCGGGACCCAAGGCGAAGCTGCTGCCGTCTGCGCACGCGATCGAACGCGAATACCGCGTGATGGACGCGCTCGCCGCAACCGAGGTCCCGGTCGCAAAGATGCTCGCGCTCTGCGACGACGAAGCGGTGATCGGCCGCGCGTTCTACGTGATGGAATTCGTCGAGGGCCGCGTGCTCTGGGACCAGTCGTTGCCCGGCATGACACGCGAGCAACGCGGCGCGATCTACGACGAGATGAACCGTGTGATCGCCGCGCTCCACAACGTGAAGCCCGACGCCGTGGGTCTCGCCGACTACGGCAAGCCTGGCAATTATTTCGCACGCCAGATCGATCGCTGGAGCCGCCAGTATCAGGCCTCGGAAACGGAGCGCATCGACGCCATGCATCACCTGATCGAATGGCTGCCGCAGCACATGCCCGACGATGCGGGCTCGCGCGTGTCGGTCGTGCATGGCGACTATCGCCTCGACAACCTGATCTTTCACCCGAGCGAGCCGCGCGTGCTGGCCGTGCTCGACTGGGAGCTCTCCACGCTCGGCGACCCGCTCGCCGACTTCTCGTATCACTGCATGGCCTGGCACGTCGATCCCGCGCAGTTCCGCGGCATTGCCGGGCTCGACTGGCAGGCGCTCGGCATTCCCGACGAGGCGCAGTACGTCGCGCGCTATTGCGAGCGCACCGGCCTTGAGATTCGCGGCGACTGGAACTTCTATCTTGCGTACAACATGTTCCGGATCGCGGCGATCCTGCAGGGCATCATGAAACGCGTGGTGGACGGCACGGCCGCGAGCGCGCAGGCCGTCGACGCAGGCCGCCGCGCGAGGCCCATGGCGGAGCTCGCCTGGCGCTACGCCCAGAAGGTTCGCTGAAACCCGTTCGGGAACGACTCACTTTTCCCTGTTACTGCATCGCATTGCGAGGTCACCGATGAATTTCGATTACTCCCCGAAAGTGCAGACGCTGCGCGAGAAACTGCTCGCGTTTTTCGACGAACACATCTATCCGAACGAAGCCGTCTTTCATGAGGAAGTCGAGCGCAATCGTGCGAACGGCAACCCGTGGGTGCCGACGCAAATCGTCGAACAGTTGAAAGAGAAGGCGCGCGAAGCGGGCCTGTGGAACCTGTTCCTGCCCGCCTCCGAACGCGGCGCGGGCCTCACGAACCTCGAATACGCGCCGCTGTGCGAAATCATGGGCCGCGTGCACTGGGCGCCTGAGGTGTTCAACTGCAGCGCGCCCGACACCGGCAACATGGAAACCATCGAGCGCTACGGCAGCGAGGCGCACAAGCAGCAATGGCTCGCGCCGCTGCTGGCAGGCCAGATCCGCTCGGCCTTCCTGATGACCGAGCCCGACGTGGCCTCGTCGGACGCGACGAACATCCAGACGCGCATCGAGCGCGACGGCGACGACTACGTGATCAACGGCACGAAGTGGTGGTCGTCGGGCGCGGGCGACCCGCGCTGCGCAATCTACATCCTGATGGGCAAGACCGACCCCGATGCGCCGCGCCATGCTCAACAGTCGATGACCCTCGTGCCCTCGGATACGGCCGGCATCACCGTGCGCCGCCCGCTCACCGTGTTCGGCTACGACGACGCACCGCATGGCCATATGGAGATCACGCTCGAAAACGTGCGCGTGCCCGCGTCGAACATTTTGCTCGGCGAAGGCCGCGGGTTCGAGATCGCGCAAGGGCGGCTCGGGCCGGGCCGCATCCATCACTGCATGCGTCTCATCGGCCTCGCGGAACGTGCGCTCGAGTTCATGGCGAAACGCGCCCTCTCGCGCGTGGCGTTCGGCAAGGCGGTCGCCCAGCAGACCGTCACCCAGGAGCGCATTGCCGAAGCGCGCTGCATGATCGAACAGGCCCGCCTGCTCACGCTCAAGACCGCGTACATGATGGACACCGTCGGCAACAAGGGCGCGCGCGGCGAGATCGCCATGATCAAGGTGGTGGCGCCGAACATGGCCTGCCAGGTGATCGACTGGGCCATGCAGGTGCACGGTGCCGCCGGCGTGAGCGGCGACTTCCCGCTGGCGTACTCGTACGCCTCGGCACGCACGCTGCGCTTCGCCGACGGCCCCGACGAGGTGCACCGCAACGCCATCGCCAAGCTCGAACTCGCTCGCCATATGGACGCGGGCGCGTCATCGCGCGTGGAAATGCCGGTCACGCGCTCGTAAGTCCGCGCGAGCCTGTAAGTCCACAAGCGCAGCAGGGGCGCTCTTGCGCCCTCTGCGAGCGACGCCGATCTATGCTAATTTGCGCCAGATCGGGCGTCGCGCAAGACTATCCAGACTTTCGCGGCGCCTTCTTTCATGGTGCCAAGGAGCCACGATGATCGACGTCTACAGCTGGGCCACGCCGAACGGTCACAAAGTCCATATCATGCTCGAGGAGACCGGCCTCGAATACCGGGTGCATCCGGTCGATATCGGCGCGGGCGACCAGTTCAAGCCCGAATTCCTCGCCATCAGCCCGAACAACAAGATTCCCGCCATTACCGACTCCGAAGGCCCGCGCCGCGCCGACGGCCAGCCGTTCTCGCTGTTCGAGTCGGGCGCGATCCTGATCTATCTCGCCGCGAAAACCGGCCGCTTCATGCCTGAAGACCTCGCGGCGCGCTACGACGTGCTGCAGTGGGTGATGTTCCAGATGGGCGGCCTCGGCCCCATGCTCGGCCAGGCGCACCACTTCCGCATCTACGCGCCCGAGAAGATCGAGTATGCGGTCAATCGCTACACGAACGAAGCGAAGCGGCTCTACAACGTGATGGAAACGCAGCTGGAAAAGACCGAGTATCTGGCCGGCGACGAGTACACCATCGCGGATATCGCCGCATTCCCGTGGACGCGCTCCTGGCAAAACCAGGGTATCGATCTCGATTCGCTGCCCAACGTGAAGCGCTGGCACGAAACGATCGCGGCGCGGCCGGCGGTCAAGCGCGGCGTGGAAGTGCTCGCCAATGCGCGCAAGCCGCTCATGGATGAGAAGGCGAAGGAGATGCTGTTCGGCGCGACGCAGTACGCCAGGCACTAACTCATTACGCGGATACCCGCGCAAAACCAAAGGGGCGCCCGCCTCGCAGCGGAGCGCCCCTTTTCGTTGAGCACGCAACCAGACTAGAAGTAGTGCCGCGTGATGAACTCGGCCACGCATGCGGGCCGCTCACCGCCTTCGCGCTCGATGCTCACATCCCACACGACCTGCACGCCGCCGCCCTCCACGTCGCTCACTTCTTTCACCGCAATACGTGCGCGCACCTTCGCGCCCACGGGCACCGGCTGCGTGAAGCGCACGCGGTTGAGGCCGTAGTTCACGCCCATGCGCTGGCGCATATGCAGCGTGCCTCCGAGCAGCACGGGAATCAGCGAAAGCGTGAGAAAGCCGTGCGCAATCGGGCCGCCAAACGGCGACTCGCGGCGCGCGCGTTCGGAGTCGATGTGGATCCACTGATGGTCGCCCGTGGCGTCGGCAAAACCGTGCACGTCCGCCTCGCTCACTTCGCGCCAGCCGCTCATGAGCGGCCCCGCGCCGATCAGCGCGCGCAACGCTGCCGCATCGGCAATCTGCATGACATCGCTTTCGCTCACGTTGCGCTCCCCGGATGGCGAAGGCCGAACAGCGCCTTCGAACGCACGGTCACGATCAGTTCGCCGTGCTGGTTGTGCCCTTCCCACTGCGTTTCGACGATGCCGCGATCGGGCTTGCTCGCCGACACGCGCTTGCTCAGGATCGCGTTCGTCATCGTCAGCGTGTCGCCCACGCGCGTGGGCTTGAGCCAGCGGATCTCGTCGACGCCGGGCGAGCCCATCGAGGTCGAGTCCTTGAGAAAGTTGCGCACCAGCATGCCCATCATGACCGAGCAGGTATGCCAGCCGCTCGCAACGAGCCCGCCGAACATCGACGCCTCGCCGCCCGCCTCGCTCATGTGGAACGGCTGCGGATCGAACTGCTCCGCAAAATGCACCACCTCGTCGCGCTTAAACGTGTGCGAACCGATCACATAGCGCTTGCCCACTTCGAGATCTTCGTAACTCACGCCCATCCGTATTCTCCGCCGATGTTGCCCTGTTGTTGCCTGCTGCCGCCACGCCTTACGCTGCCTGCGCGAAACCGGGCAACGATGCGAAGCGTTCGAGATGATGATCGACGTCGCCGAGCGTCGTTTCGACGATCGCGAGACGCTTGAACAGATGCGCGGCCGCCACTTCGTTGGTAACGCCCATGCCGCCGTGCAGCTGCACGGCCTGCTGGCCGATGAAACGCGCCGCCTGCCCCACGCGCACCTTCGCTGCGGAGATCGCGCGGCGCCGCTCTTCCGCCGACTCGCTACTGTAACGCGCGGCGGCGAGGTAAGTCAGCGAGCGGGCCTGCTCGGCGTGGATCAGCATCTCCGCCATGCGATGCTGCAGTGCCTGGAAGCGCGCGATCGGCACACCGAACTGCTGACGCGTCTTCGTGTAGTCGACCGTGGCGTGGTTGAGCGCGTCCATGGCACCCACGGCTTCCGCACAGAGCAGGAACGTGGCGTAATCGGCAATTTGCTCCCACGTCGCCGCGCCGGCGTGCGCATCGCCAAGACGGCGCGCGTGCGCTTCCTTGAAGGTCAGCGTCGCGGCGCGCTGGCCGTCGATCGTGCGGTAATCGCTCACGTCGACACCCTTCGCATCGCGCGCGACGACAAAAAGCGCAACCTCGCCCGCGAAGCGCGCCGGCACGATCCAGTAGTCAGCCTGGGCGCCGTGCTGCACGACCGATTTCGTGCCGGTTAGCGCAAAGCCATCGCCCGTTTCCTTCGCCTGCGTTTCCAGCGAGAACAGGTCGTAGCGCGACTGCGGCTCGTGGAAAGCCGCTGCAAGCTTGATCTCGCCCGAGGCGACGCGTTCGAGCAGCGCCGCGTTTTCTGCATTGGCCGCACCGCCCGCGAGCTTGAGCGCCTCGACGCCCACCGCGGTTGCCCAGTACGGCTCGACCACGAGCGCGCGGCCCAGCTCCTGCATGACGACGAGCATGTCGAACGGCGCGCCGTCGAAGCCGCCCTGCTCCGCCGGCACCGGCAGCGCGGTCAGCCCCAGTTCGACGAAGGCGTTCCAGTGCTGGTCCGAAACGCCCGCGGGGGTCTTCACGATCGCCTGGCGTGCTTCGAAGCCGTAGTTCTTGTCGAGATAACGACGCAGCGCGTCGGCGAGTTGCTGTTGCTCTTCGGTGAAATTGAAGTTCATGGCGCCGCTCCTCAAATCCCCAGAATCATCTGCGAGATGATGTTCTTCTGAATTTCGTTCGACCCGCCGTAGATCGACGTCTTGCGATAGTTGAAGTAGTACGCCGCGAGCGGGGCCGCGTCGTCGTCGCCGCCGGCCGCGTGTTCGTGTTCGCCCTCGAGGAAGGCCGGATCGAACGGCGCCGCAAGCGGGCCGACCGCGTCGACCATCAGCTCGGTCAGCGCCTGCTGGATCTCCGTGCCCTTGATCTTGAGCATCGACGCTTCAGGACCGGGGCCGCGGCCGTTGGACGCGCTCGCGATCACACGCTCGGCAGTCACTTCGAGCGCCATCAGCTCGATTTCGACGGCGGCCACGCGCGCCGCGAACACAGGATCTTCGAGCAGCGGCTTGCCATGCTTCTTCTGCTTGAGCGCGACGCCCTTGAGGAACGCGAGTTCGCGGTTCGACGCGCCCACGCGCGCGATGCCGGTGCGCTCGTGGCCGAGCAGATACTTCGCGTAGGTCCAGCCGCGGTTCTCGTCGCCTACGAGATTGTCGACCGGCACCTTCACGTCTTCAAAAAATACTTCGTTGACCTCATGGTCTTCATCGAGCGTGATGATCGGACGCACGGTGATGCCGGGCGTTTTCATGTCGATGAGGAGGAACGAGATGCCTTCCTGCTTCTTGGCTGCAGGATCGGTACGCACGAGGCAGAACATCATGTCGGCGTACTGGCCGAGCGTGGTCCAGGTCTTCTGGCCGTTCACGACGTAGTGATCGCCTTCACCGCTTTTCACAAGTACGGCGCGCGTGCGCAACGACGCGAGATCGGAGCCCGAGCCCGGTTCGGAGTAGCCCTGGCACCACCAGTCCTCACCGGAGAGGATGCGCGGGAGATAGCGGCGCTTCTGGGCCTCGTTGCCGTACTTCATGAGCACGGGCGCGACCATCGACACGCCGAACGGCAGTACCGGCGGCGCGCCGATGCGGCCGCATTCGGCGTCCCAGATATGGCGCTGCGTTTCGGTCCAGCCCGGGCCGCCCCACTCCGCGGGCCACGCGGGCGCGGACCAGCCCTTTTTGCCTAGCAGTTGGTGCCAGGTGGCAATGTCGTCGCGCGAGAGGCGTTTGTGGTTGAGAACCTTGTCACGCATCGCTTGAGGCAGATTGGCCTCGAGCCAGGCGCGGATTTCGGCGCGAAATGCGTCGTCAGCGGGGGTGTAGTCCAGATCCATGCGCAATGTCTCCTGGCCGCGGCCGGTGCGGGGCGTTGCCCGCGCCGCGGCGAAGACCCGCAAGGCGTTATTGCAGCGGACCCTTCAACGCGGCCGGAACCGGCAGCGGCATCACATCGATGCCTTCTTCGACGAGAGCTTGCGCATCGTCCGCAGAAGCGACTCCACGGATGTTGCGCGACGGCGCTTCGTTGTAGTGAATGCGCCGCGCCTCCTCGGCGAAACGGTCGCCTACGTTCTCCGTCTTCTCGAGGACCTCGCGAATGACACGCATCGCATGCGCCTGCCATTGCGCCGCCTGCTCGTGCGGCGACGCTTTCGGCGTTTCGCTCGCGCCGGACAGGTTCAGCCGGGGCGCGGACGGCAAACGGGTCACATGGGTGGCACCGCACATCGGACATTCGACCAGCTTGCGGGACAGTTGCGACTCGAAGTCGTCAACCGATGCGAACCAGCCTTCAAACCGATGGCCGTCTGGACACTGTAAATCGAGGACCTTCATGGGGAATCGAGGCTTGCGATGAGTTTAGCGCAAATCGTAAATTTGTGAACGACCGTTCGAAAAAATTCCTGCGGCCAGCCACCGGGGACTTTCCTGGGGGTTCGATTGTAGCGCCGCTCGGGCGGGCGCGCTGAAGCTGCTTCGAGGCGTATCCTGCTGCGGGTGCGCGTAAAAGCGACAACGGCGGCCACAAGGGCCGCCGTCGATCGGGAATTCGCCGCGCCGCGTAGCGCGTCTCAGCCCTGCTCTGCCTTCGCGAGCGGCCACGCGCCCGACAGCGCCTTTTCGAGCCAGAACGTGCCGACGATCGTCTTCACGTCGGTGATCTTGCCTGTGCGCACCCATTCGAGCAGTTCGGGAACCGTCGCCGTGAAGGTTTCGAGAAACTCGCCGTCGTCGAGCTGCGCCGCGCCTGCGGTCAACCCGCGTGCGAGGTAAATGTCGATGAACTCGGTCGAATACGAGATCACGGGATGGATCTGTGCGAGATAGACATACTCGCGTGCCGTATAGCCAGTCTCTTCCTTCAGTTCGCGGATCGCGCAGGCGAGCGCGCCCTCCTGCGGATCGAGCTTGCCAGCCGGGAACTCGGTCATCACGCGCGAGAGCGGATAGCGGTACTGGCGCTCCATCAGCACGCGGCCGTCGTCGAACAGCGGGATGACCATCACCGCGCCGGGATGCTGAACGAACTCGCGCGTGGCGTGCTTGCCGTCCGGCAGCGCAACGGTGTCGCGCTTCAGGGTGAGGAAATTGCCGGCGTAGAGCGTCGTGCTTTCCACGCACGTCTCGGCGAGCGCCGGGTCGTGTTGATGATGTTCAGCCATAGTCAGCCTCGTGGGTGCTCAAAAAATCGGGAAGCCGCGGGCGCGCCGCTTGAAGTGGAATCGGCCGAACTGCGGGCCAGACTGCGGGTCGCACAGCGCGTGCCGGCCACAGGCCGGCGACGCGCGTCACGCCGGGCGGCGTTTGACGAGATATTGCCAGGTGAAGCCGGGGAACGCGAACACGACAAACAGACTGAAGGTGATCGCGTAAAACTGCCAGCCCTGGTCAAAACGATTGCCGGCGCGCGCCTCCAGCAGGAAGCCGAACGTACCGACCACAAAATACAGCACGATCATTTCAGCGATGCGAATCCACGCACTCTTCTTGGGTGCGCGAAGCGGCACAACGCCGAACAATCGCTGGTTGAGAAACGGCAGGTTGGCGCCCGCGAGCGCCAACAGCACGATGAACCAGCCCGCTGCCGACATCAGAGCGGCAGCGTATGCGTGACAGCCTGCAGGCAGATCGACATCAGCGGGCCAGGAATGATGCCCAGCACGAGCACTGCCACGCCGTTGAGCGTGAGCAGCGCGCGGTTGCATGCGTGGCTCTCGATCGGTGCTTCGTCCTGCGGTGCGTCGAAGTACATCAGCTTGACGATACGCAGGTAGTAGAACGCGCCGAACAGCGACGTGACCACGGCGAGCACGGCAAGCCACGTGAGGCCCGCGTTCATGGTCGCTTCGAGCACGGCGAGCTTCGCGTAGAAGCCGACGGTCGGCGGAATGCCGGCGAGCGAGAACATCATGAGCATCATGACGAACGCGAACACCGGGTTCCGCTGGTTCAGGCCCTTGAAGTCGTCGATCGTCTCCGCTTCGAAATCGCGGCGGGACAGCAGCATGACGATGCCGAACGCGCCGAGCGTCGTGATCAGATAGACGATGCTGTAGAACATGGCCGAGCTGTATGCGCTGGCCGCGCCCGTCGCCTTGTTGTCGACGATGCCGGCGAGCAGGCCGAGCAGCACGAAGCCCATGTTCGAAATGGCCGAGTACGCGAGCATGCGCTTGATGTTGCGCTGGACGATACCCGTGATGTTGCCGACGATCATCGAGAGTGCCGCGAGGATGATCAACATCTCCTGCCAGTCGACGGCCAGCGGCAGCAGGCCCATCACGAGGAAGCGCACGGCCCAGGCGAATGCCGCGACCTTCGGGCCGCCGCCGGTAAGCAGCGTCATGGCCGTAGGCGCGCCTTGATAGACGTCGGGCACCCACATATGGAACGGCACCGCGCCCATCTTGAACGCCACGCCGGCGACGATGAACACCACGCCGAACAGCAGGACGATATCGTTGATATGGCCCGAAGCCACGGCCTTGAACACTTCGTTCAGCTCGAGCGAGCCGGTCGCGCCATACAGCATCGAGATGCCGTAGAGCAGGAAGCCCGAAGCGAGCGCACCCAGCACGTAGTACTTCATGGCCGCTTCGTTCGACTGCGCCGCGTTACGACGCAGTGCGATGACCGCGTAGAGCGAGAGCGACATCAGCTCGAGGCCGAGGTACAGCGTGAGGAAGTTGTTGCCCGAGATCATCGTGAGCTGTCCGAGCAGCGAGAACAGGCCAAGCAGGAAGAACTCGCCCCGGAACATGTCACGGTCTTCGAGGTACTTGCGCGAGTACACGATCGACACGGCGTAGCCGAGCGTGACCACTGCCTTCATGGCGCTCGCGAACGGATCGACCACGTACATGCGCGTGAAGTAGTAGTACACGTGCGGATCGAACGCGTCCACCGCGAACCAGATACCGGCTATGACCGTGGTCAGCAGCGCGATGAAGTAGGTCGTGCGCCGGCCTTCAGGACCGGTGAACGTGTCGTTGAGCCACGCGACGACGAGGCCGGTCATCACCAGGCCGTCGGGCAGCAGAGCGTACATAGGGGCGTTTGGCATGATCTTTTGTTCCTCCGCTCGGGTATTACTGTGACAGCGGCAGTTTCGACACTGCGACGTGGGAGAGGAGGTTTTCCACGGAAACGTGCATCACATCGGTAAAGGGCTTCGGGTAGACGCCCATGAAAAGCGTAAACAGTGCGAGCACCCCAAGGATGAAGTATTCGCGACCGTTGATGTCCTTCAGCTCGCGAACATGGTCGTTCGCAACGGCGCCGAAGTACACCCGCTTGTACATCCACAACGTATAGGCCGCGCCCAGGATCAGCGTGAACGCTGCCCCGAATGCGATCCAGAAGTTGAACTTCACTGCCGCCAGAATCACCATGAATTCGCCGACGAATCCCGAGGTGCCCGGCAGGCCGCAGTTGGCCATCGCGAACAGCATGGCCAGCGCCGCGAACTTCGGCATGGTGTTGACCACACCGCCGTAATCCGCGATATCGCGTGTGTGCATGCGGTCATACAGCACGCCGATGCACAGGAACATGGCGCCCGAGACGAAACCGTGCGAGATCATCTGGATGATCCCGCCTTCCATCGCGAGCTGGCTCGATTCGCCGAACATAAAGAAGCCGAGCGTGACGAAGCCCATATGGGCAATCGACGAGTACGCGACCAGCTTCTTCATGTCCGCCTGCACCATCGCCACGAGGCCGATGTAGATCACGGCGATCAGCGACAGCGTGATGATGACCGGCGCCAGGTAGTGGCTCGCGTCCGGCGTGACCGGCAGCGAGAAACGCAGGAAACCGTACGCGCCGAGCTTGAGCATGATCGCGGCCAGCACGACCGAGCCGCCCGTGGGCGCTTCGACGTGCGCGTCCGGCAACCACGTGTGGACCGGCCACATCGGCACCTTGACGGCGAACGCGAAGAAGAACGCGATGAACAGCAGGATCTGCGGCGTCATGGCGATCTTCGCGGCCTGCCAGGTGGCGAGGTCGAAGGTCCCGGTAATGCGGTACAGGTACAGCAACGCGACCAGCATGAGCAGCGAGCCGGCCAGCGTATAGAGAAAGAACTTGAACGCTGCGTACACGCGGTTCGGGCCGCCCCACACGCCGATGATGATGTACATCGGAATGAGCGTGGCTTCGAAGAACACGTAGAACAGCAGACCGTCGGCGGCGCAGAAAACGCCGATCATGATGCCCGACAGGATGAGGAACGACGCGTAATACTGCGCGACGTTCTTCGTGATGACCTGCCAGCCCGCGATCACGACGATCACGGTGATGAGCGCCGTCAGCACGACGAACCACAGCGCGATACCGTCGACGCCCAGGTGATACGCAATATTGAACCGCTCGATCCAGACCGACTTTTCCTCGAACTGCAGGGAAGCCGTGCTCGTATCGAAGCCCGCAACGAGCGGAAGGGTGACGAGGAAACTAAGCACCGAACCGATGAGTGCGAGCCAGCGGTCCGCACTCGGGTTCCGACGGGAACCCACTACAAGAACGATGACGCCGAATACGATCGGCATCCATATCGCAATACTGAGAATCGGAGTTGCGTGCATGCGTTTCCTCGCCTTATTTTGCCTTATTTGCCGCCGAGCGTTACAAACAGGGTAAGGAGGCCAAGCATGCCGATGATCATGGCAAATGCGTAGTGGTAGATATAGCCGGATTGCAGGAAACGAATGACAGTTGCAAACCAGCCGATAAACTTGGCGCTCCCGTTTACGACGCCGTCGATCACGACGACATCGCCCTCCTTCCACAGACCGCGACCGATCGCGACTGCTCCGCGAGCGAAGACAATTTCGTTGATCTTGTCGAGGTAATACGCGTTTGCCAGCAGCTTGTAGACCGGCGAGAAAGTGCGCGACACGACGGCCGGCAGTTCCGGGCGCTTCATGTAGAAGAACCACGCCACCACCACACCCGCGAGTGCGAGCCACACCGGCAGACCCGAGAACGCATGCGCGCCCATCGCGGCCCAGCCCTGGAATTCCTTGCCCATCTCCGCGAGCGCTTCGTGGTTCTCGCCGACGAAGATGACGTTCTGGAACGCCACGCCATGCGAGAAGAAGTCACCGAAGAGCAGCGGCTGGATCGCGAACGCACCGGCGATCACCGAGGGGATCGCGAGCAGAACGAGCGGCACCCAGATGACCCACGGCGACTCGTGCGGCACGTGCACGTGGTGTTCGTCGTGACCGTGGCCATGATCGCCGTGACCGCTGTGGGCAGCATTGGCAGCTTCGATCGCCATCGGCGATTCCGGATGCTTCGGACCGCGGAAGCGCTCTTCACCGTGGAACACGAGGAAGTACATACGGAACGAGTACAGCGCCGTGACGAACACGCTTGCCACGACCGCGAAGTACGCGAAGCCCGAACCCGGCAGGTGCGAGAGCTTCACGGCGTCGATGATCGAATCCTTCGAGTAGAAGCCCGAGAAGAACGGCGTACCGATCAGCGCGAGCGAACCGACGAGCGAGGTGATCCACGTGATGGGCATGTACTTGCGCAGGCCGCCCATGTTGCGCATGTCCTGATCGTGGTGCATGCCGATGATGACCGAGCCCGCGCCGAGGAACAGCAGCGCCTTGAAGAACGCGTGCGTCATCAGGTGGAAGATCGCGACCGGGTAAGCCGAGACGCCGAGCGCCACCGTCATGTAGCCGAGCTGCGAGAGCGTGGAGTAAGCCACCACACGCTTGATGTCGTTCTGGACCACCCCGAGGAAGCCCATGAAGAGCGCGGTAATGGCGCCGATCACGACGATGAACGACAGCGCGGCTTCCGACAGTTCGAACAGCGGCGACATGCGCGCGACCATGAAGATACCGGCCGTCACCATGGTTGCCGCGTGAATCAGCGCGGAGATCGGCGTCGGGCCTTCCATCGAGTCCGGAAGCCAGACGTGCAGCGGGAACTGGGCCGACTTGCCCATTGCGCCGATGAACAGGCAGATACACGCAACGGTGAGCAGGTTCCACGAGGTGCCCGGGAACGTCAGCGCGGCGATTTCATGACCCTTCGCGAAGATGTCGTTGTAGTTCAGCGAGCCGCCGAACGCGAGCAACAGGCCAATACCGAGCAGGAAGCCGAAGTCGCCCACGCGGTTCACGAGGAACGCCTTCATGTTCGCGTAGATGGCGCTTTCACGCTTGAAGTAGAAGCCGATCAGCAGGTACGAGACGAGACCCACCGCTTCCCAGCCGAAGAACAGCTGCAGGAAGTTGTTGCTCATCACGAGCATCAGCATCGAGAACGTGAAGAGCGCGATGTACGAGAAGAAGCGCTCGTAGCCCTCTTCTTCCGCCATGTAACCGATCGTGTAGATGTGCACCATCAGGGACACGAAGGTCACGACGACCATCATGAGCGCAGTCAGCGAGTCGATGAGGAAGCCGACTTCGAACTTCAGGCTGCCAACCGACATCCATTCGTAGACCGTCGCGTTGAAGCTCGCGCCGCCCATCACGTCAAAGAACGTGATGAGCGAAAGCACGAACGCAATCGCGACGCCAAGAATGGTCACCGTATGCGCGCCCGCGCGCCCGATCGTTCTGCAAAAGAGACCGGCAATCAGAGAACCGGCGAGAGGAGCCAGCGGGATCGCCAGCAGAAGAGTTTCGTTGAGAGTCGTTGCCATAAAGTCAGCCTGCCTTAGCCTTTGAGCTGATCGAGATCCTCGACATTGATCGTGTCGAGGCTGCGGAACAGGGTCACAAGAATAGCCAGACCAATTGCAGCTTCCGCCGCCGCAACTGTAAGCACGAAGAACACGAAAATCTGTCCGTGAACGTCACCGAGGTAATGCGAGAACGCGACGAAGTTCGTGTTCACCGCTAACAGCATCAGCTCAATCGCCATCAGGATGATGATGACGTTGCGCCGATTCAAAAAGATTCCGACGATCGAGATCGCAAAAAGGATCGCGCCGAGGACGAGGTAATGGGCCAGTGTCAGCATGGTTCGCTCCTTCGCGCTTAGCTCTTCGTTGCCGGTGCGGCCGGCGCGGCACCCGCCGCAGGCGCAGCCCCGGCTTCGGCTTGCGCCGGTTCCGCCGGCTCCGGCACTTCCACGACGGCCTGCATCTTCACGAGGCGCACGCGGTCCTGGCGACGCACGTTGACCTGCTTCGACACGTCCTGGCGCTTCGAGTCCTTCGGCTCGCGCACCGTGAGCGCGATGGCCGCGACGATCGCCACCAGCAGCACGAGGCCGGCGACTTCGAAGGCGAAGATGTAGTCGGTGTAGATGATCTTGCCGATCAGGTGTGCGTTCGAGATCGCGGCGGCGGCAGCCGGCGTGGTGTCGGGCACCGGCGTGCTCGTCGCGCCGAAGCCGTGCCACAGGATCAGCGCGGTTTCGACCACGATGATCGCGCCCACGATGGTCGCCACCGGGATGAAGCGCTTGAAGTCGCGGCTCAGCACGTCGATGTTGATGTCCAGCATCATCACCACGAACAGGAACAGCACCATCACCGCGCCCACGTAGACGAGCACCAGCAGGATCGCGAGGAATTCGGCCTCGAGCAGCATCCAGATCGCGGCCGCGTTGAAGAACGCGAGCACGAGGAAGAGCGCAGACGCGACAGGATTGCGCGAAGTGATCACCTTCAGCCCTGACAGCGTGAGCAGCAGCGCGAAGATGTAGAACAGGACGGTCGTGAATTCCATGATTACTGGTTCATCGTTGAGGCCTTCGTGAGGCGGATTGCGCGGCGCAGACTGGCGGCCAGACCAGGGGGCGTCGCGCCGCGGCGGTCAGGCTGCGGTATCGCGCGGGCGTTCGGCACACGCGTTCCCCACAGCCGGCCCGAACCGCGGGCCGATGCAGCGTCAAACTGAAAGATCAACGGTACGGTGCATCCGCTGCCTTGTTCGCCGCGATCTGCGCTTCATAGCGATCGCCAACGGCCAGCAGCATATCCTTCGTGAAATACAGATCGCCGCGCTTCTCGCCGTGATACTCGAGAATGTGCGTTTCGACGATCGAGTCGACCGGGCAGCTTTCTTCGCAGAAACCGCAGAAGATGCACTTGGTCAGGTCGATGTCGTAACGCGTCGTGCGGCGCGTGTTGTCCTCGCGCACTTCCGATTCGATCGTGATCGCGAGCGCGGGGCACACGGCCTCGCACAGCTTGCACGCGATGCAGCGCTCTTCGCCATTTTCATAGCGGCGCAGCGCATGCAAGCCTCGAAAACGCGGGGACATAGGCGTCTTTTCTTCCGGGAACTGCACGGTGAACTTGCGCTTGAAGGCGTAACGCCCCGTCAGCGCGAGCCCCTTGAGCAGCTCGGTCAGGAAAAACGTCTTGAAGAAGTTTTGGATAGCGTTCATGGTTGTGTTCGCCCCTTATTTCCAGATGCTCAACGGCGACATGTACCAGAAGCCGACCACGATCAGCCACACGATGCACACCGGAATGAACACCTTCCAGCCGAGACGCATGATCTGGTCATAGCGATAGCGCGGGAACGTCGCGCGGGCCCAGATGAAGACCGACAACAGGCAGAAGACCTTCAGCACCAGCCAGAACACGCCCGGAATGAAGTCGAGGAACGCGAACGGGGCGCTCCAGCCGCCGAGGAACAGCACCGAGGCGAGTGCCGAGATCACGATCATGTTGATGTACTCGGCGAGGAAGAACAGCGCGAACGCCATACCCGAGTAATCGATCATGTGACCCGCGACGATTTCCGACTCCCCTTCCACCACGTCGAACGGGTGACGGTTCGTTTCGGCAATGCCCGAGATGAAGTAGACGACGAACATCGGCAGCAGCGGCAGCCAGTTCCACGAGAGGAACGTGATGCCCCAGTTCGCGAACATGCCGCGCATCTGGCCTTCGACGATCACCGAGAGGTTCAGGCTGCCCGACACCATCAGCACGACGACGAGCGCGAAGCCCATCGAAATTTCGTACGAAACCATCTGCGCCGCGGCGCGCATGGCGCCGAGGAACGCGTACTTCGAGTTCGACGCCCAGCCCGCCAGGATCACGCCGTACACGCCGATCGACGAGATCGCCATCGCGTAGAGCAGGCCCGCGTTGATGTCGCCGAGCACCGCGCCCGCCTGGAACGGAATCACCGCCCAGACCGCGAAGGCCGGCACCACCACCATGATCGGCGCGACCATGTAGATCCAGCGGCTCGCCTGCGCGGGCTGAATCACTTCCTTGAGCAGCAGCTTCAGCACGTCGGCGATCGGCTGCAACAGACCTGCGGGGCCCACGCGGTTCGGGCCGAGACGCACGTGCATCCAGCCGATCAGCTTGCGCTCCCAGAGGATCAGGTACGCCACGCACAGCAGGATCACCACCGCGACGACGAGAATGCGCACCAGCGCCCAGACGGTGGGCCATGCCACGCCGAGCAACTGGCTGCCGCCTGCATTGATCGTATCGAACAAGCTCATTTACGCCTTCTCCACCAGCAGTTCACCGAACAGGCTGCCGAGTTGCGCACCGGCCGGCGTCGCCGCCGACACGCGCACCACCGTCGGCGCAAGATTCGCATCGCGCGTCGCAGGCGCCGTCACCGACAGATCGCCCTGGCGCACGCGCACGGCGTCGCCTTCCTTCAGGCCGAGCTGGTCGAAGTATGCCGCCGGCAGACCGATCGCGTTCGCCACGCGGGCAGCCATGGTGAGCTGCAGCGCCTCGCCGCGGCGCACGATTTGATCGGCGTGGTAGATCGGCACGTCGGCGATACGTTCGAAGCGGCCTTCCGCGGCCTTCGCGAGGCTGCCGCGCGCAACCGCAGCGCCGGCCTTGTTCGACAGACGGCCTTCGAAGCTGCCGTCGCCCATCGCCTTGCGGCGCACTTCTTCGGCGGTGTCGTATTCGAAACCCTTGGCGCCCAGCAGCGTGCCGAGCACGCGCAAGACCTTCCATGCCGGACGCGTGTCGCCGAGCGGGCGCACGACGCCGTTGAAGGTCTGGGACGTCCCTTCGGCGTTGATGAAGGTGCCCGACGTTTCCGTGTACGGCGCGATGGGCAGCAGCACGTCCGCGTAGTCGAGTCCCGTCTTGTACGGCGAAAACACGGCGACCATTTCGGCCTGCGCGAGCGCGGCGCGCGCGGCGGCCGGGTTGGCCGTATCGAATTCCGGCTCGACGTTGAAGAGCAGATAGCCCTTGCGCGGCTGCTCGAACGCTTCGCGTGCGTTCAGGCCGTCGCGGCCCGGCAGTGCGCCGGCGATATGCGCGCCGACCGTGTTGGCCGCTTCCGTGAGGAAGCCAAGCGTCGCGCCCGTCGTTTCGGCGATGAACTGCGCGGCGGCGTGCAGGCGCGAGAACTCCGGATGCTGGACCGCGGCGTTGCCGAGCAGCACGTAGCGGCGTTCGCCGTTCGCCAGCGACGCGGCGACCTGCTTCGCGGCTTCCGTGGCCTGTGCGCCTGCGAAGCCTTCCGGCACCGCGACACCCTTCGCTTCCGCGACAGCCGCCGCGATCGAAGCGAGTTCGTCGAGCCATGCCGAAGGCGCGGCAACGATGCGCTGTGCGTTCGGGATCAGCGAGCCGTCAGCGGTGGCCTGCAGGAAGCTGACCTGTGCGCCGCCCTTCGCGGCCTGGCGCAGACGCGCGGCGAACAGCGCGTGGTCGCGGCGCAGGAACGAGCCGATCACGAATGCCGAATCGGCATACGAGAGTTCGGCGATCTTCGTGCCGAGCCACGGCGCGCCTTCGAGCGGCGCCGAGAAGTCGCTCTGGCGCAGACGGAAGTCGACGTTCGGCGTGCCGATCGCGTCCGCGAACTGCTTCGCGAGATAGAGTTCTTCGAGCGTGCTGTGCGGGCTCGCGAGCAGCGCGAGCTGGTTCTCGCCATGCTCGTCGCAAATGCCCTTGATGCCCTTCACGACGTATTCGAGCGCGGTCTGCCAGTCGGTCTCGATCCACTCGCCGCCCTGCTTGATCATCGG
Source organism: Paraburkholderia sp. EG286B (assembly GCF_040965655.1). Taxonomy (NCBI): domain Bacteria; kingdom Pseudomonadati; phylum Pseudomonadota; class Betaproteobacteria; order Burkholderiales; family Burkholderiaceae; genus Paraburkholderia; species Paraburkholderia sp. EG286B. The sequence continues at coordinate 225,129 of NZ_JBFRCF010000014.1, read as the reverse complement.
GCGCGTGAGACGGTCTTCGCTGTTCAGGCCTTCGTACGAGAAGCGGTCCTTGTCCGAGATCCAGCATTCGTTGATGGCTTCGTTCTCGAACGGCAGCACGCGCATCACGCGGTTGTTCTTCACCTGCACGACGAGGTTCGCACCCGTTGCGTCGTGCGGGCTCACCGACTTGCGGCGCGACAGTTCCCACGTCCGCGCCGAGAAGCGGAACGGCTTGCTCGTGAGCGCGCCGACCGGGCACAGGTCGATCATGTTGCCCGAGAGTTCCGAATCGACCGTCTTGCCGACGAACGAGGTGATTTCCGAGTGCTCGCCGCGGCCGAGCATGCCGAGCTCCATCACGCCGGCGATTTCGTCGCCGAAGCGCACGCAGCGCGTGCAGTGGATGCAGCGCGACATCTCTTCCATCGAGATGAGCGGACCGACGTTCTTGTGGAACACCACGCGCTTTTCTTCGCTGTAGCGCGAGGCGGACTTGCCGTAACCGACGGCCAGATCCTGAAGCTGGCATTCGCCGCCCTGATCGCAGATCGGGCAGTCGAGCGGGTGGTTGATCAGCAGGAATTCCATCACGGCTTGCTGACCCTGCACGGCCTTGTCCGACATGGTGCGCACGATCATGCCTTGCGACACCGGCGTCGCGCACGCGGGCACGGCCTTCGGCATCTTCTCGACATCGACGAGACACATCCGGCAGTTGGCCGCGATGGAGAGCTTCTTGTGATAGCAGAAGTGCGGGATGTACGTGTCCACGCGCTGAGCAGCCTGGATCACCATGCTGCCCTCGGGCACCTGCACCTTCTTGCCGTCTATTTCAAGTTCAACCATGATGGTTAATCGTCCCTAACCTGTTACCGCTCAATTTCACAGCGGGATTCCCCGTCACTGCGCCGTTGCGTCGTGCTACGCGGTTCGCGCACAACATGCTGTCTCTTCGCCTGTCAGGCGGCCACCGTTTCCGAGGCCGCGTGCGAGCCGGCATGACCGCCGACGAGACAACGCTTGTTGTGCACGTGATATTCGAATTCGTCCCAGTAATGCTTGAGCATGCCGCGCACCGGCATGGCCGCCGCGTCGCCGAGCGCGCAGATCGTGCGGCCCATGATGTTGCCCGCCACCGAGTTCAGCAGGTCCAGGTCTTCCTGGCGGCCTTCGCCGTGCTCGATGCGGTTCACCACGCGATACAGCCAGCCCGTGCCTTCGCGGCACGGCGTGCACTGGCCGCACGACTCTTCGTAATAGAAGTACGAGAGACGCAGCAGCGAGCGCACCATGCAGCGCGTTTCGTCCATGACGATGACGGCGCCCGAGCCGAGCATCGAGCCCTGCTTGGCGATGGAGTCATAGTCCATGTCGGTCTGCATCATCAGGTCGCCCGGAATGACCGGCGCCGACGAACCGCCCGGAATCACAGCCTTCAGCTTCTTGCCGCCGCGCACGCCGCCGGCCAGCTCCATGAGCTTCGCGAACGGAGTGCCGAGCGGGATCTCGTAGTTGCCCGGACGCTCCACGTCGCCCGAGATCGAGAAGATCTTCGTGCCGCCGTTGTTCGGCTTGCCGAGTTCCATGTACGTCTGCGGACCGACGCTCAGCAGGAACGGGACGGCTGCGAACGTCTCGGTGTTGTTGATCGTGGTGGGCTTGCCGTACACGCCGAAGCTCGCCGGGAAAGGCGGCTTGAAGCGCGGCTGACCCTTCTTGCCTTCGAGCGACTCGAGCAGCGCGGTTTCCTCGCCGCAGATGTACGCGCCATAGCCATGGTGCGCGTGCAGCTGGAACGAGAAGTCCGTGCCGAGAATGTTGTCGCCGAGGTAGCCCGCCTGGCGCGCCTCTTCCAGCGCAGCCTCGAAGCGGCGATACACCTCGAAAATCTCGCCGTGGATGTAGTTGTAGCCCACGGTGATGCCCATCGCGTACGCGCCGATGGCCATGCCTTCGATCACGCTATGCGGATTCCAGCGCAGGATGTCGCGGTCCTTGAACGTGCCGGGCTCGCCCTCGTCCGAGTTGCAGACGAGATACTTCTGCCCCGGGAACTGACGCGGCATGAAGCTCCACTTCAGGCCGGTCGGGAAGCCCGCGCCGCCGCGGCCGCGCAGACCGCTCGCCTTCACGTCGGCGATCACCTGCTCGGGCGGAATCTTTTCTTCGAGAATACGGCGCAGCTGCTTGTAGCCGCCGCGCGCGACGTAGTCTTCGAGATGCCAGTTCTCGCCGTTGAGGCCCGCGAGAATCAGCGGTTTGATGTGACGGTCGTGCAACGAAGTCATTTCGAAAGCTCCTCGAGCAGCTGGTCGATCTTCTCGCGGCTCATGAAGCTGCACATGCGGTGATTGTTCACGAGCATCACCGGTGCATCGCCGCACGCGCCCATGCACTCACCTTCTTTCAAGGTGAACTTGCCGTCGGGCGTGGTTTCGCCGAAGTCGATTCCGAGCTTCTGCTTCAGGTATTCGGCGGCGCTCTCCGAGCCGCCATCCGGGCCGAGCTGGCACGGCAGATTCGTGCAGAGCGTGATCTTGTGCTTGCCGACCGGCGTGGTCTCGAACATCGTGTAGAACGTGGCCACTTCCTGGACCGCGACAGGTGGCATGCCGATATAGTCGGCCACGTACTGCATGATTTCGGGAGACAGCCAGCCATGCTCTTCCTGAGCAACGGCCAAAGCCGCCATCACGGCGGACTGTCGCTGATCGGCGGGGTACTTAGTCAACGCGCGATCGATTTCTTTCAGGCCTTCAGCTGAGATCATTTTCAGACACGACTCTTTCAATTCCTACCGAACGAAAACCTGCCGCGCGTTCTCATACATTCGCTGCGACAGACGTGGCGTTCCATGCTGCGTGCGCCCGGGACCGGGCGTACCTTACTGCGCGCCGCCCTAGCGGTCGATTTCACCGAACACGATGTCCTGCGTGCCGATGATCGTGACCGCGTCGGCAATCATGTGGCCGCGCGCCATTTCATCGAGCGCGGACAGGTGGGCGTAACCCGGCGCACGGATCTTCAGACGATACGGCTTGTTCGCGCCATCTGACACCAGGTAGATGCCGAATTCACCCTTCGGATGTTCGACGGCAGCGTACGCCTCGCCTTCGGGCACATGGAAGCCTTCCGTGAAGAGCTTGAAGTGGTGAATCAGCTCTTCCATGTTCGACTTCATGTTCACGCGCGAAGGCGGCGCAACCTTGTGATTGTCGATCATCACGGGGCCGGGATTCTTGCGCAGCCACTCAATGCACTGTTTCGCGATGCGAGTGGACTGGCGCATTTCTTCGACGCGAACGAGATAACGGTCGTAGCAGTCGCCGTTCACGCCCACCGGAATGTCGAAGTCCATCTGGTCATAGACTTCGTACGGCTGCTTCTTGCGCAGGTCCCACTCGATGCCCGAACCGCGCAGCATCGCGCCCGTCAGGCCGAGCTGCATGGCGCGCTCGGGGCTCACCACGCCGATGCCGACCAGACGCTGCTTCCAGATACGGTTGTCGGTGAGCAACGTTTCGTACTCGTCGACGCAACCTGGGAAGCGCGTGAAGAAGTCGTCGATGAAGTCCAGCACCGAGCCCTGGCGCGCCTCGTTCATGCGGGCGAGCGCCTTCTCGTTGTGAATCTTCGACGCCTTGTATTGCGGCATGGCGTCAGGCAGATCGCGGTACACGCCGCCCGGACGGTAGTAAGCCGCGTGCATGCGCGCACCCGAGACCGCCTCGTAGACGTCCATCAGGTCTTCGCGCTCGCGGAACGCGTAGAGGAACACCGCCATCGCGCCGACGTCGAGCGCGTGCGAGCCGATCCACATGAGGTGGTTCAGCACGCGCGTGACTTCGTCGAACAGCACGCGGATGTACTTCGCGCGGATCGGCACTTCAATGCCGAGCAGCTTTTCGATGGCGAGCACATAGCCGTGCTCGTTGACCATCATCGACACGTAGTCGAGACGGTCCATGTACGGCACCGACTGAATGAACGTCTTGCTCTCGGCGAGCTTTTCGGTCGCGCGATGCAGCAGGCCGATGTGCGGATCGGCGCGCTGGATCACTTCGCCGTCGAGCTCGAGCACGAGGCGCAGCACACCGTGCGCTGCCGGGTGCTGCGGACCGAAGTTGAGCGTGTAGTTCTTGATCTCTGACATGCGACCCTCTTAGTGTTTCTTCAGACCGCCGTAGCGATCTTCGCGGATCACACGCGGCGTGATCTCGCGCGGCTCGATCGTGACGGGCTGGTAGACCACGCGCTTCTGCTCCGGGTCGTAACGCATTTCGACATAGCCCGAAACCGGGAAGTCCTTGCGGAACGGATGGCCGATGAAACCGTAGTCGGTCAGGATGCGGCGCAGGTCGGGGTGGCCTTCGAAGACGATGCCGAACAGGTCGAACGCTTCGCGCTCGTACCAGTTGGCCGAATTCCAGATCTCGACGAGCGAGGGCACGATCGGCACTTCGTCGTCCGGCGCGAACACGCGCAGACGCACGCGCCAGTTGTTCGCGAGCGACAGCAGATGCGACACCGCGGCGAAGCGCGGGCCTTCCCAGGCGCCGTCACCGAAGGTCTGATAGTCGACGCCGCACAGATCGACCAGTTGCTCGAAGCGCAGCGAGGGATTGTCGCGCAGCTCCTTGGCCACCGCGAGGGACTCGCCCGCCTTGACGACCAGCGTCAGCTCGCCGAGCGCCTCGGTGAGGCTGACGATGCGCGCGCCGAGGGCCGCTTCGAGGTTCGCTTTCAGGGTCTCGAGTTTGCTTGCCATATTGTGGGGAGGCTCGCGGCCTTTATTGACGGGCGATGGTGCTGGTGCGGCGAATCTTCGCCTGCAACTGGATCACCCCGTAGACCAGGGCTTCCGCTGTCGGCGGGCATCCCGGCACATAGACGTCGACCGGCACGATGCGATCACAACCGCGCACGACCGAATACGAATAGTGGTAGTAGCCGCCGCCGTTGGCGCACGACCCCATCGAAATGACCCAGCGCGGCTCGGCCATCTGGTCGTAGACCTTGCGCAGCGCCGGCGCCATCTTGTTGCAGAGCGTGCCGGCGACGATCATGACGTCCGACTGACGCGGGCTCGGACGGAACACCACGCCGAAACGGTCAAGGTCATAACGGGCCGCGCCCGCGTGCATCATCTCGACCGCGCAACACGCCAGACCGAACGTCATCGGCCACAGCGAGCCAGTGCGCGTCCAGTTGATCAGCTTGTCAGCCGTGGTGGTGACAAACCCTTCCTTCAAGACCCCTTCGATACTCATGTGCTTTCCACTCCAGACGGACAGCCCACAGTTTCCCCGCAGTGCCGCCCATACAATCCGGCGATTAACCCATTATTCCCAGTCGAGACCACCCTTCTTCCAGATGTAGGCAAAGCCCAGCAGGAATTCGAGCAGAAACAGCATCATCGACAGGAAGCCCGGCCAGCCGATATCGCGCAGGGCCACGCCCCACGGAAACAGGAACGCCGTTTCGAGGTCGAAGATGATGAAAAGGATGGCGACCAGGTAGTAGCGTACGTCGAACTTCATTCGGGCGTCTTCGAAGGCTTCGAAGCCGCATTCGTACGGCGAATTCTTTTCGCTGTCTGGCCGGTTGGGACCGAGGACCTTGCCGATTGTCACTAGCGCTATGCCCAGACCAACACCCACGAGGAGGAACAGAAGGACGGGGAAATAGGCAGCGAGGTTCAAGGCTATCCTCTATATCGGTTGGTTCTGAGGTTCCGCTGGAACTTGCATCGCTCCGCGGGAATCACTTCACGTACTTCGCGCTGCGAACAGAAGACGAACACGACGTAAGAAGCAAAAATGCCAGCCGAAGCTGAAGCAAGCGGCTGGCATTTTTTAGATAACATTGGTGCCGACGGCGAGACTCGAACTCGCACAGCTTTCGCCACTACCCCCTCAAGATAGCGTGTCTACCAATTTCACCACGTCGGCACTACATGCAATCCGGGACAACAAAATCTTGCAACCCGCGAATCGCTTCAAGACTTAGATTCTAACTTGTTTCCGTTCGTTGTTCAACGCACAAAACAAGTTTTTCAATCTTATTTCGGCACGTCGTTGCCAGGTTGCGAGGCTGCTGCAGCCGGCGAAGCCGCCGCCGGAGCGGATGCGCCAGGAGCAGATGCAACCGGCGCCGAAGCTGCCGGCGCCGAGGCTACGACCGGGGCTGGAACCGAAGCGCCAAGCACGCCCGCCGAAGGCTTCGCATGATACGACCCCAGGTAAGTTAACGCAAGGGTGGAGCAGAAAAACACCGTTGCGAGAACTGCGGTAGTGCGCGAAAGGAAGTTCGCGGAACCACTCGCGCCGAACAGGCTGCCCGACGCGCCGCTGCCGAATGCGGCGCCCATGTCCGCGCCTTTGCCGTGCTGCAGCAAGACGAGGCCGATCACCCCGAGCGCCGACAGAAGCTGGACGACGATAATCAACGTTTTCAAATACAGCATCACACTCACCTGAGTCCTGGTTGAACGCCCGCCCCTCCCGGAGCAGACGCATAAGCAGCCCGCACGACGCGTTTTAGTTCGAATGCTTCGTGCGCAAGCCTTTAGCTCGCGACGCTGGCGCCCGCAGCAGCGGCCACGCAGATCGCGAGGAAATCACCCTCTTTCAGCGACGCACCGCCGATCAGGCCGCCGTCGATGTCGGCCTGACGGAAGAGCTCCGCCGCATTTTCCGGCTTCACGCTGCCGCCGTAGAGCAGCGGCACGTCCGCCACTTGCGCGCCCTTGGCTGCGAGGCGCGCGCGCAGGAACGCATGCACCTGCTGAGCCTGCTCCGAGCTTGCGCTCTTGCCGGTGCCGATCGCCCAGACCGGCTCGTAAGCGACGACGATACGCGCCGCCTCTTCGGCCGACAGCGCGGCCAGCACGGCATCGATCTGAGAGCCGACCACGCGCTCGGTCGCGCCCGACTCGCGTTCTTCGAGCGTCTCACCCACGCAGACGATCGGCGTGAGACCCGCCGCAAGCGCGCGCTGCGCCTTCACAGCGACGCATTCGGAGCTCTCGCCGTGGTAAGCGCGGCGCTCCGAGTGACCAACGATCGCAAACGTGGCCTCGAAGTCGGCAACCATGCCTGCCGCGACTTCGCCCGTATAGGCGCCCTGCTCGTGCGCCGAAATGTCTTGCGCGCCCCACTGAACCCGGCTGCCGCCGAGCAGCGCCTGCGCCTGCGCGAGATACGCGAACGGCACACACACACCCACGTGCACATCCCGGGGCAGCGCCTGCGCGCCGCGCGCAACGCCTTCTAGCAGTGCCGCATTGGCCGCGAGGCGGCCATGCATCTTCCAGTTACCGACTACGAGCTTCGATCGTTGTTTCGTCATTGTTCCGGTTGCTGTTAAAAGCGGACGCAAAACACATAATTTTACTGCGTGGAAACCAGGCGGGTCAAACCGCCCCGCCCGGGATGCACAAAAACATGCGAAAAAAAATCCCGAAAAATCAAGCACGAGCGGATCGCTCGTGCCGATGCGCCGTCAGGCCGCGCTGCTCCAGTCGAGCATGATCTTGCCGATATGCTCGCTGCTTTCCATCAGCGCATGGGCTTCGGCGGCCTGCACGGCGGGAAATACGCGAAACACGACCGGCTTGATGCGACCCTCTTCTATGAGGGGCCAGACCTTCGCCTTGAGCTCCTGAGCGATCTGGGCCTTGAACTCGACGGAACGCGCGCGCAGCGTCGAACCGGTCACCGTGAGGCGGCGGCGCAGGATCTCGCCCATGTTGAGTTCGGCCTTGGAGCCGCCGAGCGTCGCGATGAGCACGATGCGGCCACCGGTCGCCAGCGCGGAAAGCTCGCGCGCCACATAGCCGCCGGCCACCATGTCGAGGATCACGTCCACGCCGCGGTCGTTCGTGAGCGCCTTCACGACCTCGACGAAATCGCTGCTGCGGTAGTTGATGGCGCGGTCGGCGCCGAGCGCCTCGCAGGCGTGGCACTTGTCGTCCGAGCCCGCGGTGGCGAACACGCGGAAACCAAGGGCATGCGCGATCTGGATCGCCGTCACGCCGATGCCGCTCGAGCCACCCTGCACGAGCAGCGTCTCGTTCTCGCCGCCCTCGCCCTGGCCGAGGTAGGCGCGCTGGAACACGTTGCTCCAGACCGTGAAGAACGTTTCGGGCAGCGAGGCCGCCTCGACATCGGTGAGCCCCTGCGGCACCGGCAGGCATTGCCCGAGCGGCGCGACCGCGTACTCGGCGTAACCGCCGCCCGCGATCAGCGCGCACACGCGATCGCCGATCTTCAGCCCAAACGGATTGTTCTTCTCTTCGATCGAGCCGCCGACGATCTCGCCCGCCACCTCGAGCCCCGGCAGATCGGAAATACCCGGCGGCGGCGCATACGAGCCCTTGCGCTGGAATACGTCGGGACGGTTCACGCCCGAGGCGCTCACCTTGATCAGCACTTCGCCGGCCTTCGGCTCGGGAGTTGGCCGTTCGGCCAGCTTGAGCACGTCCGGCGCACCGAATTCCGTAATCTCGACTGCCTTCATCTCGCGTCTCCTCAGCGCTTCGCGCCCCGTCTGGATGGCGGTGCGCACGCGACAGGATTGACGCATGCGCACTGCCATTCACCCTCATTGTCATAAAAAACGGCCGGCGCGTTTTGCACGCTGCCGGCCGTTGGAGCTTACCGCTTTACTGCTGCGGCTCGCCTTGCGGTGCGCCGCCATTGGCCTGCTCGTTGAGCAGCGCCTTGGCGGACAGGCGCACGCGGCCCTTCTCGTCCGTCTGGATGACCTTGACCTTCACGACCTGGCCTTCCTTCAGATAGTCGTTGATGTCCTTGATGCGCTCGTTGGCGATCTCGGAGATGTGCAGCAGACCATCCTTGCCCGGCAGCAGGTTCACGATCGCGCCGAAGTCCAGCAGCTTGAGGACCGCGCCTTCGTACACCTGGCCCACTTCGATTTCGGCCGTGATGTTTTCGATGCGCTTCTTCGCTTCGGCCATGCCTTCGCTCGACGTCGAAGCGATGGTCACGACGCCGTCGTCGGAGATGTCGATCGTCGTGCCGGTTTCTTCCGTCAGCGCGCGGATCACCGAACCGCCCTTGCCGATCACGTCACGGATCTTTTCCGGGTTGATCTTGATGGTGATCATGCGCGGAGCGTACGCCGACAGTTCGGTGTTCACGCCCGACACCGCCGAAGTCATCTTGCCGAGGATGTGCATGCGGCCTTCCTTCGCTTGCGCGAGCGCGACCTGCATGATTTCCTTGGTGATACCCTGGATCTTGATGTCCATCTGCAGCGCGGTCACGCCAGCTTCCGTACCCGCAACCTTGAAGTCCATGTCGCCGAGGTGATCTTCGTCGCCGAGGATGTCGGTCAGCACGGCGAACTTGTTGCCTTCGAGGATCAGGCCCATCGCGATGCCGGCGACGTGCGCCTTCATCGGCACGCCGGCGTCCATCAGCGCGAGGCAGCCGCCGCACACCGAAGCCATCGACGACGAACCGTTCGACTCGGTGATTTCCGAAACGACGCGGATCGAGTAGCCGAACTCTTCGGCGCTCGGCAGGCATGCGACCAGCGCGCGCTTGGCGAGACGGCCGTGGCCGATTTCACGGCGCTTGGGCGAGCCAACACGGCCCGTTTCGCCGGTCGCGAACGGGGGCATGTTGTAGTGGAGCATGAAGCGGTCGCGGTACTCGCCTTCGAGCGCGTCGATGATCTGCTCGTCGCCCTTGGTGCCGAGCGTCGCGACGACCAGTGCCTGCGTTTCGCCGCGCGTGAAGAGCGCCGAACCGTGGGTGCGCGGCAGCACGCCCGTGCGGATCTCGATCGGGCGCACCGTGCGCGTGTCGCGGCCGTCGATACGCGGCTCGCCGTTCAGGATCTGCGAACGGACGATCTTCGCTTCGAGGTCGAACACGATGTTGCCGACCGTGGCCTTGTCGGCCGCCGTCGTGCCGGCCGCAGCCGCTTCTTCTTCGAGCTTGGCCGACGTCGCTGCGTAGACTTCCTTCAGCTTGGTCGAACGCTGCTGCTTGTCGCGCAGTTGATACGCGGCGAGCAGGTTGTCGTTGGCGATGGCCGTGACGCGTGCGATGAGCGCTTCGTCCTTCGGCGCCGGCGTCCAGTCCCACTCCGGCTTGCCGCCGTCGCGCACCAGTTCGTGGATCGCGTCGATGGCCGTTTGCATCTGCTCGTGGCCGAACACGACGGCGCCGAGCATCACGTCTTCCGGCAGCTGGTCGGCTTCCGATTCCACCATCAGCACGGCGCGCTCGGTACCGGCCACGACGAGGTCGAGGCGCGATTCCTTGATCTGCGCGCGCGTCGGGTTGAGCACGTACTCGTTGTTGATGTAGGCGACGCGTGCGGCGCCCACCGGGCCGTTGAACGGCAGGCCCGAGATCGCGAGAGCCGCCGACGCGCCGATCAGCGCGGGGATGTCAGCGGGGACTTCCGGGTTGATCGACAGGACGTGGATCACGACCTGGACTTCGTTGTAATAGCCTTCCGGGAAAAGCGGGCGCAGCGGACGGTCAATCAGGCGCGAGATCAGCGTCTCGCCTTCCGACGGACGGCCTTCGCGGCGGAAGAAGCCGCCCGGGATCTTGCCGGCCGAATAGGTCTTTTCGATGTAGTCGACGGTGAGCGGGAAGAAGTCCTGACCCGGTTTGGCGGTCTTCGCGCCGACGACGGTCGCGAGCACGACGGTGTCTTCGACGTCGACGATGACAGCACCGCTGGCCTGACGGGCGATCTCACCCGTTTCGAGGCGCACGTTGTGCTGGCCCCATTTGAATTCCTTCACGACTTTATTGAACATGGTCATGGTCACTCACTCCTTACTCATTTGTTATGCGCCGCCCGCACACGCGGACGATGCGGCAAGACAGGCTCCGGCACCGCGCAGGAAGAGGAGTGTTATGCCATTCCAGCGGATCGCGAGGTTGCAAAACGGTTGCAGTGCGGCTGTGACGCATCGCCGCGTACGATCTGCTGGAATGACACAAAGCTCTGCCCCGAGGCCCGGCCCTGCTGCTTGTACTGCTGGTGCTACGTGGTGATGCCTTGTGTTTCCGACCGGTGTTTCTTGCATCGAAGCGGCCTGAAAAGCAGCATGAAGCGCACCGTTCAAAAAACAAAATGCCTGCATCAGTGGAACTGACACAGGCATCTTTGCGGAAGACCTTCCGATTACTTACGCAGACCCAGCTTCTCGATCAGCGCGCGGTAACGATCAGCATCCTTGCCCTTCAGGTAGTCGAGCAGCTTACGGCGGCGGCTCACCATGCGCAGCAGACCGCGGCGGCTGTGGTGGTCCTTCGCGTGCGACTTGAAGTGGCCAGTCAGTTCGTTGATACGCGACGTCAGGAGTGCAACCTGAACTTCGGGCGATCCCGTGTCGTTGGTGCCGCGCGCGAATTGCGCGACGACGTCGGACTTCTTGATATCTGCTACGGACATTTTGCTTTTCCTTTAAAACAAACGAGCGGTCACGGAAGAAAGGCCGTGCCGTGGCTTGGTTCTGACTGCGTGATTGTCTTGCCGCAGGTTCGCGACAAGGGGCGTATTGTAGCACAGCCCCGATTTGCCGCGAAACCGCTTGTAAGGGACGCTGTCAAGGCCGCTTCATCTGGCAGACCGTGGCGGGCACGGTCTGCTGCGCGGGCAGCGCCAGCACCGTGCGAAAGCCGTAGCCGGAACCCTCGTTGTCGTTGCGCACGCCGGGCGTGCCCTGCCTGTCCATCTCCATGACGTAAAGGGGCTGGATCACCTGGTGGTCGTCGGCGCGCATCCACATGGGGTGGAAGCCATTGTCGAAGCGCATGCCCTCCAGCGCGTTCGCGACCGCCGCGGGGTCGGCCGTGCCCGCCTTCGTCATGGCCTGAGCGAGCATCTCCACCATCATCGACATGCGGAGCACCGGGTAGTCGTCCTTCGCTGCCGGATAGCGTGCCCGGAAGGACTTGTACCACGCGTCGGAAGCCGCACCGCCCGCGTTCGGATGCCAGTCGGCCACGGCGATCACGCGCTTCACGCCCGCGTCGCCCAGCGCCGCCGGCGCGCCGAGGCTGTTGCCGTAGAAGGTGTAGAACTTCGCGTCGAGGCCCTGCTCGCGTGCAGCCTTCACGAGCAGCGTGAGGTCATTGCCCCAGTTTCCCGTGATGACGGCGTCGGCGCCCGCGGCGCGAATCTTGGCGATATACGGCGCGAAGTCCTTCACGCGGCCAATGGGGTGGAACTCGTCGCCGACGATGGCGATGTCCGGACGGTCCTTCGCCAGCGCGGCGCGGGCGAGCGTGCTCACATCGTGGCCGAAGCTGTAGTCCTGGTTGAGCAGATAGACCTTCTTCACCGACTTGTCCGCGGCGATCACGTCCGCGAGCGCGTCCATGCGCATGCCCGCGTGCGCGTCGAAGCGGAAATGCCAGAAGCTGCAATTCGCGTTGGTGAGCGCGGGGTCGTCGGCGGAATAGTTGAGGAAGAGCTCGCGGTTCTGCGGATCGCGCGTGGCCTGGCGATCGACCGCCGACTCGAGCGCAGCCGCCACCGCCGAGCTGTTGCCCTGCATGACATAGCCGATGTGGCGGTCCTGCGCCATGCGCAGTTGCACGAGCGCCGCCTCGGGGCTGCCCTTGCTGTCGAGCGTCACCAGTTCGAGCGGATGCGCCCCGTCACGCAGCACGACGCCGCCGCGCGCATTGACGCGCTCCACGCCGAAGCGCAGATTGCGCTCGACGGCCGCGCCCGCGTCCGCGAACGGGCCGGACATGCCTTCGATGAGCGCGAGCTGGATCGGCTTGCCGGTCGGCACCTCATCCGCCTGTGCGCCGGTTGCGGCCGCAAGGCCTGCCGCCAGCGCCGTCATGGCGACCATGATCGCCGCCGCACGCGCCATGCGTGCCGTCATGCGCTTATCTCTCATTGTTTGATGCCAGCCCGATTGTCATTCGAAGCGCGGATCATAGGCCGCGAGACGGGGCGACGGCAAGGCCGCGATCCACCGCGTGCCCGGACAGGCCCGCCCCGCGAGCGCCTCGCGCCGTGTCAAAATAAGGGTTCCACATTCACGGCGGTCATTGAAACCTTGCCATCGGGGGACATCATGTTCACGCGCCTCTCAACCTCGCTCGCAACGCCCATGCGCCTCGCCTCGCGCCGCCTGCGTCTCGGGCTCCTCGCGGGCGTGGGCGCACTCGCGCTCGCCGGCTGCGCCCAGCCGTGGCAACAATTCCATGCAGGCGACGACGCGCAGTCCGTGATCGCCCGCTTCGGCCCGCCGGCCGAAACCTACGACTTGCCCGACGGCGGCAAGCGCCTGATGTGGCCGACCCAGCCGATGGGCGAAGTCACCACGGCCGCCGACATCGACGCGAGTGGCAAGGTCGTGAACGTGCGCCAGGTGCTGCAGCCCAACGAGTTCTATCGCGCGGAAATCGGCAAATGGACGCGCGCCGACGTGCTCGTGAACTTCGGCCGCCCGGTCGAAACCTCCTACTTCCCGCTGATGAAGAAGGAAGCGTGGACCTACCGCTACCTCGAAGACAACGTCTGGTACATGCTCTACAGCTTCTACTTCGACGACCAGGGCATTCTGCGGCTCACGCAGAAGACGCCCGATCCGCTGCACGATCCGGATCGCCGCAGCCTGTTCTGATTGTTTTGATCGCGCCCCTGGCGCAGCAAAAAACAAAACCCCCGCGCTCTCGCGAGCCGGGGGTTTTTGATAGCCTGGCGATGCGAGCGAGGCAAGATGCCTCGCCACCGCTTACACCGCTTCGGAGCGCTGCGGATTGACCTTGTCGCCCGAGTAGAGCTTGTTGAGCGCCGAGATATATGCCTTCGCCGAAGCGGCGACGATATCCGGATCGGTGCCCACGCCGTTGACGATGCGGCCGGCCTTCGAGAGACGCACCGTCACTTCGCCCTGCGCCTGGGTGCCCGTCGTGATCGCGTTCACCGAGTACAGCAACAGCTCCGAGCCGCTGCCCACTTCGGTTTCGATCGCGTTGAGCGTGGCGTCCACCGGGCCGTTGCCCGCGGCTTCGCCGGTCACTTCCTTGCCGTCGGCCGAGAACACGACGCGCGCGTGCGGACGCTCACCCGTCTCCGAATGCTGCGCGAGCGAGATGAACTTGAAGTGCTCCTGGTCCTGCGCCTGCGCCGACTCTTCCGTGACGATCGCGATGATGTCTTCGTCGAAAATTTCCGACTTGCGGTCGGCCAGTTCCTTGAAGCGCGCGAACGCGTTGTTCAGTTCGCCTTCGCTGTCGAGCTGGATGCCCAGTTCCTGCAGGCGCTGCTTGAACGCGTTGCGGCCCGAGAGCTTGCCGAGCACGATCTTGTTCGCGCTCCAGCCCACGTCTTCCGCGCGCATGATCTCGTAGGTGTCGCGCGCCTTGAGCACGCCGTCCTGGTGGATGCCCGAAGCGTGCGCAAACGCGTTGGCGCCGACCACGGCCTTGTTCGGCTGCACGACGAAACCGGTGATCTGCGAAACGAGCTTCGAAGCCGGCACGATCTGCGTGGTGTCGATGCCGAGATCGAGACCGAAGTAGTCCTTGCGGGTCTTGACCGCCATCACGATTTCTTCGAGCGACGTGTTGCCCGCGCGCTCGCCGAGACCGTTGATCGTGCACTCCACCTGACGCGCGCCGCCGATCTGGACGCCGGCCAGCGAGTTCGCCACGGCCATGCCGAGGTCGTTGTGGCAGTGCACCGAGAACACGGCCTTGTCCGAGTTCGGAATGCGCTCGCGCAGCGTCTTCACGAGGTTGCCGTACAGCTCGGGAATGCCGTAGCCGACCGTATCGGCGATGTTGATCGTGGTCGCGCCTTCGTTGATCACGGCTTCGAGCACGCGGCACAGGAAGTCCATGTCCGAGCGGCTGCCGTCTTCCGGCGAGAACTCCACGTCGTTCGTGAACTTGCGCGCGAAGCGCACGGCCAGCTTCGCCTGCTCGAGCACCTGCTCGGGCGACATGCGCAGCTTCTTCTCCATGTGCAGCGCCGAGGTGGCGATGAACGTGTGGATGCGGAAGTGGTCGGCGGGCTTGAGCGCGTCGGCGGCGCGCTGGATGTCCTTGTCGTTCGCGCGGGCGAGCGAGCAGATCGTGCTGTCCTTCACCATGCCGGCGATCGTGTGGATCGCGTCGAAGTCGCCGTTCGAGCTGGCTGCGAAGCCGGCTTCGATGATGTCGACCTTCATGCGCTCGAGCTGCTTCGCGATGCGGATTTTCTCTTCCTTCGTCATCGACGCACCGGGCGACTGCTCGCCGTCACGCAACGTCGTATCGAAGATGATGAGCTTGTCTGCTGCCATTTCGGGTCTCCAGGGGGACTTGTTCAGTGTCTAAAACGGATTTTGGGTGTTCGCGCCACCGATGGCGACGCTGACAATGAACGAGGCTTACGGAGGGCGAGCGAGATCAGCGCGGCAGGCGCGCTAGCGCTAGCGTGCTTAGTCGCGCGCCGGCTTGAAGGGAGAAGAGGGGGAACTGGATGGTGTCCATGCCGCCGACTATAGCCGGAATCCGCCGATAGCGCAATTGGAGGCAACCGACGTGGACGGCCGGTATAGGCAGACCAGCGTTGGCGCCCGCCAAAAGAAAAAGGGCCGCGCTCGCGCGCAGCCCCTTTTTTGCAGCACTCCCCCACCCGCGCCCTACCGCTCGCGCGGCGACGAACGCGCCGGGTTCGAGCGTCCGCGCACGGCTTGGTACGCCCAGAACACATAGCCCGAGAGGCCGTAGAGCACGAACAGGCCGAACAGCATCAACGGCGGATCGGACGACACGAGCACGAACGCCACCACCACGAGCAGCGTGGCCGCGAACGGCACGCGATGGCGCACGTCGAGCGCCTTGCCGCTGTAGAACGGCGCGTTGGACACCATCGTCACGCCCGCGTAGATCGTCAGCACGAAGGCCACCCACGGCAGCCACGAGAGCTTCACGGGCACGCGGTTGTCGGTGGCGAGCCAGACGAAGCCGGCGATGAGCGCGGCCGCAGCCGGGCTCGGCAGGCCCTGGAAGAAGCGCTTGTCCACCACGCCGATGTTCGTGTTGAAGCGCGCAAGACGCAGCGCCGCGCCCGAACAGTAGACGAAAGCCGCGAGCCAGCCCCAGCGCCCGAGATCCTTGAGCACCCACTCGTACATCACGAGCGCGGGCGCCACACCGAACGACACCATGTCCGAGAGGCTGTCGAACTGCTCGCCGAACGCACTTTGCGAGTGCGTCATGCGCGCCACGCGCCCGTCCATGCCGTCGAGCACCATCGCCACGAAAATGGCGATGGCCGCCACCTCGAAGCGCACGTTCATGGCCTGCACGACCGCGAAGAAGCCGCAGAAGAGCGCCGCCGTGGTGAACGCGTTGGGCAGCAGGTAGATGCCGCGCTTCTTCAGGAACTCCTGGCGCGCCGCGCGCCGGTTCGCGGCGACGCCCATCGGCTCCTGCACGGCCTTGTTGCGCCGGAACGGCCGCGGCAGCGGCGCGCCGGCGGGGTTACGGGGTCGACGCTGTTTGAATCCGGCCATCGCAGCCCTCCTTTATGCCGATTGGGTCGGCAGTTCGGCGAGGATCGTCGACGAGGCGGAAACCTTCTCGCCGATCGACACGCGCGGGCGGCTGCCCACGGGCAGGTAGACGTCGACGCGCGAGCCGAAGCGGATGAAGCCATAGCGCTGGCCGCGCGACAGCGGCTCACCGGCACGCACGTAGCAGAGAATGCGGCGCGCGATCAGGCCCGCGATCTGCACCGAGGTGACGGTCGTGCCGTCGGCCATCGTCAGGACCACGGCGTTGCGCTCGTTCTCGGTCGAAGCCTTGTCGATGGCGGCGTTCAGGTACGCGCCCGGGAAGTACTCGACCTTGGCGACGGCGCCGTCCACGGGCGAGCGTTGCGAGTGCACGTTGAAGACGTTCATGAACACGCTGATCTTGAGCGCTTCACGGTTTGCATACGGGTCGTGCGCGGTTTCCACGGCAACGATGCGGCCGTCCGCCGGGCACAGGACGGCGTTGGCCTGGCTCGGAATCGGGCGCGGCGGATCGCGGAAAAACTGGACGACGAAGATCAGGATCAGCCAGAAGGGCCATGCGAGTCCGAAGCCTGCGACCGCATGGATCAAGAGCGCCACGACGGCCGCAATGGCGATGAACGGCCAGCCTTCGCGCGCGATGATCGGATGAGGGTAATTCATGGTGGCTTCGCTGTTATTTTAAAAACCGTAGGATAGCAAAAGCCGCCCAGGGTTCATCCCACCTGGGCGGCTTTTTCGGGTCTGACTCAGGTCAAACTGATCAGTGCTGGCATAAAACCGTGCACGCGATCAGATTGATACCGTCAGATTAGTTCTTCGACTGGTCGACGAGCTTGTTCGCGGCGATCCACGGCATCATCGCGCGCAGCTTCGCACCGACCACTTCGATCTGGTGCTCGGCGCCGAGGCGGCGGCGCGATTGCAGCGTCGGTGCGCCGGCCTTGTTTTCCAGGATGAAGCTCTTGGCGTATTCGCCGGTCTGGATGTCCTTCAGGACTTCCTTCATGACCTTCTTCGTCTCGGCCGTGATGACGCGCGGGCCCGTCACGTACTCGCCGTACTCGGCGTTGTTCGAGATCGAGTAGTTCATGTTGGCGATGCCGCCTTCATAGATCAGGTCGACGATCAGCTTCAGTTCGTGCAGGCACTCGAAGTAAGCCATTTCCGGCGCGTAGCCTGCTTCGACCAGCGTTTCGAAGCCAGCCTTGATCAGGTCGACCGTACCGCCGCACAGCACGGCTTGTTCGCCGAACAGGTCGGTTTCGGTTTCTTCGCGGAAGTTCGTTTCGATGATGCCGGCACGGCCGCCGCCGTTCGCTGCTGCGTACGACAGAGCGATGTCACGCGCTGCGCCCGACTTGTCCTGGTGGACAGCGATCAGGTGGGGCACGCCGCCGCCTTGCGAGTACGTGCCGCGAACCGTGTGGCCCGGCGCCTTCGGGGCGATCATGATGACGTCCAGATCCGCGCGCGGGATCACCTGGCCGTAGTGCACGTTGAAGCCGTGGGCGAACGCGAGCGCTGCGCCGTTCTTGATGTTCGCGTGGACTTCCTTCGCGTAGACATCGGCGATCTGCTCGTCGGGCAGGAGCATCATGACGACGTCGGCGTTCTTCACCGCTTCGGCCACTTCCTTGACCTGCAGGCCGGCGTTCTCAGCCTTGCTCCACGATGCGCCGTTCTTGCGCAGACCGACCGTGACGTTCACGCCGCTGTCCTTCAGGTTCAGCGCGTGTGCGTGGCCTTGCGAGCCGTAACCGATGATCGTGACCTGCTTGCCCTTGATGAGGGAGAGATCGGCGTCCTTGTCGTAGAAAACTTTCATGTTGGTTCCTTGGCGAGAGTCTGGTGAATTTCGGTACTGCTATTAGCTTTTGCTGCACCGGATGCGATTGAGGACGCATCCGGTCAGGTTCCGGTGCAAGATCGACTGTGGTCGGGTCACACCTTCAGAATGCGCTCTCCGCGCCCAATGCCCGAGCCGCCCGTACGGACGGTTTCGAGAATCGCGGTCGCATCGATCGCTTCGATGAACGCGTCGAGCTTGTCGCTCGCGCCCGTCAGTTCGATCGTGTAGGTCTTTTCGGTGACGTCGATGATACGGCCGCGGAAAATATCCGCCATCCGCTTCATCTCCTCACGTTCCTTGCCGACCGCCCTTACCTTGATCAGCATCAGCTCGCGCTCGATGTGGGCGCCCTCGGTAAGGTCGACCACTTTCACCACCTCGATCAGGCGGTTCAGATGCTTCGTGATCTGTTCGATCACGTCGTCCGAGCCAATGGAAACGATGGTCATGCGCGACAGCGAACGGTCTTCGGTCGGCGCCACCGTCAAGGTTTCAATGTTGTAGCCGCGTGCCGAGAAGAGGCCGACCACGCGCGAGAGCGCGCCCGGCTCGTTTTCCAGCAGAACGGAAATAATGTGTCTCATGATGTGATCCGCGATTTATCCAGTTTTCGCATTTGGCAGATGCGGCTGCCGCCCTTCCCCGCGAACCCGCGCGCCCCTTGTGTGGACGCGCGCCGCGCGAGGTCGGAACGGCGCCGTGCAAATACCGTTACAGGTCTTCCGAGCCGAGCAGCATCTCGGTGATGCCCTTGCCGGCCTGTACCATCGGCCAGACGTTTTCGGAAGGGTCGGTCTGGAAATCGAGGAACACCGTGCGGTCCTTCAAACGCAGCGCTTCCTTGAGCGCCGGCTCGACGTCCGCCGTCTTTTCGATCCGCATGCCGACGTGGCCGTACGCTTCGGCGAGCTTCACGAAGTCAGGCAGCGCATCCATATAGGAATGCGAATAGCGCTTGCTGTATTCGATCTGCTGCCACTGGCGGACCATGCCGAGATAGCGGTTGTTCAGCGAAATGATCTTCACGGGCGTGTCGTACTGCTTGCAGGTCGACAGCTCCTGAATACACATCTGGATCGAGCCTTCGCCCGTAATGCAGAGCACGTCGTCGTCCGGGTGCGCCATCTTCACGCCCATCGCCGCCGGCAGGCCGAAGCCCATAGTGCCGAGGCCGCCGGAGTTGATCCAGCGGCGCGGCTGGTTGAAGCGGTAGAACTGCGCGGCCCACATCTGGTGCTGGCCCACGTCCGAGCACACGAACGCGTTGCCGCCCGTGAGTTCCCACGCCTTCTCCACCACGTACTGCGGCTTGATGATCTCGCTCGAACGGTCGAACTTCAGGCAGTTCTTCTCGCGCCAGCCTTCGATGTCCTTCCACCAGTCGGCGAGCGCGGCCGTATCCGGGCCGTGTTCGGCGTGCTGAAGCTGCTCGATGAGCTCCTTGAGCACTTCCTTCACGTCGCCGACGATGGGGATATCGACCTTCACGCGCTTCGAGATGGACGACGGATCGATGTCGATGTGGATGATCTTGCGCGGACGCGAGGCGAAGTGCGCCGGGTCGCCGATCACACGGTCGTCGAAGCGCGCGCCGATCGCGATCAGCACGTCGCAGTGCTGCATCGCCATGTTGGCTTCGTAGGTGCCGTGCATGCCGAGCATGCCGAGGAACTTGCGGTCGCTCGCGCGGTAGCCGCCCAGACCCATCAGCGTGTTCGTGACCGGGTAGCCGAGCAGGTCGGCGAACTGGTTCAGTTCGCGCGACGCATCCGCGAGGATGATGCCGCCGCCGGTATAGATATACGGACGCCTGGCCGAGAGGAGCAGCGACACCGCCTTGCGGATCTGCCCCGAATGGCCCTTGGTGACCGGATTGTACGAACGCAGCGCGACGTTTTTGATCGGTTCATACGTGCACGGCGTCTTCGACACATCCTTCGGAATGTCGATCAGCACGGGGCCGGGACGGCCGGTGCGCGCAATGTAAAAGGCTTTCTTGACGGTAGCGGCGAGGTCGCGCACGTCCTTCACGAGGAAGTTGTGCTTCACGCAGGGACGCGTGATGCCGACCGTATCGCACTCCTGGAAGGCGTCTTGACCAATCGCGGCGGTAGGCACCTGGCCGCTGATGATCACCATCGGGATCGAGTCCATGTAGGCCGTCGCGATGCCCGTCACCGCATTGGTGACGCCAGGCCCCGAGGTCACGAGACACACGCCGACGTTGCCGGTCGAACGCGCGTAGGCGTCGGCCGCGTGCACGGCTGCCTGTTCGTGGCGCACGAGAACGTGCTGAATCTTGTCCTGCTTGTACAGCTCGTCGTAAATGTAGAGCACCGAGCCGCCGGGATAGCCCCAGATGAATTCGACCTGCTCGTCCGCGAGCGCCTTCATCAGCACGGTTCCGCCGATGGAGGTATGAGCTTGAGGGTCAGATTCTTGCGAAGGGGGGACCGACGTGGAGAATTCCGCGCTGGGCATGTTCATCATTGACCTTTCGAATTTTCGGCAAAAAATTGATCGGGTGCTCTCTGCCGGGCTTGTGGCTCGGGTTCAAGCGGCGCGTCCAGTTGACAGATGAGCTTCTTGGGCCACATCCGAATTGAGACAAGTCACTTATGTTGCGAACCGTCGAAGATAGCGGCTCGATGCCTTTCGGTCAAGCAATTATTAGGAAAGCGGGCACGAACGTTGCGACAGCGCGCACGCCTCGCGGCGCCGGCCAAGGGCAGGCAGGCAAGCCACCAGGGCCGGCGCCTCCATGATGCGAAGCATTCTCACGGCCTTTCCGCTACCCTGTTGGCGCGAAAATTTGCTAGGATCCGCGAGTTTTACGACATTTTTCGAACGATTACGCGTACGCTGGCGGCGGCGCCCTGCAACGGATGGCATCAGACAAGGAACTCGCCGACTTTCTGGCGGGCGTCGAAAGACGCGCGTTCAAGCAGACGGTCTACGCCGTAAGGGACGACGACGCCTCGCTCGACATCGTGCAGGACGCGATGATCAAGCTCGCGGAAAAATACGGAGACCGCCCGGCCGCAGAACTTCCCCTGCTCTTTCAGCGTATTTTGCAAAATACGATGCACGACTATTTTCGTCGGCAGAAAGTACGCAATACATGGGTGAGCCTGTTTTCGTCGCTCGGCAATTCCGAAGACGAGGAGTTCGACCCCCTCGAGACCTTCGAGGCCGAGCAGGGCACGGCTGGCGCCGAGAGCAGCGAGCAGCAGATCGAGCGCGCCCAGGTGCTCCAGATGATCGACGACGAAATCCAGAAATTACCGGCACGTCAACGGGAGGCGTTTCTGATGCGTTACTGGGAGGATATGGATGTCGCCGAGACTGCCGCCGCAATGGGCTGCTCCGAAGGCAGCGTGAAAACGCACTGCTCTCGGGCCACCCACACGCTGGCTCAAGCGCTCAAGGCCAAAGGAATCACCCTATGAGCTCCGCCCTCGAAAATAAAGAACTGGCGTTCGTGCGGGAAATGCGTCGTGCGCTCGACGAGAGCGCCGCCAACCTGCCCGCTGCTACCACCGCGCGACTCGCCGCCGCACGCAAGACCGCACTCGCCCAGAAAAAGGCCGAGGTCGTGCTCGTGCGCGCCCCGGCGCTCGCCGCGGCCGGCGTCGGCAGTCTGTCCGGCGCCCCCACGCACCGGCCCGCGCGGCGCCGTTCGGCACTTGCGCGCTTCGCGCTCGCCTGGCCGCTCGCGGCACTCGTGGCGGGCCTCTTTGCCATCGCGTACTTCGAAGATCAGCAACGCACCGCTGAACTCGCCGATATCGACGCGGCCATGCTGAGCGACGACCTGCCGCTCACGGCCTACCTCGATCACGGGTTCAACGCGTATCTGACGCGCGCGCACTAAGGAAATCTGAGCAGGAGACTGACGGGGTGAGTTACAAGCGCGGCCTGGCCGTTGTCATTGGATGTGTGGTCGCGGCAGTCGTGTCGTATGTGGCGACCTACCCGCGCTTTCATCCCGAGCCCACTGGTGAAAACACCGCTGGCGCGCCCGCGCAGGTGAAAGCGCCCGCGGTCGATAATTCGGTCACGACCACGTTCGCGCCGTTGCCGGGCCAGTCCAATCCGCTCGCGTGGGCGCATCTGAGCGATGCGCAGCACGCCGCGCTCGCGCCGTTCGCCGTCGAATGGGACCGCTTCAGCGACGAGCGCAAGCGCAAATGGCTGAAGATCGCCGCCCGTTACCCGAAAATGTCGCCCGAAGCGCAGAAGCGCCTGCATGAGCGCATGGCGGAATGGGTCGGCATGACGCCGGAGCAACGGCGTGTCGCGCGCGAAAACTACCAGGTATCCAAGGAATTGCCGGCGCAGGCGCGCCAGCGCGCCTGGAAGGCTTACCAGCAACTCCCCGAAGAACAGAAAGAACGCCTTGCCCAGAGCGAGCACAAGCGCCGGCCCACCGTCGTGAGCGCCCCGCCCAGCGGCAACAAGAGCGAGATTCGCGATATCCAGCGCCTCGTCAACGAGCGCGATCACCGCGGCCTGCCACATGCGCCCGCAGGCGTCACCGGGGCATCGGGCGCGGCTGGCGCGAGCAGCACGGGCTCGGGTCTCGCACCCGCCTCGCCTGGCGCGCCGAGCGAGCCGGCCGTGGCTTCGTCGTTTGCGGCGGGCATTCCCGCCGCCGGCAGCTTCGTGCCGGCCACGCCCATCCCTGTCTCGCCCGCCGAAGCCCCCGCGGCGTTCAAGGGCTCCTGAAGCCTCTACCAAGGCGCTCGCAGCCCCCCCTCGTTAACCCCGCCGCGGCGTTGCGGTCACTTCGCCGCGCGCGTGTTCGAGGTTATGCTTGGGACGTCCCGTCCCCGAACTGACGCCATCGTGTCCGAAAGCGCCCAAGCCGCCGCCCTGCCGTCTGCCGCCGTCTTCCCGGTTGAACCTGCGCCCGTTTCGATTCGCCGCCGCCTCGCCGCATTCGTCTACGAAAGCGTGCTGCTGTTCGGCGTCGTCTTCGCCGCCGGGCTCGCGTTCAGCCTCGTCCTGCAGCAGCGCAACGGCTACACGCATCACAACGCGATGGCGGCCTGGATCATCTTTGTGGTCGGCGCATACTTCGTCGGCTTCTGGCACAAGGGCGGCCAAACGCTGCCGATGAAGACCTGGCGCCTGCGTGTGGTCGGCCCGGACGGCGGGCCGCCCACGCTCGCGCGAGCGACGCTGCGCTACCTCGCCGCGTGGCTCTGGTTCCTGCCGCCGCTCGTGCTGCATTCGCCGCTCGAACTTTCGATTCCGCACACGCTTGCGCTCGTTGCCTGCTGGTTCGTGACCTGGGCCGCGAGCGCCCGCTTCTCCCACGACCGCCAGTTCCTTCACGACCGCATAGCGGGCACGCGCATTGTCGCAATCGCGCCACAGGGCGCGAAGGCGTAGCCGCCGCACGACATCCCCCGCCGCGCCGGAAAAGCGGCTGCACGGTGCCCCCTGGGACTGCGTAACGAGACCTTCTCGTGACTGTCATGTTGCCGTCACGGCGGCATGGCGCAATGCGCGTATTACAACCTGCCGCGCGCGCCATGGCCCAAAAGACGTCAGCGACCCCCCTGTTCCGGCAGACCACCGGACGAGGCACCGACTCCGCCACGTTCCACCCCTCTCCCGGCGGAGCCACCTTTCCCGTCCCGCCCCTGCCGCCCTCGTCGATCGACGACGCCCCCACCACCGGCTCCCACGACGACGACCATCCCGATCCCACCCGCTACCGCACGATCTGGCTCTCCGATATCCATCTCGGCACGGGCGGCTGCCAGGCGTCGTATCTGCTCGATTTTCTGCGCCACAACGAGTCGGAGTATCTGTACCTCGTGGGCGACATCATCGACGGCTGGCAGTTGAAGAAGGGCTGGTACTGGCCCCAGGCGCACAACGACGTCGTGCAAAAGGTGCTGCGCAAGGCGCGCAAGGGCACCCAGGTCATCTACATCCCGGGCAACCACGACGAGAGCGCGCGCCAGTTCTGCAATCTCGCGTTCGGTGACATCCACGTGCGCGAGGAAGCCTTTCACACGACGCTCACCGGCAAGCGCCTGTGGGTCGTGCACGGCGATCTCTTCGACGGCGTGATCCAGCACGCCAAGTGGCTCGCCTATCTCGGCGACTCGGCCTACACGCTGATCCTCCTGCTCAACCGCTGGTTCAACCGCGTGCGCGCGAAGCTCGGCTTCCAGTACTGGTCGCTCTCGCAGTACCTCAAGCATCAGGTCAAGAACGCGGTGAACTTCATCTCCTCGTTCGAGCGCGTGATGACCGACGAAGCGCGCCGCCGCGGCTGCGACGGCGTGGTCTGCGGCCACATCCACAAGGCCGAGATCCGCGACATCGACGGCATCCTGTACTGCAACGACGGCGACTGGGTGGAGAGCCTGTCCGCGCTCGTCGAGACGTTCGAGGGCGAGTTGCGCATCGTCTACTGGACCGTGAAGCGCGCGCCGGAAGCGCAGGTCTCGACGCGCAAGGCGCGCGTGAGCGCCGCCTGAGTGTCGACTGATACCGCTACGCAGCAACTGCCATAACCGCACTACCGAACGACGAGAGGGCCGACGACCGATGAAAGTAATGATCGTGACCGATGCATGGGAGCCGCAGGTCAACGGCGTAGTTCGAACGCTGAAGAACACGACGCGCGAACTCATCGCGCTCGGGCATCAAGTGGAACTGCTCACGCCGCTGGAGTTCCGCACGATACCGTGCCCCACCTACCCGGAAATCAAGCTCTCGCTGTTTCCCAGGCGCCATCTGAAGGAACGCATCAGCGCGTTCGGGCCCGATGCGATCCACATCGCGACCGAAGGTCCGCTCGGACTCGCCGCACGCCGCTATGCGATCGACCACGACCTGCCGTTCACGACCGCATATCACACGCGCTTTCCCGAGTACGTGCAGGCGCGCTTCGGCATTCCGCTCGCGGCGACCTACCGTTTCCTGCGCTGGTTCCACAAGCCTTCGCTCGCGGTGATGGCGCCCACGCCCGTCGTGAAGACCGACCTCGAGAAGTTCGGCTTCACGAACGTCGTGCTGTGGACGCGCGGCGTGGACCTCGACATCTTCCGGCCGATGGATTCCAAGGTGCTCAACACGGCGCGTCCCATCTTCCTGTATGTGGGGCGCGTAGCCGTGGAGAAGAACGTCGAGGCGTTTCTCAAGCTCGATCTGCCTGGCTCGAAATGGGTGTGCGGCGAAGGCCCGGCGCTCGCCGAGCTGAAGTCGCGCTATCCCCAGGCGAATTACCTGGGTGTCCTGAGCCAGCCCGAGCTCGCGAAGGTCTACGCCGCCGCCGACGTATTCGTGTTCCCGAGCCGCACCGACACCTTCGGTCTCGTGCTGCTCGAAGCGCTCGCATGCGGCACGCCGGTGGCCGCCTACCCGGTGACGGGCCCGATCGATGTACTGGGCACGGGCGGCGCGGGCTCGATGAACGAAGACCTGCGCGAAGCGTGCCTCGAAGCGTTGAAGATCGACCGCGCCGAGGCGCGCGCCTGGGCCGAGCGCTTCTCGTGGCGTGCGGCCTCCGAGCAATTCGCGGCGCATCTCAAGCCGCGCTCGCGCGCGACGATGGAGCCGTCCAGCGCCGCTGCCTGAGCGCGAGACCGGCTATGGTGCGCGCTTCGACTGTCCGCGAGCGCGCCGGGGACACGGACGGCCCCGGCGCAACCGTCTCACACGCGTGCGATACTGGGGTTCTACCTGGCACCACCATGACGCCACGTCCTCCGTTACCGCCGCATAGCGCCCAGGGCGCACGCAGTCCCAATGCGCCAGCCAGCCAGCGTGCCGGCGGCTCTACGCGCGCCGCACGCGCCGCCGAAGCGCTCGATCCGCGCGCGAGCGCTGCCGCCGCTGCGGCACCTGGCGTTGCGCCGCCAGCCGCACCCGCGTCGGCGAGCGAGCCCGCCAAGCCCACTGCACCCATTGGGTCGCGCGCGGCCGCACCGGAACCGCCCGAGCCGCCGCATCTGCACGAACCGCTCGGCCCCGACGATCCGCTCGCCCCGCTGCCCTTCAACCCCTACAAGGGCAACCGCGGCATCACCCGCGCCTGGAAAGCGCTCAAGTACTCGATCAAGGGCTTTCGCGCCGCCATCCGCGAGGAAAGCGCGTTTCGCCAGGAACTCACGCTCTCGGCCATCCTCGTGCCGATCGGCGTGTTCATTCCGGTCGAACCTGTCGAGCGCGTGCTGCTGCTTGGCTCGGTGATCCTCGTGCTGATCGTCGAGCTGCTCAATTCGAGCATCGAGAACGCGGTGGACCGCATCGGCCTCGAGCGCAACGAGCTCTCGGGCCGCGCCAAGGACCTGGGCAGCGCGGCGGTTACGCTCGCCTTGCTGCTCTGCGTCCTGACCTGGGGGCTGATTCTCGTACCCCGTTTCGGCCCGTTGCTGCTGCACGGAATCGGCGTACTCTAGCGCCACGCGCCCCCCAGTCAGGGGGGCCTCGCCACGCTCCCCGGCATCTGACAGGCGCAAGCTGTCGGTGCGCGCGGGCCGTCGGTTTATAATCGAACGACAGTCTTATAAACGACCAACCGCGTCCGGGCCGCGCGCACCGCAACATACGAGCGGGCGCCTGAGCCCGGCACTGCATTTTCAGGGCCGGACGACATGGATGCCAAACCTCCCCGCCGTACACGCGAACGGATTCTCGAGCTGTCGCTGAAGCTGTTCAACGAGATCGGCGAGCCGAACGTCACCACGACGACCATCGCCGAGGAAATGGAGATCAGTCCAGGCAACCTGTACTACCACTTCCGCAACAAAGACGACATCATCAACAGCATCTTCAGCCAGTTCGAGCAGGAGATCGAAAAGCGTCTGCGCTTCCCCGAGGACCATCGCGCCACCATCGACGAGATGTGGGCGTACCTGCAGTACATGGTCGACTTCACGTGGCGCTACCGCTTTCTCTATCGCGACCTGAACGACCTGCTCGCGCGCAACCGCACGCTGGAGATGCACTTCAAGCAGATCATCAGCCACAAGGTGCACTTCGCGAAGCAGTTCTGCGAGCAGCTCATGGAAGACGGCGACATGGTCGCCACGCCCGCCGAGATCGACGTGATCTCCACCAATATCGGTGTGATCGCCACCTACTGGCTCTCGTACCAGTTCGTGATGAATCCGCGCAAGTACAACGACCAGGAAGCGATTCGCGACGAGCTGCACCAGGTCAGCGTGCAGATCGTCTCGCTGATGGCGCCGTATCTGCGCGGCCGCGCGCGCGAGCTGTTCGACGATCTCGTCTCGGGCAAGCTCGCCAAACGCGAGTTCTACGACTATCTGCCGCCGCGCGAAGGTGCGGGCGCCGCGAAGGACAACCGCGAATAAAGGCCAAAGCCGAATGAAAGCAGTCTGCGTATATTGCGGCTCCTCGCCCGGAGCCAATCCGGTTTACACCGAAGCCGCACAGGCATTCGGCCGCGCGCTCGTCGCCTCGAACCTCGCGCTCGTCTATGGCGGCGGCAAGGTCGGCCTGATGGGCGTGATCGCCGACACCGTGATGGAGGGCGGCGGCCGCGCCATCGGCGTGATCCCCAAGCTGCTGGTGGACAAGGAAGTGGGCCATGTGGGCCTGACCGAGCTGCACGTCGTGCCCGACATGCACCACCGCAAGAAGATGATGGCCGACCTCTCCGACGCCTTCGTCGCGATGCCGGGCGGCGCGGGCACGCTCGAAGAGCTGTTCGAGGTCTATACGTGGGCGCAGCTCGGCTATCACCGCAAGCCGGTGGGCGTGTTGAACATCGGCGGCTTCTACGATCCGCTCATGGCGCTGCTCGATCACACAGTGCGCGAAGGCTTCATGCGTCAGACCTACCGCGACATGCTGCAAACCGACGGCGATCCCGTGGCGCTGATCGCCAGGCTCAAGCGTTACCACGCGCCCGAGAAGGACAAGTGGGCGGACTTGCGCGAGAACGTCTGACCCGGCCGCCGCGCACCGTTCGCCCGACGATCCGCAGTCACCACGCGCAGTTACCTTCATGACGAGTCCATCGCGATGAGCAAGGTTGTCCTGATCACCGGCGCAAGCCGCGGCATCGGCCGCGCGACGGCGCGTCTGCTTGGCGCACACGGCTGGACCGTGG
Source organism: Paraburkholderia sp. EG286B (assembly GCF_040965655.1). NCBI lineage: Bacteria > Pseudomonadati > Pseudomonadota > Betaproteobacteria > Burkholderiales > Burkholderiaceae > Paraburkholderia > Paraburkholderia sp. EG286B. The sequence goes on along the minus strand of NZ_JBFRCF010000014.1, from coordinate 196,662 downwards.
GCGTCAACTATCTGCACAACGAACCGGCCGCCGACGAAACCGCCGCCGAAGTGGGCCGCGCAGGCGGCCACGCGCGCGTGCTGCGCGGCGACGTCGCGAGCGAGGCGGACGTCGTCGCGATGTTCGACGCGCTCGAATCGGCCTATGGCCGCATCGACGCGCTTGTGAACAACGCGGGCATCGTGGCGCCCGGCAGCCCGGTCGCCGACATGAGCGCCGAGCGTCTGAAGCGCATGTTCGACGTGAACGTGTACGGTGCGTTTCTGTGCGCACGCGAAGCGGCGCGGCGCATGTCGAAGGATCGCGGCGGCGACGGCGGCTCGATCGTCAATGTCTCTTCGGCTGCCGCGCGCCTTGGCTCGCCCAACGAATATGTGGACTATGCGTCGTCGAAAGGCGCGGTCGACACGATGACGATCGGGCTCGCCAAGGAACTCGGTCCGCAGGGCGTGCGCGTGAACGCGGTGCGCCCCGGCCTCATCGACACCGAAATCCACGCGAGCGGCGGCCGCCCCGATCGCGCGGCCGTGCTCGGCGCGCAAACGCCGCTCGGCCGGCCCGGCAGCGCCGACGAAGTCGCACAAACGATCGTGTGGTTGCTGAGCGACGCGGCCTCGTATGTCACAGGCGCCCTGCTCGACGTGAGCGGCGGACGCTGAGCCCGCGCGCCGGACCCGGCTAGAACGACGAACCCCGCTCGCGCAAGAATGCGGCTTCTTCGTCGGTGGAATCGCGGCCCAGTTGTGCGTTGCGATGTGGATAGCGCCCAAAGCGCTCGATGATCTGCGCGTGGCGCACCGCGTAATCGTAGTAGCCCTTCCCTTCGGGATCCTTCGCCAGTTCGCCGAACAGACGCAACGATTCGTGCTGCGCTTCGGCGCTTTCGGCGTGTTCGAACGGCAGATACGCGAAGGAGCGGTGCTGCAGCGTGGGCAGGCGCTGATCTGCGCCGCTCGCCACCATCATGCGTGCGATGCCGAGCGCCTTGTCGTCCGCGGAGAATGCGCGCGGCGTGCCGCGGTGGCAGTTGCGCGAGAACTGGTCGAGCACGATCAGAAGCGCGAGCGCGCCTTCGGGCGTCTCGCACCATGTGTCGAGTTCGCCCGCACACGCGGCGTCGAGCAGCGCGCCGAAGCGTTCGCGCAGTTTGGCGTCGAACGCGGCGCTCTTGCGGAACCACATCTTGCGCTCGCGGCCGAACTCCTCCGAACCCGGCGCGCCGAACCAGAAGTCGAGCACCTCGCGCGCACGCGCGTCGAGAGTCATGACGCCAGTTCCAGCACGAGACGCCGCGTGCGCGCGCTCTTCTTCTCGAGCTTCGCCACGCGCAGCGCGCCGATCTCCTGCGTGCTGCGCACGTGCGTGCCGCCGCAGGGTTGCAGATCGACGTTATCGATACGCAAGAGCCGCACACGGCCCAGGCCGATAGGCGGCTTCATGCTCATCGTGCGCACGAGTTCTGGGCGTTGCGCCATTTCCTCGTCGGTGATCCATTCGGTCGCCACCGCGTGCGCGCCCGACACGAGCTCGGCGAGCCGCGCCTCCACCATCTCGCGCTCGATCGGCTCGACGGTCGCGAAATCGAGGCGCGCATAGTCGGCCGTGATGCTGCAGCCGTCCACCGGATATGGCAGCACCGCGCACATCAAATGGCTCGCCGTATGCAGGCGCATGTGCCGGTGACGGCGCGTCCAGTCGATCTCGGCGCGCACGCGCTCGCCCGCGGCGAGACGCGCGAGCAGCGAGTCCTGGCCGGGCGCGGGAACGTGGAGCGCGTCGTCGGGCGTCGCGCCTTCGAACTTCGCCTTGCGCGTGTCGGCGATCTCGATGCGCGTGCCGTCAGCGAGCACCAGCGCGCCGGCGTCGCCGGCCTGGCCGCCGCCGAGCGGATAGAACACGGTCTGGTCGAGCCGCACGCCGTCCTCGCCAACGGCAAGCACGGTCGCTTCGCACTGCGTGAGATAGGCGTCTTCGCGAAAGAGCGCGCGGGTGGTCGTCATCGTGGGTGTCTCCTTGTTTGCGTACGGCGGGCCGCGTGAAGCCGGCCGCCCGCCAAAGGCCCATTATGGCCGCGAGGCGAAACGCCCCGCCGGACGGCCGCGATGCGTGAGCGCCTGACTGTACCGGCCCGCGGACCGGAACAATCCCGCGCCGTGACTCGGGCAGTCAATCAGCCCGGATGATTGCGCATCCAGTCGGCGGTATCGAAGAACGAGTGCAGCAGGCGCTCGCGCAGCGGCTCCGCCAGGCCCACGTCTTCCATCGCCCAGGCCATGCAGCGCAGCCACTGGTCGCGCTCCGACGAGGCGATCGCGAACGGCAAATGGCGCGCGCGCAGGCGCGGATGGCCGAAGCGCTCGATGTAGTGGTCCGGGCCGCCAAGCCAGCCGCAGAGGAACCAGAACAGCTTGTCGCGCGAACCGTCGAGCGTCTGCGGATGCATCGCGCGGATGCCCGCGAAATCGGCTTCGAGGTCCATCAGGTCATAGAAACGGTCGACGAGTTCGCGCACGCGCGCCTCGCCGCCGACGAGTTCGAAGGCCGTGGGTTTCTGCGGCGCTTCGTCGGCTGGATCGGTCATACGGTTGAATCAGGAAAAAAGAGGGACGGCAGCGCACTGCCGTAGACCGATGATTTTCGCACAGCGGCGCGTGGCGGGTGGCCGCGGGTTGCTGCACTACGCGTCGCGCAGCGACTGCAGCGCCGGCCGCGCGAGCACGTGCCGCAAGCTGATCCAGCCGCCCACGCCCGCGCACACCACGCCCGCGGCGATGCCGGCAGGCAGGAGCCACGGATCGAACGGAAGATAGAAGAGAAACACGTGCGTGGCGAGCACCGAGCCCACCGCCTGCGCGCCGATTGCCGCCATGAGCCCCGCGAGCGCACCCACGGAAATGAATTCGGCCACCTGCACCGCGCGCACCTGCTGGTGCGATGCCCCCAGCGCGCGCAGCAGCGCCGACTCGCGCATGCGTTCGTCGCGCGTGCCCGCGAGCGCCGCGTAGAGCACCAGCACGCCGGCGGCGAGCGTGAAGAGAAAGAGGAACTGCACGGCGCCGATCACCTGCTCCAGCACGCGCTCGATCTGCGCGAGAATCGGCGCGATGTCGATCGCGGTGACGTTGGGATAGCGGGCCACGAGGCCGTCCACGACCTGGCGCTGTCCGGGCGCAAGATGAAAGCTCGTGATGTACGTCGCCGGAAAATCGCGCAACAGTTCGGGCGCCATCAGCACGAAGAAGTTGACCTTGAACGAGCCCCAATCGAGCTTGCGCACGCTCGTCACGGGCGCCGTGACTTCCAGACCCGTCACGTCGAACTTGAGCACGTCGCCGGGCTTCACGTTGATGAGCTTCGCGAGTCCCTGTTCGATCGACAGCTGCGGCGTGGCCGAATCGCCATACCAGCTGCCGGCCTCGATGCGATTGTCGTCGGGCAGCTTCGTCGTGTACGAGAGATTGAACTCGCGATCGACGAGCCGGCGCGCGTCCTCGCTCTGGTACGAGTCGGGATTCACGGGCTTGCCGTTGATCGAGATGAGGCGCCCGCGCACCATCGGCTGGAGATCGCTGTCGGCAGCCCCGGCGATGCCATGTGCGCGCAGCCAGGCGGCCACGGCGTCGCGCTGATCGGGCTGGATGTCGATGAGGAACTCGTTGGGCGCGTCGGGCGGCGTGGACTTGCGCCAGCCTTCGACGAGGTCGTTGCGCGTCATCGCGATCAGCAACAGACACATGAGGCCGATGGCGAGCGCCGTGATCTGCAGCGCGCTTGCGCCCGGCCGCCGTTCGAGCGACGCCAGGGCATAGCGCCAACCCACGCCCGCGCGCGCCTGGCCGGAGAGACGTCCGCTGCGCGCCACGCGCGCCGCGCACCAGAGCGCTACGCGCGCCACGCCGGCAAAGACGAGCAGCCCGATCGCGAAACCGCCGGCGACGATGCCGCCGAGCTTGAGTTCGCCCGCCGCGATCACGAGCAGCCCCGCGAACAGCGCGATGCCGACGCCGTAGGCCGCCCACGCGGCACGCCCTTCATCGCCCCACTCGCGGCGCAGTACGCGCATCGGCGGCACGCGCGTGAGCGGCAGGAGCGGCGGCAGCGCGAAGCCGAGCAGCAGCACTAGGCCCGCGGCGATGCCTTCGAGCACGGGCAGCGGACCGGGCTGCGGCAGCACGACGTCGATGAGATTGCCGAGCCACGCCAGCAGCGCGAGATGCCCTGCATAGCCGAGCGCCACGCCCGCCGCGCCGCCCGCGAGCCCGAGCCCCGCGAACTCCAGCACGAACAGCGTGCGCAGCGTGCGCTGGCTCGCGCCCAGGCAGCGCATCGCGGCGCAGGCGTCGAGATGGCGGCGCGTGTAGCGATGCGCGGCCATGGCGATCGCCACCGCCGCGAGCAGCGCCGTCAGGAGCGAAACGAGCGTGAGGAAGTGGCGCGCGCGGTCGAGCGTCTGGCGCACCTGAGGCTGGCCGTCCTGGAGCGATTCGAGCGCGACGCCGCGCATCTTGCCGCCATCCACGCGCGCACGCGCCCACGACGCGAACTGCGCGACGGCCGGATCGGCGCCCGCCACGAGCAGGCGGTAAGTCACGCGGCTGCCATAGCCGAGCAGACCGGTCGACGCGACTTCGTCGGCGCGCATCATGAGGCGCGGCGAGAAGTTCACGAACGAAAAGCCGCGGTCGAGTTCTTTCGTGATGAGCGCGTTGACGGTGAAGGTGCGCGTGCCGACCTTCACCGTGTCGCCGACATGGAGCTTGAGCGCGTCGAGCAGTTCGTCGTCCACCCAGACGGTGCCGGGCGGCGGAATGCCTTGCGCCGCGTGATCGGGCGCACCCGGCGCCGCGGCGATGCGCAGCGCGCCGCGCAACGGATAGTCCGCCGAGACGGCCTTGACGGCGGCAAGACGCGTGGCCGTTGCGCCCGCGGCGGCGGAAGCGCCCGCCGCTGCCGCAGCTTGCGGCGCCCCCGAACTCACCATGCTTGGGAAAATCGCCGTGGTCGCCGTGCGCAGCGAGAGCGACTGCGCCTCGCGCGCAAACATGGGATCGACGGGGTGATCGGCGCGCACGATGAAATCGGCGGCGATCATGCGCCGGGCATCGCGCTCGAGGCCGCGCTGCAGCCGGTCGGCGAGAAAACCGACGCTGGCGAGCGCCGCCACGGCCAGCACGAGCGCGAACAGCAGCATGGTGAGTTCGCCCGCGCGCCAGTCGCGCGCGGTCATGCGCGCCGCAAGATGCACGAGATCGGACCAGCCTGGCGTGGTACGCACGGCCACCGGTGCGCGCGGGCCGTCCGTGCTACCCGGGCCGCCCGGGCCACCAGCCGCACCCGGCGGCTCAGCCTGCACGAACCCTGGGCCGCCTTCGCTGCGCGGAGGCCTGGCGTTGGAGGAAGAAGGCGCGCCGCCGCTCAATCGTGACGACCCCGCAGCGAAAGCCGCGAAACCATGTGCGTCGCCATGCCGCGAAAACCGCCCTGCACGCCGCGCCATAGGCGCGGCAGCGCCCAGGCCGCGAGCACGAGAAACGCCACGAGCATGACGAGGAAGAGCAGCGGCACGAAGAGCGCGAGCAGCACGCCGACGAAGGTCATGCCGTCTTCGGCGCTCGATGCGACGACGTTCGACACCGGCTCAGGCGACAGATTGATGAGCGCGCGGGTGCCCGCCTTGGCGAGATGCGCCGTGCCCGCGAGCGTGCCGCCCGCCAGCGCGGCGACGGTCAACAGCGCCGGATCGGCATGGCCGAGCGCGCCGGCCGCGAGCACGGCCCCGGCCGGAATGCGGATGAAGGTATGCACCGCGTCCCAGAGCGAATCGAACGCGGGAATCTTGTCGGCGAGGAATTCGAGCACCGTGAGCGCGGCGGCGATGCCGATCACCCACGGCGAAGCGAGCACGGCGAGCGTGTCAGGCAGGTGAATCAGGCCGAGACGTTGCAATACGCCGGCGATCAGCACCGTGAGATAGAGGCGCAGGCCGCTGCCCCAGGACAGGCCCGCTGCTAGCGAAAGTGGTTCCAGCATGGCTGCCTCCTCGCGCGGCGCGGCCGGGGCGCCGGCGCTCCACGCGCAAAGCGGGAGAGCAGGCGCTGTGCGCACACGCTCGCCGCTCATGCGGCGCGGAGTGTTATCGGGTTATGACCGTTCCATTATAGCCACGCTCGCTGCGGTGCCGCAGCGGTGTTGCGCGGCCGCGGCACGGGATAGGCATCGAGGTATGCGCAGCGAATTTGATCAGGCGGCCGAAGAAAGCTTGAGTCCGATGAGGCCGAGCACGATCAGCGCGGCGCTCGCCACACGCGCGGCGCTCACGGCCTCGCCCATCATGACGATGCCGAACACGAACGCGCCGACCGCGCCAATGCCCGTCCACACCGCATAGGCGGTGCCGAGCGGCAGTTGACGCATGGCCATGGCGAGCAGGACGAAACTGCCCAGGGCCGTGACCACGGTGAACACCGAGGGCCAGAGCCGCGTGAATCCTTCGGAAGATTTGAGACCGGCGGCCCACGCCACTTCGAGCAGGCCGGCGACAAGAAGAAGAAACCAGGACATGAGGGACGCTCCATTTGAAAAAATGGGGCCGTCCCCGATGACATCAAAATCTGCAAGGCCGTCCTTACAGAATCGTAATGATAGCACCAGCGCGGTGCAGGCGCGCCGTGAGGGCTCGCCGTGCAGCCTTACTGCACGCCGACCAGCCGGTACCCCACGCCCGTCTCCGTGATGATGTGCTCCGGCTGTGCGGGATCGCGCTCCAATTTCTGCCGCAGATGCGCCATGTAGATGCGCAGGTAATGGCTGCTCTCCACGTGCGACGGCCCCCAGACCTCGCGCAGCAGTTGCCGGTGCGTGAGCACACGCCCCGCGTCGCGCACGAGGGTGGCGAGCAGGCGGTACTCGATCGGCGTGAGATGCACGGGCGCGCCTTCGCGCGTGACCTGGCGCAGGCCGAGATCGACGTTCACGGCGCCGAAACTCACCTGCGGCGCCTCGTTCGCGCCACCGCGGTTGCGCCGCCGCAGCTGTGCGCGAATGCGCGCGAGCAGCTCGGACACGCCGAACGGCTTCGTGAGGTAGTCGTCGGCGCCGGCGTCGAGCGCGGCCACCTTCTCGCTTTCCTGGGTGCGGGCCGAAAGCACGATCACGGGCAGATCGCTCCAGCCGCGCAGTTCGCGGATCACGTCGAGGCCGTCGGTGTCGGGCAGGCCCAGGTCGACGATCACGAGGTCGGGCTTGCGCGTGGCGGCCTCGACGAGGCCCTGCTTGCCGGTCTCGGCGTCGTGCACGACGATGCCCTCGCCCTCCAGCGTTGCGCGCACGAATCGGCGAATCTGTTTTTCGTCTTCGATTAGAACGACGGCGATGCTCGGGTCACTCATTTGCGGGTTTGGGATCGACGTTTTCTTGAGGGGCGGCCATGCGCGGGACGGATTCGCCTCTGACAGGTTCGGCGGCGCTCACATGTTCTGCGTCGCCGGCGGCCTCAACCGGCTCAACCGGCTCGAGCGCTTCGTGTGCCTCTGGCGCATCGGTCACATCGGCGGGCAGCGGCGGCGGCGACTCCACGGGCAGCGCGAACCAGAACGTCGCGCCTTGCACATGGCCGTCGGCGGCAACGCGATTGGCTGCACCGATTGTACCCCCGTGCGCCTCCACGATCGCGCGGCAGATGGCGAGTCCGAGCCCGATGCCGGGCTTGGCCGACTCCTTCTCGCCGCGCGTGAACTTCTCGAACACGCGCTCGCCCATGCCGGGCGGCAGACCCGGCCCGTTGTCCTCGATCGAGACGCGCACAAACGGCTGGCCGCCCTCCTCCACGCGCCGCGCCGCGATGGTGAGCGACGCGTCGGCCGGCGTGTACTTGGCCGCATTCTCCAGCAGGTTCGAGAAGAGACGCTCCATCAGCACGGCGTCGAGCTGGAGCAGCGGCAAGCCCTCTTCCAGCTTCACCCGCACGGGGTGGCGCGCGAGCACGCGGCGGCAAGCGGCGAGCGCGGCGCCCACGGTTTCCTCGAGCAGCGTCCACTGACGATTGAGATTGAGGCTGCCCGCCTGCAGCCGCGCCATGTCGAGCAGGTTCGTGACGATGCCCGTCATGCGCAGCGCCTCGTCGTGAATCGCCTCGATCAGTTCGCCCGAGCGCGCATCCTGCGCATCCCCCGGCTCGTGGGTTTGCGCGAGCATCGACGAGAAGCCGACGATCGTCGTGAGCGGCGTGCGCAGGTCGTGCGAGATGGCCGAGAGCAGCGAGTTGCGCAGCCGCTCCGACTCCATGTTGACGAGCGCGTCGCGCGCGATGTCCACGTAGTGCACGCGTTCGAGCGCGAGCGCGATTTGCGCGGCGAACGCGTCGAGCATGCGCTGCTGCTCGGGCACCTGCAGCTCGCGCGCGTCGCGCGTCACGACGGCGAGCACGCCGCGCGTGCGCATCGGCGCTTTGAGGGGCAAGTAGCGCGCGACAGCCGCTGGCAGCGTGTCGGTGCCGCTGCCCGCCGGCTTTTGCTGGTCGTACACCCACTGGCCCACGTCGATGTCGACGTTTTCGCCGTCGAGCATGATCTTCGGATCGGGCTCCTCGATCTTCTGCTGCACCTTGTCGGCGCTATCCGGCAGCAGCAGCGCCACGCGCGCGCCGAACACCTCGCTCACGTGGCGGCTGCCGATCGCGACGATCTGCTCCGTGGTGAGCGCCGCGGCCAGCTCGCGCGCCATCGCGTACATCGCGCCGGTGCGCTGTTCGCGCCGCTGCGCGACGCTCGCCTCGCGGCGCAGGCTCGACGTCAGATGGCTGATGACGAGCGAAGTGAGCAGCATGCCGACGAACGTCAGCAGATATTGCGTATCGGAGACCGAGAACGACATGCGCGGCGGCACGAAGAAAAAGTCGTACGCCGCAACGCTTGCAAACGAGAGCATCACGCCCGGCCCGCGCCCGAGCCTGGTCGCCGTGAAGATCACGCCGAGCAGATACAGCATGACGAGATTCGCGAGGTCGATGCGGTCGATCAGCTGGTTCGCGACGAGCGTCACGCAGGCGCAGATCACGAGCGCGGCCGCGTAGGCGCGCGGGGGCGAGCGTTCGGCGCCCCCTGCCGCAAGCGCATCGCGCCAGGCGTTCGCAGCGCGCGTGGCGGCACTGGCCGCGCCTCCGGGCTCGCTGCCCCCGCGCACGGCTTCGCCCGCGCTCGCGCGCACAAGCGTGAGATCGACATCGCCGGCTTTTTCGGCTAGGCGCTCGCCGAACGGGCGCTTCACCCAGCGTGACAAGCCCGTGCGCAGCGAGCCGCCCGCCACGAGCTTCGAGACATTGCGCAGCCGCGCGTAGCCGACCAGCGTGGTCGCGGCGTCCTCGCCCGCGAGCGTCGCCGTTTCGGCGCCGAGTTCGGAGGCGAGCTTGAGCGCGCCGAGCGTGCGCTCGCGTACGGCATCGGGCAGACGCTGGAGCTTCGGCGTCTCCACGTACACGGCGATCCAGTCGGCCTTCAGGCTCGCGGCGAGCCGCGCCGCGGCGCGCACCAGCGCGTTCGCCTCGGGCCCCGGCCCCACGCAGACGACGAGCCGCTCGCGCGCCTGCCACACATGCTGGATCGAGCGGTCGGCACGATACTCGCGCATCTGCGCGTCCACGCGATCGGCGGTGCGGCGCAGCGCAAGTTCGCGCAGCGCGATCAGGTTGCCCTTGCGAAAGAAGTTGCGCACCGCGCGCTCGGCCTGCGCCGGCATGTAGACCTTGCCGTCGCGCATGCGGTCGAGCAGTTCTTCGGCGGGCAGGTCGACGAGCGTGACTTCGTCGGCGCGGTCGAACACACGGTCGGGCACGGTTTCCCAGACGCGAATGCCCGTGATCTGCCCCACTACGTCGTTGAGACTTTCGAGGTGCTGCACATTGACGGTCGTGTAGACGTCGATGCCCGCGTCGAGCAGTTCGTACACGTCCTGCCAGCGCTTCATGTGGCGCGCGCCGGCCACATTCGAGTGCGCCAGTTCGTCGACGAGCACGAGCTGCGGCTTGCGTTCGAGCGCGGCGTCGAGATCGAACTCTTCGAGCAGTCGCCCGCGGTAGGCAATGCGCTGGCGCGGCATCACTTCGAGGCCGGCGGTGAGCGCGGCGGTCTCGCTGCGCCCATGCGTCTCGACGATGCCGACCACCACGTCCACGCCTTCCTCGGCGCGGCGGCGCGCGGCCTGCAGCATTGCATAGGTCTTGCCAACGCCGGCTGACGCGCCGAAGAAGATCTTCAGCTTGCCGCGGCGGCGTTTTTCTTCGTCGCGCTGCAGCCGGTCGAGCAGTTCGTCGGGATCGGGGCGGTTCATGCGGAAGTCGGGATGAGTTTCTCGTGGGTGGCACCTGGCGCACGAAAGATCGTCTCACCGTGGCGCGGAAATGGCAAACCGCACGCTCGACGCGCCAGGCGTCGAGCGTGCGGTGCGGCTCAACGTTCCCGCTCAGCTAACCTCTTTGCCGTCGAGCGCGAGGTTCAACTCGAGTACGTTCACACGCGGCTCGCCAAAGAGGCCGAACTGGCGACCTCTCGTATGACGCTCCACGAGCGTCTGCACGTCGCTCGGGCTCATATGGCGCGCCTGCGCCACGCGCGCCACCTGGTAGGCGGCGGCGGCCGGCGAGATCTCGGGATCGAGCCCGCTGCCCGACGACGTCACGAGGTCGGCCGGAATGGGCTGCGAGACATCGGTGCCCGCGGCCTTGAGGGCGGCGGTGCGGCCTTTGATCTCGTCGGCGAGCGCCGGGTTGGTCGGCCCGAGGTTCGAGGCACCCGAGCTCGTCGCGTTGTACGGCATCGGCGAGGTGGCCGACAGACGGCCCCAGAAGTACTGGGGTGCGTCGAACTGCTGGCCGATGAGCGAGCTGCCCACCACCTTGCCGTCAACTTCGACGAGACTGCCGTTGGCCTGGTGATGGAACGCGGCCTGGCCGAACGCGGTCATCACGGCCGGATACACGAGGCCGGTGATGACCGTCAGTACGGCGAAGATCACGATCAGAGGACGAAACTGCGATTTCATTTTGGCTTCCTATGTATCTATCCGTGTAGGTCGGCGCGGATCAAACCCAGCCGAACGCGGCGAGCACCATGTCGATCAGCTTGATGCACGGGAACGGCAGAAGAATGCCGCCGAGGCCGTAGATCAGCAGATTGCGGCGCAGCAGCGTCGCGGCGCCGAGCGGACGGTACTTCACGCCCTTGAGCGCGAGCGGAATCAGCATCACGATGATGAGCGCGTTGAAGATCACCGCCGAGAGGATCGCCGACGACGGCGACGTCAGATGCATCACGTCGAGCACGCGCAGTTGCGGATAGGTCGAGGCGAACGCCGCCGGAATGATCGCGAAGTACTTCGCGACGTCGTTGGCGATCGAGAACGTCGTGAGCGAGCCGCGCGTCATGAGCATCTGCTTGCCGATCTCGACGATCTCGATGAGCTTGGTCGGGTTCGAGTCGAGGTCGACCATGTTGCCCGCTTCCTTCGCGGCCTGGGTACCCGTGTTCATCGCCACGGCCACGTCGGCCTGCGCGAGCGCCGGGGCGTCGTTGGTGCCGTCGCCCGTCATCGCCACGAGCTTGCCTTGCGCCTGGTGCTCACGAATGGTCGCGAGCTTGGTTTCAGGCGTGGCCTGCGCGAGGAAGTCATCCACGCCGGCTTCGGCGGCGATCGCGGCGGCGGTCAGGCGGTTGTCGCCCGTCACCATCACGGTCTTGATGCCCATCTTGCGCAGCTCGGCAAAACGCTCCTTGATACCGCCCTTCACCACGTCCTTCAGCTCGATCACGCCGAGCACGCGCGCGATGCCGTCATGCAACTCGGCGACCACGAGCGGCGTGCTGCCGCGGCGTGCCACATCGTCCACGGCGTTTTCGACTTCGCCGGGGAAACGGCCGCCGTGCGCTTGAACGTAGTTCTTCACGGCATCGGCGGCACCCTTGCGGATCTCGCGGCCGGGCATGTCCACACCGCTCATGCGCGTTTGGGCGCTGAAAGCGAGGAACTCAGCGTGCAGCGAGTGCATATCGCGCTGGCGAATGTTGAAGCGCTGCTTCGCGAGCACGACGATGCTGCGGCCTTCCGGCGTTTCGTCGGCGAGCGACGAGAGCTGCGCGGCGTCGGCGAGCACTTCTTCGGTCACGCCGGGCGCCGGCAGGAACATCGACGCCTGACGATTGCCGAGCGTGATCGTGCCGGTCTTGTCGAGCAGCAGCACGTCCACGTCGCCGGCGGCTTCCACCGCGCGCCCCGAAGTCGCGATCACGTTGGCCTGCATCATGCGGCTCATGCCGGCCACGCCGATCGCCGAAAGCAGACCGCCGATGGTCGTCGGAATCAGGCAGACGAGCAGCGCCACGAGCGCCGTGATCGTGACCACGTGGCCCATCTTCGCGGCATCGACCGAGAACATCGAGAACGGCAGCAGCGTCGCGGTGGCGAGCAGCAGCACGATGCTCAGAGCAACGAGCAGGATCGTGAGCGCGATTTCGTTCGGCGTTTTCTGGCGCTTCGCGCCTTCGACCATCGCGATCATGCGGTCGAGGAACGCTTCGCCCGGGTTCGCGGTGACGCGCACGACGATCCAGTCGGAGAGCACGCGCGTGCCACCCGTCACCGAAGAAAAGTCACCGCCCGACTCGCGGATCACCGGCGCCGATTCGCCCGTGATGGCCGATTCGTCCACCGATGCCACGCCTTCGATCACTTCGCCGTCCGCCGGAATGGTGTCGCCGGTCTCGACGAGCACCACGTCGCCGCGACGCAGGTCGGACGCCGTCATGATGCGGATCGGCGCCTTCGGATGCGGCTCGTTGAGCTTCTTGGCCATGACGTCTTTCTTGGCCTGGCGCAGCGACGCTGCCTGCGCCTTCGAGCGACCTTCGGCGAGCGCTTCCGCGAAGTTCGCGAACAGCACCGTGAACCACAGCCAGAGCGCGACCGCGAGGATGAAACCCGCGGGCGCTTCGGCCTGGCCCACCAGCGCCGCGACCCAGAGGATCGTCGTGAGCACGCTGCCCACGTAGACGCAGAACATCACCGGGTTGCGCAACTGCGTGCGCGGATTGAGTTTTCTGAACGAGTCCACGATGGCCGGACGCACCAGCGCCGGATCGAACATGGACCGAGTTGCACTATGCTGATTCATTTTCGTTTCGCTCATGTTGCGAAGGCCCCCGTTCAATGCACGCCCATCATGATCAGATGCTCGACACCGGGACCGAGCGCGAGCGCGGGCACATAGGTGAGCGCACCGACCAGCAGCACCGTGCCGAGCAGCAGCACGACGAAGAGCGGACCATGCGTGGGCAGCGTGCCGCCCGTTACCGCAATACGCTTCTTGCTTGCGAGCGAACCCGCGATGGCGAGCACCGGAATGATGGTGCCGAAGCGGCCGAACCACATCGCAATGGCGAGCAGCCAGTTATAGAACGGCGTGTTCACGGTCAGGCCTGCGAACGCGCTGCCGTTGTTGTTGGCGGCCGAGCTGAACGCATACAGGATCTCGGAGAAGCCATGCGCGCCCGGATTGGCGATACCGGCCTTGCCCGCGTCGGCGAGCACCGCGATCGAGGTGCCGACCAGCACGAGCAGCGGCGTGAGCAGCACGACGATCGACACCATCTTCATTTCGAACGACTCGATCTTCTTGCCGACATATTCCGGCGTGCGGCCGATCATGAGCCCCGCCACGAACACCGCGAGCAGCGCGAATACGAGCATGCCGTAGAGACCCGAACCGACACCGCCGAAGATCACCTCGCCGAGCTGGATGAAGAGCATCGGAACGAGACCGCCAAGCGGCGTGAGCGAGTCGTGTGCAGCGTTCACGGCGCCGCACGAAGCCGCCGTGGTCGCGACCACGAAGATGCCCGTCTGCGCGATGCCAAAGCGCGTTTCCTTGCCTTCCATGTTGCCGCCGGCCTGCAGCGCGCTGGCGTGCTGGTCGACGTTGAGCGTCGTGAACATCGGATTGCCCGACTGCTCGGCGGACAGCACGCCGCCCACGGCCACGGCGAACGCCACCGTCATCACCGCGAGCACCGCGACGCCCTGCCTGCGGTCGCCCACCACGTTGCCGAACACGAGACACAGCGCGGCCGGAATGATCAGGATCGCCAACATTTCGATGACGTTCGAGGCCGGCGTGGGGTTCTCGTACGGATGCGCCGAGTTCGCGTTGAAGAAGCCGCCGCCGTTGGTGCCGAGCATCTTGATCGCGACCTGCGAGGCGACCGGACCCATGGCGAGCGTCTGCGACGTGACCTTCGTGTCCACCGTTTCAGGATTGCCCTTCGCGTCCTTCACCGGGTTGCCCTGGGCGTCGAGCTTCGGCGCGGCGTAGGTCGTGGTTTGCAGCACCGGCACGTCCTGATACGCCTTGAAGTTCTGGATCATGCCCTGGCTCATCAGGAGCGCAGCGATGATCGCCGACATCGGCACGAGGATGTAGAGCGTCGTGCGCGTGAGGTCGACCCAGAAGTTGCCGATGGTCTGCACCGAGTGGCGCGCAAAGCCGCGAATCAGCGCGATCACAACCACGATGCCCGTCGCCGCCGACAGGAAGTTCTGCACGGTGAGGCCGAGCATCTGCGTGAGATAGCTCACCGTTTGCTCGGGCGTGTAGTCCTGCCAGTTGGTGTTGGTGACGAAACTCACGGCCGTGTTGAACGCGCCGTCCACCGTCATCGCACCGAACTGCTGCGGGTTGCCGGGCAGCCAGCCCTGAATGCGCAGCAGCACATAGAGAAAGCCCACGCCGAGCACGTTGAACGAGATGGTGGCGAGCGCATAGCGCTTCCAGTTCATCTCGGCCTGCGGATCGACGCCGGCAATGCGATAGAGGAAGTTTTCGAGCGGCGCAAAGAGACGCACGACGCGCGAGCGCCCGTCGAGCACGCGCGTCATGTAGCCCGATACGGGCACCGCGAGCGCGAGCAGAACGACGAGGAAAATCCCCGCCTGGAGCAGATTGTTGGCGTTCATTCGATATCCTCCGCGCGCAGCAGCGCATGGACGAGATAAACGAACAGCAACAGCGTTGCCGCCCCCGATAGCCAGAAGATCCAGGTCATGGGCGCACCCCCTTCGCACCTTGATCGCGGCGGTACTGCATGAGCTTCTCGCAGCCCGCGATCAACGCGTATGTGAGCGCGGCGAAAACCACCAGCCCCCCGATATACAGCACATCCATTGTCGTGTTCTCCATTCGCGGATGACGGATGGCAGAAAGTTACCCGCTAAGGCATTAAATCCGGATCAAAGGTTTTGGCGCGCGTATAAAAAGCGCGTAAACGCGGGCGAGAACACGAGACGGCGCACGAGGAAAAAAGGCGCGCAACATTGGCGTTGCGCGCCTTTTGGGGCTCCATGACGGAGTCAAGGAACGTAAAGAACAGATCAATGCGCCAGCGCCGATGGCATGCCCCGTGCGCCGCGGCGGTGCATCAAGTGTCAGGTCACGGGATCAGCACGGTCGAACCGGTGGTCTTGCGCGCTTCGAGGTCGGCATGCGCCTGCCCGACGTCCTTGAGCGCGCAGCGCTGGTTGATCGACGTCTTGACCTTGCCCGACGACACCACGTCGAACAACTCGGCGGCCATCGCTTCGTAGTCGGCGCGCTTCGCGATATAGGTGAAGAGCGTCGGGCGCGTGAAGAAGAGCGAGCCGCGCCCGGCGAACTCCGACGAATCGATCGGCGGCAGCGGCCCCGAAGCATTGCCGAAGCTCACGAACATGCCGAGCGGCGCAAGACAGTCGAGCGATTTCGTGTAGGTGTCCTTGCCGATCGAGTCGTACACCACGGGCACGCCCGCGCCGTTCGTGATCTCGCGCACGCGCGCCGTGAAGTCCTCGCGCGTGTAGACGATCGGATGATCGCAGCCGTGCGCCTTCGCGATCGCGGCCTTCTCGTCCGAGCCCACGGTGCCGATCACGGTCGCGCCCAGCGCCTTCGCCCACTGGCACACGAGCAGGCCCACGCCGCCCGCCGCCGCCTGAATGAGGATGGTGTCGCCGGCCTGCACGCGATACGTGCGACGCAGCAGGTATTGCGCCGTAAGACCCTGCAGCATGATCGAAGCGGCGGCTTCGTCGCTGATCGCGTCGGGCAGCTTGATCAACTGGTCGGCGCGCAGCACGCGCTCCTGCGCGTAGGCACCCGGCGGGCGCGCGACATACGCCACGCGGTCGCCCACCTTCAGCGTGCTCACGCCGCGGCCCACCGCCGTCACCTCGCCGGCTGCCTCCATGCCGAGCCCGGCGGGCAGCGCCTGCGGATAGAGCCCCGTGCGGAAGTACACGTCGATGTAATTGAGGCCGCACGCGCTCTGGCGCAGGCGCACCTCGCCCTCGCCCGGCTCGCCCACGTCGACATCCACCCACTTCATCACTTCGGGGCCACCGGTCTTGTCGTATCGGATTGCCTTGGTCATCACGTCTCCTTGGTGTTGTCCTGGCTGGTTTCCTGAAATCGGGCTACGCGGCAGGCTTCAGACCGCGTTTTTCTGGCGCAGCGTGAGCACGTCGAGCAGCATGCGCGCCGTCGAGATGTTCGTCGCGCACGGCACGTCGTGCACGTCGCATGCGCGCACGAGCGCGTTGATGTCGGGTTCGTGCGGCTGCGGAGTCATCGGGTCGCGCAGGAAGATCACGATGTCGACGTTGCCTTCCGCGAGCCGCGCGCCGATCTGCAGGTCGCCGCCGTGCGGGCCCGAGAGCATGCGCTCGACGTTCACGCCCGTCGCGGCCTCGATGCGCGAGCCGGTCGTGCCGGTCGCGATGATCTCGCAGTGGCGCAGCGTATCGACGTATTCGGTCGCCAGCTTGACGATGTCATCCTTCTTGTGGTCGTGCGCGATCAGTGCGACGCGGGTTGGCATGGCGTAAGTCTCCTTGACGTGGGGTTTGCGTGCGTAATTGTCGTGATGCGTGTCGTGCTGCGTGTCGTGGTGGCGGCGCCGCGGCTGCCCAACGCTGACTCGATATCAGTAGGTGCCGGGATAGGCCCCGCCGTCGATCAGCCAGTTCTGCCCGGTGATATAGCCCGCGTGCACGCTGCACAGGAACGCGCAGGCGCGGCCGAATTCCTCGGGCGTGCCGAAACGTCCGGCCGGAATCGACTTCATGCGGCGCGCACGCGCTTCTTCTTCCGAAATCTGGCTCGCCTTCGCCTGCGCGACGATGGTGGCCTGGATGCGGTCGGTGTCGAACGCGCCCGGCAGCAGGTTGTTGATCGTGACGCCGGTGGCCGCGACCTGGCGCGCCACGCCCGCGACGAAGCCCGTGAGCCCCGAGCGCGCGCCGTTCGAGAGGCCGAGCACGTCGATCGGCGCCTTCACCGAGGAACTCGTGATGTTGACGATGCGCCCGAAGCCGCGCGCGATCATGGCGTCGATGGTGGACTGGATCAGCGCGATCGGCGTGAGCATGTTCGCTTCGAGCGCCGCGATCCACGCCTCGTGGGTGTACTTGCGGAAGTCGCCCGGTGGCGGGCCGCCCGCGTTGTTCACCAGAATGTCCGGCGACGGACACGCCGCAAGCGCGGCGGCCCGGCCCGCTTCGGTCGTGATGTCGCAGGCCACCGCCTTGACGTCCACGCCCGTGCTCTTGCGGATCTGCGCGGCGGTTTCCTCCAGTGTCTGCGCGGTGCGCGCGACGATCGTCACGTTGACGCCTTCGGCGGCGAGCGCCTCGGCGCAGCCGCGCCCAAGTCCCTTGCTGGCCGCGCACACCAGCGCGTTGCGTCCTGCGATGCCCATGTCCATCGTTTTTGTGTCCTTTTTGCGTGGATGACCGTCCTGTGACAGGGCGGACACGGCCAGGCCTTGCGCCGCGCCGCCCTGCGACCTTTTTGGGATTCTAGAAGAATCGGGCGCGACGCGTGGAAGGCCGCTGGCGCGGGACCCGGCAACCGGTGAGCGAAGTCGCCTCGCCACGCGCCATGCGCGCGCCGATGGGTGCATGCTTACCGTATACTTGCGCCTGTAGCGCGGCCCGGCGCCCTCGCAAGCCTTGAGCGCTTGCCGCGCGGCGGGCCGTGCTCGCCGCCACCGCGCAACCCGGGCGTGAGCTTCGGGCTCGCGCGGCAACGGCACGACCGCTTCTCCGATTCCCTTGCAGCCTTGTGCGCCCCGCCATGAAACAGGACAGCCGTTTCCCGAATCTCTTCATCCTCGATCACCCGCTGATCCAGCACAAGCTCACGCATATGCGCGACAAGGACACGTCCACGCGCACGTTCCGCGAGCTGCTGCGCGAGATCACGCTGCTGATGGGCTATGAAATCACGCGCGACTTGCCGGTCGCGTCGCGCCGCGTGCAAACGCCGCTCGTCGAAATCGATGCGCCGGTGATCGCGGGCAAGAAGCTCGCCATCGTGCCGGTGCTGCGCGCGGGCGTGGGCATGTCCGACGGCCTGCTCGAGCTGGTGCCGTCCGCGCGCGTCGGCCATATCGGCGTGTATCGCGCCGACGACCATCGCCCGGTCGAGTATCTCGTGCGGCTGCCCGACCTCGAGGACCGCACCTTCATCCTCTGCGATCCGATGGTCGCGACGGGCTACTCGGCGGCGCACGCCATCGACGTGCTCAAGCGCCGCGGCGTGTCCGGCGAGCGCATCCTGTTCCTCGCGCTGGTGGCCGCGCCCGAAGGCGTCGACGTGTTCCAGAAGGCGCACCCGGACGTGAAGCTCTACGTGGCGTCGCTCGATTCGCATCTGAACGAGCACGCCTACATCATTCCGGGCCTCGGTGACGCCGGCGACCGGCTCTTCGGCACGAAGAACTAACCGCCGCGCCGCGGTTGTTCAGGGGCGGCCGGGGAAAACGGGCCGCCCTCGCCCCATCCCCGCCTTGCGCGGGCACACCCGATCCTGCCCCCTTAGCGCCCTCAGCGGCCGGCGTAAGCGGCAATCGTCTGGCGTTGCGTTACGAAGGCAGGCGAAGCCGGTCGGTCCCGGCGTGATAAAATTCAGATCCACCTGAACGGGGGCTGCGTCCCGTCCTGCCGGCACATCGTGCTGCGCGGGCATGACGCGCGAGGCACGCGCGAAAATCACGCGCGCCGCGCGAACGACGCGCGAAGGCCGCACCCGGGAACATCGCAACGACAACAGCACATTGCACACTGCACGCGCATGGCGCGTGAGACGGAGAAAGGTATGGCGGGTCATTCGAAATGGGCCAACATCAAGCACAAGAAGGCTGCTGCTGACGCGAAGCGCGGCAAGGTCTGGACGCGGCTCATCAAGGAAATCCAGGTCGCGGCGCGCATGGGCGGCGGCGATGCCGATACGAACCCGCGCCTGCGTCTGGCTGTGGACAAGGCGTACGACGCCAACATGCCCAAGGACAACATCAACCGCGCCATCCAGCGCGGTGTGGGTGGCGTCGATGGCGCGAACTACGAGGAAATCCGCTACGAAGGCTACGGCATCGGCGGCGCGGCCGTCATCGTCGACACGATGACCGACAACCGCACCCGCACGGTCGCGGAAGTGCGCCACGCGTTCTCGAAGTTCGGCGGCAACATGGGCACGGACGGCTCGGTTGCGTTCATGTTCGATCACGTCGGCCAGTTCGTGTTCGCGCCGGGCACGCCCGAAGACGAGCTCATGAACGCCGCGCTCGAAGCGGGCGCCGACGACGTCGTGACGAACGACGACGGTTCGATCGAAGTGGTCTGTCCGCCGTTCGACTTCACGAAGGTAAAGACCGCCCTCGAAGCCGCGGGCTTCAAGGCCGAAATGGCCGAAGTCACCATGAAGCCGCAAAACGAGGTCGAATTCACGGGCGACGACGCCGTGAAGATGCAAAAACTGCTCGACGCTCTCGAAAACCTGGACGACGTCCAGGATGTGTACACCAACGCGTCGATCGCCGAGGAATAAGGCGTCGGCCCGGGAGGCCGCGTCGAGGTCTGCTTTGGCCCCGCCTCCTGCTCGCGATTTTCACGGCCGGCGCACTGCGCGCCGGCCGCAACTGTTTCTGGTCTTGGTCTCTCGGGGATTCTCATGAAGTTACTCGTCGTCGGTTCTGGCGGCCGCGAACATGCGCTGGCGTGGAAGCTCGCGCAGTCGCCGCGCGTGCAGCTCGTCTACGTCGCACCCGGTAACGGCGGCACCGCGCAGGACGAGCGGCTCGCCAACGTCGACATCACGGATATCCACGAGCTCGCCGATTTCGCCGAGCGCGAAGGCGTCGCCCTCACGGTGGTCGGCCCCGAAGCGCCGCTCGCCGCGGGCATCGTCAACGTGTTCCGCCAGCGCGGCCTGAAGGTGTTCGGCCCGTCGAAGGAAGCCGCGCAGCTCGAAAGCTCGAAGGACTTCGCCAAGGCGTTCATGAAACGCCACAACATCCCGACGGCGGCCTACGAGACCTTCTCGGACGCCGCCGCGGCGCACGCCTACGTCGAGAAGAACGGCGCGCCCATCGTCATCAAGGCCGACGGCCTGGCTGCCGGCAAGGGCGTGGTCGTGGCGATGTCGCTGGAAGAGGCGCACCAGGCCATCGACATGATGCTCGCCGACAACAAGCTCGGCGACGCCGGCGCGCGCGTGGTGATCGAGGAATTCCTCACGGGCGAGGAAGCGAGCTTCATCGTCATGGTGGACGGCAAGCACGTGCTCGCGCTCGCATCGAGCCAGGACCACAAGCGCCTGCAGGACGGCGACCAGGGCCCGAACACGGGCGGCATGGGCGCCTACTCGCCCGCGCCGATCGTCACGCCGCAGCTGCACGCACGCGTGATGCGCGAAATCATCCTGCCGACCGTGGCGGGCATGGAGAAGGAAGGCATCCGCTACACGGGCTTCCTCTACGCCGGTCTGATGATCGACGCGCAGGGCAACCCGAAGACGCTCGAATTCAACTGCCGCATGGGCGACCCCGAAACGCAGCCGATCATGGCGCGCCTGAAGGGCGACTTCTCGAAGGTCGTGGAGCACGCCATCGCCGGCACGCTCAACCAGGTCGAGCTCGAGTGGGACCGCCGCACGGCGCTCGGCGTCGTGCTCGCCGCGCACAACTATCCGGACACGCCGCGCAAGGGCGACCGCATCAGCGAGATCCCCGCGGAAACCGCCGATTCGGTGACGTTCCACGCGGGCACGCAGATGGTGGACGGCAAGCTCGTGACCTCGGGCGGCCGCGTGCTGTGCGTGGTGGGTCTCGCCGATTCGGTGCGCAGCGCGCAGAACGTGGCGTACGAGACCGTGAACCGCATCTCGTTCGACGGCATGCAGTATCGCAACGACATCGGCTATCGCGCCGCGGGGCGCAAGCAATAAGCGCAGTGCTTTGCCGGGGCCGCCACGATGCGGCCCCAAAGGCAGCGAACGGCCATGCGCCGCCGCGCAAAGGCGCGCTCACGGCATTTTCGCCTGGCCGGTTCGCGCGCCGAAAAGCCAACCTCCGCGCAGCAGTCCGAAGTGCGCGCAGACCGGCAGCCCGCGCGGCCGCCGTTAGCGCCGGACGTCGCGCCAATCGGCGCTACACTGCCGGTGTCAGGCCGCGCCAGGCGGTCTGTCCGAGTAACCCAACGCATAGCCCGACGAATAACCCGATTACAGCGCCGGTGCGCTGCCGTCCCCATTCCATCGATGACCGACACCCCTAACCGCGCCTACCCCGACAGCGCCGCCGTCCGCGCCTGGCTGGCCGGCCTGCAGACGCAGATCGCCGACACGCTCGGCGCCTTCGACGGCAAGCCGTTCGCCACCGACAACTGGCAACGCGGCCCCGGCGAGAAGCTGCGCGGCGGCGGTTGCACGCGCATCATCGAAGGCGGCGAGTTCTTCGAGCGCGGGGGCATCGGCTTTTCCGACGTTTCCGGCGACGCCCTGCCGCCCTCGGCAACGGCGGCGCGCCCCGAACTGAACGGCCGCGGCTTCGAGGCGATGGGCGTGTCGCTCGTGCTGCATCCGCGCAATCCGTACTGCCCGACCGTGCACATGAACGTGCGCATGCTGCTCGCCACCAAGGCGGGCGAGGCGCCGGTGTTCTGGTTCGGCGGCGGCATGGACCTCACGCCCTTTTACGGCTTCGAGGAAGACGCGCAGCACTTTCACGGCGTGTGCCGCGACGCGCTCGCGCCCTATGGCGAAGACCTGTACCCGCGCTTCAAGCGCTGGTGCGACGAGTACTTTTTCCTCAAGCACCGCAACGAAGCGCGCGGCGTGGGCGGCATTTTCTTCGATGACTACGCCACTGGCGGCTTCGACGAGGCGTTCGCCATGCTCCGCAGCGTGGGCGACGGCTTCCTGAAGGCGTATCTGCCGATCATCGAAAAGCGCCGGGCGACGCCCTACGGCGAAGCCGAACGCGAGTTCCAGGCGTACCGGCGCGGCCGCTACGTCGAATTCAATCTGGTCTGCGACCGCGGCACGCATTTCGGCCTGCAAAGCGGCGGCCGCACGGAATCGATCCTCATGTCGATGCCGCCGGCCGCCACCTGGCGCTACGACTGGCAGCCACGGCCGGGCACGCCGGAAGCGCGCCTCTACAGCGACTTCCTGCCCGTGCGCGACTGGGTCTGACGCCGTGACGCAAGCTTTCACCGTCCCGCCCAACGCGCTCGCACGGCGCGTCGGGCTGCTCGGCGGCACCTTCGATCCGATCCACGAGGGCCACCTCGCGCTCGCGCGCCATTTTGCGCGCGTGCTGGGCCTGAACGAGCTGATCCTGCTGCCCGCCGGGCAACCGTGGCAGAAGCCGGGCGTGACCGCG
Organism: Paraburkholderia sp. EG286B; assembly: GCF_040965655.1. Classification (NCBI taxonomy): domain Bacteria; kingdom Pseudomonadati; phylum Pseudomonadota; class Betaproteobacteria; order Burkholderiales; family Burkholderiaceae; genus Paraburkholderia; species Paraburkholderia sp. EG286B. The sequence goes on along the minus strand of NZ_JBFRCF010000014.1, from coordinate 173,926 downwards.
GCGCAGCATCGGCTCGCCATGACGCGTGCCGCCGCTGCCTCGCTCGCGCTACCGGGCGTGACGGTGACGGTGGACGCCGACGAAATCGGGCACAACGGCCCGACCTACACGGTCGAAACGCTGCGCCGCTGGCGCGCGCGGCGCGCCGTCGACGGCGGCGACAGCAACGCGCAAGCGGCGCTCACGCTGTTAATGGGCGCCGATCAACTGCTGCACCTCGATTCGTGGCACGAATGGCGCGAGCTTTTCGCGCTCGCGCATCTGGCCGTGGCGAGCCGCCCCGGCTTCGGCTTTGCGGCGCTGCCGCCCGAAGTTGCGCGCGAAGCCGCCGCGCGCCGTGCCGGCGCTGTCGCGCTTGCGACCACGTCGCACGGTCACCTGCTGGTCGACGAAACGCTCGCGCTCGACGTTTCGGCGACCGAAATCCGGCGCGACCTGCCGGCCTGCGTGGCAAGCGGGCAACGTCGCGGCACCGCCGCCGACAAGCTTCCCGCGGCCGTGTGGGACTATATCCTTCAACATCATCTCTATCTGCAACACGAGTAACTATGGACATCCGCAAACTTCAACGCGCCATCGTCGACGGTCTCGAAGACGTCAAGGCCCAGGACATCCGCGTCTTCAACACGAGCCATCTGACCGAGCTGTTCGACCGCGTGGTCGTCGCGAGCGGCACCTCGAACCGCCAGACCAAGGCGCTCGCCAACAGCGTGCGCGAGAAGGTCAAGGAAGCCGGCGGCGACATCGTCAGCACGGAAGGCGAGGACATCGGCGAATGGGTGCTAGTGGATTGCGGCGACGCGGTCGTCCACATCCTCCAGCCCGCGCTGCGCCAGTACTACAACCTCGAGGAAATCTGGGGCGACAAGCCGGTGCGCGTGAAGCTCGCGGCCAGCACGGGCTTCGTGGGCGCGCGCCCGAGCGAGCCGATGGACGACGAGGACGAAGAAGAAGTAGCCGCGCCGGCCGTCAAGAAGCCCGCGCGCAAGAGCGCCGCGCGTAAGACCGCGAAGTAAGCGCGGCGCGTTCGCGAACGACCATCGACCCGCACGATGAAACTGCATATCGTCGCCGTCGGCCACAAGATGCCGGACTGGATCGCCGCGGGCTTCGAGGAATATACGAAGCGCATGCCGCCGGAGCTGCGCATCGAGCTGCGCGAGGTGAAGCCCGAGCAGCGTTCGTCGGGCCGCTCGGCCGAGAGCGTCATGGCGGCCGAGCGCACGCGCATCGAGGCCGCGCTGCCGAAGAACGCGCGCATCGTCGCGCTCGACGAACGCGGCAAGGACTGGACCACGATGCAGCTCGCCCGTGCGCTGCCGCTGTGGCAGCAGGACGGCCGCGACGTGGCGTTCCTGATCGGCGGCGCAGATGGCCTCGACCCCGAACTCAAGGCGCGCGCCGACACGCTCCTGCGCCTGTCCTCCCTCACGCTGCCGCATGCGATGGTGCGCGTGCTGCTCGCCGAGCAGCTTTACCGCGCGTGGACCATCACGCAGAATCACCCCTATCATCGCGTGTGATGCAGGTTTAAAGCGCGAGGGCGCCGCCTTTCGTCGTGCGCCGGCGCCCCGCTTGCGCCCCCGCTCGAGCCCCGCTTGCGCCCGAAATGGCGGCCGCGCACGTCAACCCGAAGTCCGTAACGACAAAGACGCTCCGATGCCCACCAACGCGCCCTATCCGTTCGTCTATCTCGCCTCGCAGAGCCCGCGCCGCCAGGAGCTGCTGCAGCAGCTCGGCGTGCGCTTCGAGCTGCTGCTGCCGCGCCCCGACGAAGACGCCGAAGCGCTCGAAATCGCGCTGCCCGGCGAGCAAGCCGCCGTCTATGTCGAGCGCGTGTGCGCCGCGAAAGCCGACGCCGCCCGCGCGCGCCTCGTCGCGGGCGCGCACAAGCATGCGCCGATTCTGACCGCCGACACCACGGTCTCCATCGACGGCCATATTCTCGGCAAGCCGCACGACGCCGCCGAAGCCTACGCGATGCTCGAGCGCCTCGCCGGACGCGAGCACGAAGTGCTCACGGCGGTGGCCGTGGTCAACGCCGAAGGGGTCTGTCTGCCCGTCGCGGTCTCGCGCTCGCACGTGCGCTTCGCCCCGGCGCTGCCCGCCGCGATCGCGCGTTACGTGGCGAGCGGCGAGCCGTTCGGCAAGGCCGGCGCGTACGGCATACAGGGCCGCGCGGCGGAATTCGTCGAGCGAATCGACGGGTCCTATTCGGGTATCATGGGTTTGCCACTATTCGAAACGGCCGCCCTCCTGCGCGCCGCGGGCATCGACTTCTAGAACAAATCATGAACGAAGAAATCCTGATCAACGTCACGCCCCAGGAGACGCGCGTCGCATTGGTCCAGCAAGGCGCAGTACAGGAGCTTCACGTCGAGCGCACGCTGTCGCGCGGGCGCGTCGGCAACGTCTATCTCGGCAAGGTCGTGCGCGTGCTGCCGGGCATGCAGTCCGCGTTCATCGACATCGGTCTCGAGCGCGCCGCGTTCCTGCATGTGGCCGATATCTGGCATCCGCGCATTGCCGGCGAAGCGCATACGAGCGTGCATCATCAGCCCATCGAAAAGACCGTGTTCGAAGGGCAAACGCTCATGGTGCAGGTCGTGAAGGATCCTATCGGCACGAAGGGCGCGCGCCTTTCCACGCAGGTGAGCATCGCGGGGCGCACGCTGGTCTATTTGCCGCAGGAACCGCACATCGGCATCTCGCAGAAGATCGAGAGCGAGGCCGAGCGCGAAGCGGTGCGCGCGCGCCTCACGGCCGTGCTGCCCGCCGACGAAAAAGGCGGCTATATCGTGCGCACGATCGCCGAAGACGCCACGAGCGAAGAGCTTGCCGCGGACGTCGCGTATCTGCGCAAGACGTGGGCGACGATACTCGCCCAAGCGCAGCGCGTGCCCGCCACGAGCCTGCTCTATCAGGACCTGAATCTCGCGCAGCGCGTGCTGCGCGACTTCGTGAACGACGAGACCTCGCGCATTCAGGTCGATTCGCGCGAAACGTTCCAGAAGCTTACTGAGTTCGCCACCGAATTCACGCCCGCCGTGCAGCCGAAGCTGCATCACTACTCGGGCGAGCGGCCGCTCTTTGACCTCTACAACATCGAGGCCGAGATCCAGCGCGCGCTCTCGCGCCGCGTGGACCTCAAGTCGGGCGGCTACCTCGTGATCGACCAGACCGAGGCGATGACGACCATCGACGTGAACACCGGCGGCTACGTCGGCGCGCGCAACTTCGACGACACGATCTTCAAGACCAATCTCGAAGCGGCGCATACGATCGCGCGGCAACTGCGTCTGCGCAATCTGGGCGGTGTGATCATCATCGACTTCATCGACATGGAGAACGTCGAGCATCGCGACCAGGTGCTCGGCGAGCTGAAGAAGGCGCTTTCGCGCGACCGCACGCGCGTGACCGTGAACGGCTTCTCGCAGTTGGGCCTTGTGGAGATGACGCGCAAGCGCACGCGCGAATCGCTTGCCCACGTGCTGTGCGAGCCCTGCCCGACTTGCCTCGGCAAAGGCCAGGTGAAGACCGCACGCACCGTTTGCTATGACGTGCTGCGTGAAATTCTGCGCGAGTCGCGCCAGTTCAATCCGCGCGAGTTTCGCGTGGTCGCTTCACAGCAGGTCATCGACCTTTTTCTCGAGGAAGAGTCGCAGCATCTTGCCATGTTGATCGACTTCATCGGCAAGCCGGTTTCGTTGCAGGTGGAGTCGAATCTGAGTCAGGAACAGTACGACATCGTGCTCATGTAGCACGACGCCGTGGCAGGCATCACCGGAGCATCGCAGTTGAATCACCAGCGCGTCACCATTGAACAGATCGGCGAATTCGACGAGATCGTCGACGTCAGAACGCCGCTCGAATTTGCCGAGGACCACATTCCCGGCGCGATCAACGCGCCCGTGCTCAGCAACGAAGAGCGCGTGATCGTCGGGACGATGTACAAGGACTCGCCCTTCGAGGCGACCCGCGTGGGCGCGGCCATGGTGGCGCGCAATATCGCCATGCATCTCGACACGCTGTTTGCCGACCGTCCGCGCAACTGGCGCCCGCTCATCTACTGCTGGCGCGGCGGCAAGCGCTCCGGCTCGATGACGGCCTGGTTCAACATGATCGGCTGGCGCGCGCGTCAACTGGACGGCGGATACAAGGCGTACCGGCATACGGTCGTCGAGGCGCTCGGCACGCTGCCCGAAGGGTTTCGCTATATCGTGCTGGCCGGGCCGACCGGCAGCGGCAAGACGCGCCTCTTGAAGGCGCTGGGTCAAGCGAACGCGCAGATGCTCGACCTCGAAGGGCTCGCCGCGCATCGCGGTTCGTTGCTGGGCGCGCTGCCCGAGCGGGCGCAGCCGTCGCAAAAGTCGTTCGATACGGCGCTCGTAGAGACGCTGCGCGGCTTCGACGCCACGCGCCCCGTGTTCGTCGAGGCCGAAAGCCGGCGCATCGGCATCATCACGCTGCCGCCCGCGCTCGTCGAACGTCTGCATGCAGCGCCGTGTGTCGTACTCGATGTCGCGCGTAAAGAACGCATCGACTTGCTGCTCGAGGAGTACGGGCACCTGTTCGACGAACGTACCTATTTCCGCGAGCAACTGGACAAGCTCACGCCGCTGCATGGGCGCGAGCGCATCGAATCGTGGTGCAAGCTGCTCGACGAAGATCGCAGGGCAGAGCTTTACGAGGCGCTCGTCGCGCAGCACTACGATCCCGCCTACACGCGCAGCACGCGGCGCAACTTCGCGAAGCTCGAAAAATCGCTGCACTTCGCGTTCCAGCCGATGACGGGCGACACGCTCGCGCAAGCCCGCACGCTGCTCGTGCGGCTGGAGGAAACGGCCTACGCCGCGGAACCCGCGGACAGCGAAGCCGAAGCGCCTCGCACCGTCTGACGTATCCCTTCCCCTTCGCGGACTTCACAAAAGGCGCGCGCCGCGATGGCTTAGCGCGAGTACATCGCGTTCCAGTCTTCAGGTGAAACCGTGGCGCGGCCGCCCGATTGCGAGGCGTTCGCCACGCCGCCGTAGCTGCTGTTTGCGCCATTCAGCGCGGCGACCTTCGCCTGGGCGGCCTGGATTGCTTCGGGATAGTGAGCGTTGTCGCCATCACCGACGCGGTAGCCGACCTGCTGAAGCTGCACGAGTTCGGCGCGCACCTGGGCGCGGGTGATGGTCGAGTGCGACTGCGCGAACGAAGCGGTGGGCAGGGCGGCAGCGGCAAGAACGGTGGCGACGGCAACGGCTTGAATCAGGGACTTCATGGAAACGACCTCCAGTTGGATAGGCGGCCGACGTGCGACTGTGTGTGCATGCGACCGATGTACGCATCGTATGCTCACGAATCCCTAGGGTTAACCCCTGGAATCCTAAGGCACTGTTCCAATTCGAGGCAAAGTCCGCGCGAGCCGGCGCCGAAAGGCGCCGTCGGCGTTGGCGCGATTACGTACGCGGCGTGGCGTTTTGAGTCAACGAAGCGGTGTGCAGGAGCTGCGCAGGCAGATCGGGCTCCCACGCTTCGAGATCCTGCGTCGGGTAAAGGCCGAACGCGTAGATCACCCGCTTGAGACGGCTCACGAAGTTGGGGCGCGGCACGTTGGGCAGCGTGCCCGGCGCGGCGTCGGCCGTGCGGGCCATGTAGTTGTACTTGAAGTCGCGCTGCGTCACGCCCCACTTCAGGAGGAATTCGCGGCCGCCGCGGTTGCGGCGAATGCGTCCCGTCGTCCGGCAGCCGAAATGGTAGATGCGGCTCGCGCCCACCGAGCGGAACGTGCGACAGCCGACCAGCCAGAGCTTCATCAGGAAGTCGTCGTCGCTGCTCATGCCCGGCCCGAACTCGATGCTATAGCCACCCACGCGCAGCCAAAGCTCGCGGCTCACGAGCGTCGGCTGCAGCGCGATGCCGTTGCGGTCGGCCGTGTTCATCTTCGCGGCGAATTCGAGCAGCCCCGCCTCGTTGAAGTCGGCAGGACCCGTGCCGAAGTGGGCGACCGTCACGAGGCCGTTGCCGGTGTCGGTCGGCTCGATGATCTGCGAGGCGAGATAGGCAGGCGCCTGGCCGATTTCGCGCAATGCGTCGACGAAGGCCGAATCCCAACCGGGCGTGCAGAACATGTCGTCGTTCATGAACAGGATCCACTCGGTCGTGGCGAGGCGCGCCACGTCGTTCACGGCGAGGCAGACGCCCACGTTGCCTTTGCTCCACGTATGGCGGATACCCTGCTCACGGACCCAGTCGAGCGTGCCGTCGCTGCCGTCGTTGACGTGCACGAGAATCTCGTGCTCGAACGAAGAATGGCGCCGGATGCTGTCGACGCACATCTTGAGGTACGGCAGGTTGTTCCAGGTCGGGATCAGAATACTGAACATGAAGATTTGCCCTAGAAAGGGTCAGATTTGGCATCCGTGCGTTCCGTGCCCGCCGCGAGAACGGCCAGCATGGACACGTGGAAAATGGGTTCTTTCATAACGTCCTGACTACGCGGCTTTTTGGGTGCGAAGCATGACGAGAGACGCGATATTGTACGCATACATTCTTCTTACCCGAACCCGCCGCGGAAGTTCGTATCCTGCAGCGCCCGCCAAGGCAGCCGTCCCCGATCCTTCGTCAAGCGCGCGAGCCGCTATCGTGTGATAATAAGAGGTTATCTTGAAGAGCAAGTAGACCCGTGTTTCAGCAGACCAACTCAAACACTTCGTGGGTTTCGCCGGCAAGCTGGCTCGATCGCGCCGTTTCGCGGTCCTGCATGATCCCCTACCCGGGCGTGCCTTACGAGCCGGAGCCGTTTCTTCGCAGCACCAGCCGCATCAAGATCGCGAAGAAATACCTGCACAAGCAGTTTCTTTTGAAGGCGCACAGCCAGATGCGCCTCGAACAGGCGCATCTGGACCCTTCGCAGCGCATCCTCTGGGTCTACGCCAAACGCAATTTCGGCGACGCGACGATGGACATGGCCGGCCGCGCGCTGCTCAAGGACCTGGGCATGCGCATCGATCTGCTCGCGCTGCCGTCGCTGGTGCCGCTTTTCAGCGAAGACGACGTGTTCGGCAAGGTCTACGGCGACCCGGACGAAGTCGATGCGAGCCGCTACGACGCGATCCTGCTCTCCGAGTACAACCTGCCCTCGATTCGCATCAAGACCCGGCACTTCGCGAAGCTGCCGTACGCGGGCCTGTTCCGTTACTTCAACGGCCCCGACCGCAACCAGACCCGCTTCAGCTTCGCGAGCGTCAACGACGTGTTCTCGCTCGGTCACGACGCCGACACGCTCGCCGAAATCAGCAAGCCCTATCTCGCCAGCAAGCCGGCAACGCGCGAGTCGGTGCGCGGCCTCCTGCCGGCGCGTCCGTTCATCGCGATCGCGGCGGGCGGCGTCGACCCCGATCGTACCTACAACCGCTGGCCCGAAGTCGTCGAATTGCTGAACAAGTACGACAACGTGGGCGCCGCGAAGGAAATCGTCGTGCTCGGCTCCGACAACGGCACGCAGATCGCGGAGCAGTTGTGCGCGAGCGCGCCCGCTGGCGTACATATCCGCTCGTTGACCGGCAAGCTCGCGTTCCTTCAGGCACGCGAGATCGTCGCGCACGCCGAACTGTTCGTGGGCGCGGACGGCGGCCTGATGCACGTCGCCCACACCACGCAAACGCCCAGCGTCTCGCTGTTCAGGGAGCAAGAGCCGCCCGCGCTGCGGCTGACCGAAGCCTGCCGGTCCATCGGCCTGCAGGGCAGCGGCAACGTGGATACCATCCCGCCCGCGCAAGTCGTCGGCGCGGTGCTGCGCCAACTCGCCGCTCACGCGCCCGCTACGGCGCCCGCGGCGGCCTGATCACTCCAGACGTAGCGGCTCAGGCCCACGCCGGCGCACTTTCATGACCGCGGCGCGCCTGAACGCGCGCGCCGCGTCATCGCCCGGAAGACTCAGGCGGCGCTCTGCTGATACTGGATCTTGTGCAGGTGCGCGTACATGCCGCCCTTCTCGAGCAGTTGCTGGTGCGTGCCCGATTCGACGATATGGCCGCCATCCATCACGAGGATGCGGTTCGCGCGCTCGATCGTCGACAGGCGGTGCGCGATCACGAGCGTCGTGCGTCCGCGCATCAGCGTTTCCAGCGCCGCCTGCACGTGGCGCTCCGACTCCGAATCGAGTGCCGAGGTGGCCTCGTCGAGAATCAGGATCGGCGCATCCTTGTAGATCGCACGGGCGATCGCCAGGCGCTGGCGCTGGCCACCCGAGAACTTCATGCCGTTATCGCCGATCAGGGTGTCCATGCCCTCGGGCAGCGCCGAGATCGTCTCCCACAGGTTTGCGGCGCGCAGCGCGCGCTCCACGCGCTCGCGGTCGGCCGTCTGGCCATAGGCGACGTTGTTCGCGACCGTGTCGTTGAACAGCACCACGTCCTGGCTCACCATCGCGATCTGGCTGCGCAGCGCATGCACGTCGTAATCGGCGATCGACACGCCGTCGACCATCACCTGGCCGCCGCTCGGATCGAAAAAGCGCGGCAACAGATTCACGAGCGTGGTCTTGCCGCTGCCCGACGGGCCGGCGAGCGCCACCATTTCACCAGGGTTGATGCGGAACGACACATGGTCGAGCGTCACGCGGTGACTCGCTCCATAGGCGAACGACACGTCGCGGAACTCCACTTCGCCGCGCGCGCGTTCGAGCGGCAAGCCGCCGCCCACGGGCTCGGGCGGCTCGTCGATCAGCCCGAAGATCAGCTCGGCGGCGGTCATGCCGCGCTGCAGCGGCTGATTCACGTCGATCAGGTGCTTAAGCGGCGAGATCACGAGCAGCATCGACGTGACGAACGCCACGAAGCCGCCGACCGTCGTCTGGTCGTTCGAGGCCTGCACAACGGCAATGGTGATGACGATCGCCAGCGCGATCGAAGCGAGGAACTGCGTGAGCGGCTGCGCGAGCCCGCCCGACACCGTCATGCGCATCTGGTAGCCGCGCAGGCGCCGGCTCATTTCGCCGAAGCGGTCCTTTTCGTAGCGCTCGCCGTTGTGAACCTTGACGACCTTGTAGCCGCCCACCGTCTCCTCGACGATATAGGACAGGTCGTTCGTGAGCATCTGATGCTCGCGGTTCAGGCGGCGCAGACGCCGGTTGATCTTGCTGACGAGCCAGCCGATCGCCGGCAGCAGCACCGCGACGATCAACGTGAGCCGCCAGTTCAGATAGAACAGGTAGCCGAGCAGGAAGATCACCGTGAGCGAGTCGCGCACGAGCGTGACCAGCACGCCGAGCAGCACGCCGAGAATCTGGTTGACCTCGAACACGATCGCGTTGATGACCGTACTCGCGGTTTCGCGCTGAAAGAAGCCGACGCTCGCGTGAATCATGCGCTCGAACATCTTCAAGCGCAGCGCGAGCAGCACGCGGTTCGACACGTACTGCAGCAGGTAGCCGGACGCGTATTGCGCGAGGCCGCGTACGAGCGCCAGCCCGATGACCGCGATAGGCACCAGCCACTTCGCTTGCGGAGCGCCGCGCGTGCCGAAACCGTGATCGAGCAGCGGCTTGAGCAGTGCGGGAATACCGGCTTCGGTGGCCGCCACCACAGCCATCGCGAGCACGCCTGCGAGGAGCACCCACATTAGCGGCTTCACATACGGCCACAGCCGCCGGCCAATCACGAGCGGCGACGACTTGGTGTCGGAGCCGATCGGCTTGCTCAAGGTTGATCTCTCGCCCAAAATTTCCTCGAAAAAAATGCGGGTAATCTGCCCGCCCCCCGGCAAACAGGTACGCCATTGTAAACGTTCGGCCCAGGAGGCGATGTATCCGTCCGGACGGGCCCGGCGCCGGGGCGGTTTCGTCGCCGCCGGCGTTTTTGTATATACTCAGCGACTCGGCTTCGGGGCACGAACGCGCGCGCAGCAAGCGTCTGCGCGAAGCGCTCTCCGAACGCGAGGCCGGCTCCAGCCGGCCGTCCCGCCCTCTTCACCTTCTTCCAGCCATCGCGAGCCAGCGCCGATGAACGACAGCGCCAAACCCGATGCGATCAGCGTCATCGTCATCGTCAAAAACGAAGCACACGATATTCGGGACTGCCTTGCTTCCGTGCACGGCTGGGTCGACGAAATCGTCGTGCTCGATTCGGGCAGCACGGACGGCACCCAGGCCATCTGCCGCGAGTTCGGCGCGACGGTCGTCGAAACCGACTGGCCCGGTTTCGGCCCGCAAAAGCAGCGCGCGCTCGACGCGGCCCGCGGCCCGTGGATTCTCTCGCTCGACGCCGACGAGCGCGTTTCCCCCCTGCTTCGCGACGAGATTCTCGCAAGCGTGAAGACGAACGGCGCCGACCTGTTCCGCGTGCCTCGCCAGTCGAACTACTGCGGCAAGTGGATCCGCCATTCCGGCTGGTCGCCCGACTATGTGACGCGGCTCTTTCGCCGCGACGCGGCGCGCTTCTCGAACGATCTCGTGCACGAACGCGTGATCGCCGCGCCCGAGGCGCGCATCGGCACGCTCGCTCAGGCGCTGATTCACTACAGCTTCCGCGACTTCTCCGAAGTGCTCGGGAAAATCGACAGCTATTCGACCTACGGCGCGACCCAGGGCGCAGCGCGCGGCAAGCGCGGCGGCCTGCGCAAGGCGCTGCTGCACGGCTTCTGGTCCTTCGTGCGCAGCTGGATCATCCAGCGCGGCTTCCTCGACGGCAAAATGGGCTTCGTGCTGGCGATCTCCAACGCCGAAGGCACCTACTACCGCTACCTGAAGCTCATGCTCCTCGAGACCCAGCAGTCCGCCGCCGCAAAAACCCGCGACGCCGCACCGGAGAGCCGATGAACGCGCGTCGCGACATGCTGGTTTCGGTGATCGTCAGCACCTATAACCGGCCCGATGCGCTCGAACGGGTACTGGCCAGCCTGAGCGCGCAGTCCGACACGCGCTACGAAATCATCGTCGCCGACGACGGCTCGGCCGATGCGACACGCGCAACCGTCGAGCGCTGCGCGGCGTCGAGCCCGGTGCGCATGGAGCACGTGTGGCACCCGGACGACGGCTTTCGCCTCGCCGAGATTCGCAACAAGGGCATCGTGCAGGCCCGCGGCGATTACCTGATCTTTCTCGACGGCGACTGCGTCGCGCAGCACGATTTCGTTGCGCGCCATCGGCAGCTCGCAAGCGTGCACGCCATCATCACCGGCAGCCGCATCCTGCTCGACGAAACGCTCACGCAACAGGTGATCGCGCAGACGATTCCGCTTGCGGATAAGGGCTTCGGCTTCTGGGTGCAGCAACGCCTCGCTGGCCACGTCAACAAGATCGCGCCCCTCTTCGTCAAGCTGCCGGATCGCAAGTGGCGTGTGATCGAGCAGTTCAAGTGGCGCGGCATCAAGGGCTGCAACATGAGCGCCTGGCGCAGCGACATCGAGCGCGTGAACGGGTTCGACACCAGCTTCACCGGCTGGGGGCACGAGGACGCCGATTTCGTGGCCCGGCTCGCCAATTGCGGCGTGCACCGCAAGCTCGGCGCCTATGCGACGGAAATCTTCCACCTGTGGCACCGCGAGCAGCCGCGTGCGCAGGCAAACTCCAACGAGCAACGGGTCAAGGTGCGTATCGCGGACGGCACCGTGCGCGCCGAACGCGGTCTGGCCGAACTCGCGAGCTAAACGCGCGTTTGGCCGAACGACGGCATGGCATGGCATGGCATGGCATGGCATGGCATGGCAGCAGTGAAAACTGCCACGCCGCCCCATCCCGTCAATAAACGATCTCGATTTCGCTGCCCGCGAACTCGCCGCGCAGCGCGGCGAGCAGGTCGTCGGTGGGCTTGACGCGCCAGGCGTCGCCCAGACGCACTTCGCCTTCCGCCCGATCGTTGCGATAGGCGATCTGCACCGCGAGCCCGTTCGGAATGGCCGCTTGCGCGCGCTCGCCGCGATCGCGCCCGAAGCCGCCGCGGCCGCGCGTTTCCGTGGCAGGCGCCGGCAGCGAGTCGTCGGGCTTCGCGCGATACGCTTCGAGCACCGTGCGCAGCGCACCGGCATTGGCGTTGCCGTTCATCTGCAGCTTCACGGCTTGCGCGTAGCGGCTGCGCGCGCGCTCGAGATCCATCACGGTATCCACCGTGAAGCGGATGCCGCCCGTGAACGCGTCGTTGCGCGCCCCGCCCTGCACGACGAGCAACTCGTCTTCCTTGAAGAGCGCCTTGTGCGCCTCGAACTGCTCGTTGAACACCGTCACTTCGCACTGGCCGGTGCCGTCGTCGAGCAGTGCGATCAGCATCTTGCCGCGCTGGGTCATTTGCGTGCGCAACGAGGCGATCACGCCCGCGATCAGCTTGTCGCGCCCTTCTTTCAGCTCGCCGATCTTCTGGCGCACGAAGCGGCGCACTTCGTCCTTGTAGGCGTCGAACAGGTGGCCGGAGAGGTAGAAGCCCAGCGCCGCCTTTTCTTCCTGGAGCTTGCGCTTCTCGCCCCACGCCGGCTCGTCCACCAGTTCGTGCGCGGCGAGCGGCGCGTCGCCCATGTCGAAGAGGCCGGCCTGCATGGCGTTGGCGCTCGCCTGGTCGGCGGCTTCCATCGCCATCGGCACGGAGGCGAGCAACTGCGCGCGGTTCGCGTGAATCGTGTCGAACGCGCCGGCGCGGATCATCGCTTCGATGGTGCGGCGGTTCACGAGACGACGGTCGATGCGCTCGCAGAAGTCGAACAGGTCCTTGAACGGGCCGCCCTCTTCACGCGCGCGCAAGATTTCTTCGATGGCGTTCTGGCCGCTGCCCTTGATCGCGCCGAGACCGTAGCGGATCGTGCGCGAGCGCTTGCCTTCGGCCACGCTGGCATCGGCCACCGGCTCGAAGCGATACGCCGAGGCGTTCACGTCCGGCGGCAGCACGACCATCTTGTTGGTCAGGCAGTCCTCGAAGAGGATCTTCACCTTGTCGGTGTCGTCCATGGCGAGCGACATATTCGCCGCCATGAATTCGGCCGGATGGTGCGCCTTGAGCCATGCCGTGTGATAGGCGAGCAGCGCGTAAGCGGCCGCGTGCGACTTGTTGAAGCCGTAGCCCGCGAACTTCTCCATCAAGTCGAAGGTCTCGTCGGCCTTCTCGCGCGTGAGGCCGTTCTTCGCCGCGCCTTCCGCGAAGATCTCGCGGTGCTTGGCCATTTCCTCGGGCTTCTTCTTGCCCATCGCGCGACGCAGCAAGTCCGCGCCGCCGAGCGAGTAGCCGCCGATGATCTGCGCCATCTGCATCACCTGCTCCTGGTAGACCATGATGCCGTAGGTCTCTTTCAGAACAGGTTCGACGCGCGGATCGGGATACTCCACCACTTCGCGGCCGTGCTTACGCGCGCAGAAGCTCGGGATCAGGTCCATCGGGCCCGGACGATACAAGGCCACGAGCGCGATGATGTCCTCGAAGCGGTCGGGCTGCGCGTCTTTCAGCATGCCCTGCATGCCGCGGCTTTCCAGCTGGAACACGGCAACCGTATTCGCTTTCTTGAGGATCTGGAACGACGGCGCGTCGTCGAGCGGCACCTGGGCGAGCGACCAGTCCTGCTTCGACGGATCGAGCATGCGGATATAGCGCTCGGCCCAGTCGAGAATCGTGAGCGTAGTCAGGCCCAGAAAGTCGAACTTCACGAGGCCGACGGCTTCCACGTCGTCCTTGTCGTACTGGCTCACGACGCCGCTTTCGTCGCCCTGCGTGTAGAGCGGGCAGAAGTCGGTGAGCTTGCCCGGCGCGATCAGCACGCCGCCCGCGTGCATGCCCACGTTACGCGTGAGACCTTCTACGAGTTGCGCGAGGTCGAGCAGCTGGTGCACTTCGTCTTCGTTGTCGTAGCGCTCCTGCAGGAGCGGCTCTTCCTTCATCGCGTCGGCAATGGTGACGTGCTTGCCCGGCTTGAAGGGGATGAGCTTGGCGACGCCGTCGGTGAAGTTGTAGCCGAGATCGAGCACGCGGCCGATGTCGCGCACCGCGGCCTTTGCGGCCATGGTGCCGAAGGTGGCGATCTGCGAGACGGCATCCGCGCCGTACTTTTCCTTCACGTACTGAATGACGCGGTCGCGCCCGTGCTGGCAGAAGTCGATATCGAAGTCGGGCATCGACACGCGTTCCGGATTCAGGAAGCGCTCGAACAGCAGGTTGTAGCGCAGCGGATCGAGGTCGGTAATGCCGAGCGCGTACGCGACCAGCGAGCCCGCGCCCGAACCCCGGCCCGGTCCCACCGGAACGCCGTTGTTCTTCGCCCAGTTGATGAAGTCCGCAACGATCAGGAAGTAGCCCGGGAAGCCCATCTTGATGATGGTCCCGCACTCGAATTCGAGCCGCTCGTTGTAACGCGCGCGCTCCTGTTCGCGTTCGGCTTCGTTCGGATACAGCTGCACGAGGCGCTTTTCGAGACCTTCTCTCGACAGCTGCACGAGATAGTCGTCGAGCGAGAGGCCGTCGGGCGTCGGGAACAGCGGCAGCTTCGGCTTGCCGAGTTCGAGCGTGAGATTGCAGCGCCGCGCGATTTCGATGGTGTTCGCGATTGCCGACGGAATGTCCGCGAACAGCGCGGCCATTTCTTCCTGCGTGCGAAAACGCTGATCGGTCGTGAAGCGCTTCTGGCGGCGCGGATTCGCGAGGATGTCGCCTTCCGAGATGCACACGCGCGCTTCGTGCGCGGTGTATTCCTCGTCGGTCATGAACTGCATGGGGTGCGTGGCGACCACCGGCAGCTTCAGTTGCGACGCGAGCGCCACCGCCTGCTCGACATACTGCTCGCCGCCGGGCTGGCCGCAGCGCTGCAGCTCGATGTAATACGCGTTCGGGAACAGCTTCGCCCAGCGCTGCGCATGGCGCTTCGCACTTTCCGCATTGCCCGCCGCGAGCGCGAGCCCCACGTCGCCCTGTTGCGCACCCGAGATCGCAAGCAGGCCCTCGCCGAGTCCTTCTTCGAGCCAGGCAACGTCGACTTCCGCGCGGCCGCGATACTGGTTCGTGAGCCACGCCTTGGAAAGCAGCTCGCACAGATTCAGGTAGCCGCGCTTGTTCTTCACCAGCAGCAGGAGGCGCGACGGCTTGTCGCGGTCGTCGGGATTCGTGATCCAGACGTCGCAGCCGGCGATGGGTTTGACCCCTTTGCCGCGGGCTTCGGTGTAGAAACGGACGAGGCCGAATGCGTTGCCGAGGTCGGTGAGCGCGAGCGCGCCCTGGCCGTCTTTGGCGGCCGCCTTGACGAGGTCGTCGAGGCGCACGATGCCGTCGGCAATCGAGAATTCGGAGTGGACGCGGAGATGGACGAAGCGGGGATCTGACATGGCCGTCATTGTACCTTCAGGGGCACGCGATTTTCGGCACACGCTCGCATGAGCAGGTGATGCTGGCCGTCTGGCCAGGACCTTGCGCGGGCGCGGGGCCGCCGCACCGCATGTCGACTACGCCGCAGGCGGCGCGAGGCGCGATTGAGGGATAATAGCGGATTGCGCCCGCCGCGCGCCCTGCCCCAATTCCCGTTTTCGGGGGACCGCAGTTTGGCCCCGACATTGACAGGCAAGCACGCGCGCCCGGCTCCGGTTTCACGCGCGCTTTTATGGCGCTTTTCCAGTTGCACCATGCGTATCCTCAATCTCTCCGCTTACCAGTTCGCCACGCTCGAGAAGACCGCCGAGTGGCGTCCGCTCGTGCTCGAGCGCTGCCAGTCGCTCGATTTGCGGGGCACGATCCTGCTCGCGCCGGAAGGCATCAACCTGTTCGTCGCCGGCGATGAAGGCAACGTGCGCGCCTTCATGGACTACATCAACCACGATCCGCTCTTCGAGGGCAAGTTCGCGACGCTGCGGTTCAAGGAAAGCCTCTCCGAAACGCGGCCCTTCAACCGCATGCTCGTGCGCCTGAAGCGCGAGATCATCACGATGAAGAAGCCCGCGATCCGCCCCGAGGAAGGCCGCGCGCCTTCCGTGGCGCCCGTCGTGCTCAAGGAGTGGCTCGACCGCGGCTTCGACGACGCAGGCCGCCCCGTCGTCATGCTCGACACGCGCAACGCGTTCGAAATCGACCTCGGCACGTTCGACAAGGCGCTCGACTACCGCATCGACAAGTTCAGCGAATTCCCCGGCGTGATCGAGGCGAACCGCGCCGACCTCGAAGGCAAGACGGTCGTGTCGTTCTGCACGGGCGGCATCCGCTGCGAAAAGGCGGCCATCCACATGAAGGAAGTGGGCATCGAGCACGTGTACCAGCTCGAAGGCGGCATTCTCAAGTACTTCGAGGAAGTGGGCGGCGCGCACTACAACGGCGACTGCTTCGTGTTCGACCAGCGCACCGCGCTCAATCCGCAGCTCGAACCGACGGACACCGTGCAGTGCTTCGCGTGCCGCGCCGTCGTGACGCCGCAGGAGCAGGCTTCGCCGCTCTACGTGGTGGGCAAGAGCTGTCCGGCGTGCCATCCGGAGCGCGCGGGCGCGACGGATGCGGCGGCTCAGGCTGCCGCTTAAGCCGCGCGCGTGAGCGCAACGCCGCAAAGGTATCGCGGGCGCTTCGCGCCCTCGCCCACTGGCCCGCTGCATTTCGGCTCGCTCGTTTCGGCGCTCGCGAGCTGGCTCGACGCGCGGGCGCACGGCGGCGCCTGGCTCGTGCGCGTGGAGGACATCGACGGCCCGCGCACGGTGCCGGGCGCAGCCGAAGACATTCTCGCGACGCTTGCGGCCTTCGGCTTTCACGCCGACGAACCACCCGAATGGCAAAGCCGCCGCACCGGTCTTTACCGCGCGGCACTCGACCGGCTGATTGCCTCGGGCCACGTCTACCCGTGCGGCTGCACGCGCAAGGAAATCGCCGATTCGCAACTGCGCGCGCATCAGCGCAACACCACGCTGATCTATCCGGGCACCTGCCGCGACGGCCTGCATGGCAAGCGCGCCCGCGCGTGGCGGCTGCGCGTGCCTGACGATGAAACCGCGGACGAAACTGACCGCGAACCTGCCGGCCCGCACGCCAATCCCGCACTAATCTGCTTTGACGACCGCTGGCAAGGCCCACAGGAGCAGGACCTCGCTACCGAGGTTGGCGATTTCGTGCTGCTCCGAGCGGACGGCCAGTGGGCCTACCAGCTCGCCGTCGTCGTGGACGACGCCGACCAGCGCATCACACACGTGGTGCGCGGCGCGGACCTGCTCGACTCGACGGCGCGGCAGATCTGGCTCCAGCAGTGTCTCGGCGTGCCGACGCCCGCGTATCTGCATGTGCCGGTCGTGACGAACGCGGATGGCGAAAAGCTCTCGAAGCAGACCGGGGCGCAGGCGCTCGATGCATCACGCCCTCTGGAAGCGCTGATGGTCGCGGCGCGGCACCTGGGCCTCGCATTGCACGATCCCGCGCCCGCGACGCTCGCAGCGTTCCAGCTCGACGCGATCGAAGCATGGAAGCGGCGGCTCGCGCAATTGCCGGCCGCATAAACAAAAACGGCATGCCGCCTGGAGCGACATGCCGTTTTTTCTGCGCCGCGCGAATCTTTCGCGCGCGAACTCAGCTCGACGAAGACGACGTCGGCTTGTTGCGCCACGACGACCCGAGGCCGCCCAGCAGCGCCGCGAGCGGCTGCTTCGATTGCTGCTTTTGCGGCGCGGCGTTCGCGGGCTTGTCTTCGGCCTTGCTGCGCGCAGCCGCCGAGGGCTCGTAGGGCTTCAGGAAAAAGTCGTCGATCGGCTGCGAACGATGATGATGCGGGCGCTCGAACGACGCCGCGCGGCGGTGCGTACCGCGCTCGCCACGCTCGCCGCGGCCTTCGCGGCTTTCATAGCCGTCGCGCTCGCGGCGGCGGCCGCCACCCTCGTGATGCGGCACCGGCACGTCGACCACGAGGCGCTCCACGGTCAGCGGACGCTTGATGAGCTTCTCGATATCGGCGAGCTGCTTCTTCTCGTTCGGGCTGCACAGCGACAGCGCGTCACCCGAGGCGCCCGCGCGGCCGGTGCGGCCGATGCGGTGCACGTAGTCTTCGGCGTTGAACGGCAGGTCGAAGTTGATGACGGCGGGCAGTTCGGCGATGTCGAGGCCGCGCGCGGCCACGTCGGTCGCCACGAGCGCTTCGATCTCGCCGCGCTTGAAGGCGTCGAGCGCCTGCATGCGCTCGTTCTGCGTGCGGTCGCCGTGGATCGCGGCCGCGACGATGCCCTGCTTTTCGATCTGGCGCGCCAAACGGCTCGCGCCGATCTTGCTGTTACAGAATACGATCACCTGCTTCAGGCCCCGGTCGCGGATCAACTGAACGACCGCGCCGGTCTTGTCGCCCTCGGCGACTTCGTACACCACCTGGGTGACGTTGGTTGCGGTGGAGTTGCTGCGTGCCACCTCGATGGTCTGCGGCGTGCGCAGATAGGTCGCGGCAAGCTTCTTGATCTCGCCCGAGAACGTGGCCGAGAACAGCAGCGTCTGGCGCTCCTTCGGCAGCAGGTTCAGGATGCGCTGCAGGTCGGGCAGGAAGCCCATGTCGAGCATGCGGTCGGCTTCGTCGAGCACGAGCATCTGCACCTGACCCAGGTTCGTGGTCTTTTGCTGCACGTGGTCGAGCAGGCGGCCAGGCGTCGCGATCAGGATTTCCACGCCGCGGCGCAGCTCGTCGGACTGCGGATTCATGTCGACGCCGCCGAACACCACCGCGCTGCGCAGCGGCGTGTGCTGGGCATAGGTGCGCACGTTGTTGGCGACCTGGTCGGCCAGCTCGCGCGTGGGCGTGAGAATCAGCGCGCGCACGGGATGGCGGGCGGGCGAGGCGCTCGTGCTCGCCATCGGCAAGAGGCGTTGCAGGATCGGCAGCGAGAAACCCGCCGTCTTGCCCGTGCCAGTCTGCGCTGCAGCCAGCACGTCGCGGCCCGTGAGCACCACGGGAATCGCCTCTGCCTGGATCGGCGTGGGCGTCGTGTAGCCCTGCTCCTTGATGGCCCGGAGAATTTCGGGGGCCAGACCAAACTGGTCAAAGTTCGCAGTGCTGGGCGTGACGGCTGTGTCGGACATGGTGGCTTCGCTATAAAGGCGCTATTCGCGCAAGGCGCGGGAGCGCCTCAAAAGGTCACTGCTGGGCATTGCAGGTCGATGCAAAGGCGCCGGACAACACGTCAGGCGCCCTGCGGCGACGGGCGGAACACACGCCCGCGAGGGCCTCCCGGCAAACGGATGGCCCGGGACGGCCCGTGGACGACGAGACAATCTGCCGGGGGGACGGGGCGCTGGCTCCATCGCCGCGCTCGCTCGGGTTCAACCCAGCCAGACTCGCTCGATTCCAGATGGTTCCGGCGCCGTCCTCGTCTATTGACGGGCGTGTGCACCGGAAATGTCAAAACGGCTCGATCGGCGATTCAGGCCGATCCAGCAAGCCTCGGGGCGGCTTGCTGCCTGCTTGCTGCTTGCTTTCTGCCGGCGTTCTGCCCGCCCTTTGTGGCAGGCGCAAAGGGCCGAAAGGCCGGTATTGTAGCACCTTGGCATAAATCCCTATGGCAGCGGGCCACGCGTTCTGCAAAGCGGCGCATGGGAAATCCTCAGGCGCCATGCGGCGAAGCATCGCACCCTTTTTCCGCCAGCCCGCTGCTCCCTGCTCACCACGTCTCGCGCATCACCATCAACCGCAGTTCGGTCATATCCTCGATCGCGTAGCGCACGCCCTCGCGCCCGAGGCCCGAGTCCTTCACGCCGCCGTACGGCATGTTATCGACGCGAAATGACGGAATGTCGTTGATCACCACACCGCCCACGTCGAGGCCGTCCCACGCGCGGTGCGCGTTGGCGAGCGAATCCGTGAACACGCCGGCCTGCAGGCCGAAATCGCTGTCGTTGACGATGTCGAGCGCTTTGCCGAAGTCGTCGAAGCGCTCGAGGATCGCGACCGGCCCGAACGCCTCCTTGCGGTAGAGGTCGGTGTCGCGTCGCACGTCTTCGAGCAGCGTGGCCTCGAACATCGCGCCGTCCACCTTGCCGCCCGCGACGATCTTCGCCCCCGCGAGCACTGCGCTCTCCATCCAGCCCGCGAGGCGCTTCGACTCGGACTCGGAGATCATCGGCCCGACGAAGGTTTTCTCGTCCTTCGGGTCGCCCATCTTGAGCGTCTTGACCTTGGCGATGAGCTTCTCGCGCAGCGTGTCGTAAATCGACGCGTGCACGAGAATGCGCTGCACCCCGATGCAGCTCTGCCCCGACTGGTAATACGCCCCGAACGCCAGCCGGTCCACGACGTAGTCGAGCTTGCCGCCCTGATCGCCGTCGACGATGGCCGCCGCATTGCCGCCCAGTTCCAGCACCACCTTCTTCTTGCCGGCCTTCTTCTTGAGGTCCCAGCCCACCGCGGGCGAGCCCGTGAACGAGAGCAGCTTGAAGCGCTCGTCGGTGGTGAAGAGGTCGGCGCCGTCGCGGTGCGCCGGCAGGATCGAGAACGCACCCTTGGGCAGGTCGGTTTCCGCCAGCACCTCGCCGATGATGAGCGCCCCCACCGGCGTGCGGCTCGCGGGTTTGAGCACGAACGGCACGCCCGCAGCGAGCGCCGGCGCGACCTTGTGGGCCGCCAGATTGAGCGGGAAGTTGAACGGCGAGATGAACGAGCACGGCCCGATCGGCACCCGCTTCACGTAGCCGTGATAGCCCTTCGCACGCGCCGAAATCTCGAGATTCACGATCTCGCCGTCGATGCGCACGCTCTCTTCGGCGGCCACACGGAACGTGTCGATCAGGCGGGTGGCCTCGCCGCGCGAATCGTTGATCGGCTTGCCCGCCTCGATGCACAGTGCCATCGCCAGCTCGTCGAAGCGCTCGCGAAAGCGCGCCACGCAATGATCGATCACGGCCTGGCGCTTGTACGGCGGGAACGCGCGCATGGCGGGCATGGCGGCCTCGGCCGCCGCGATGGCCTGGTCGATCGCCTTCGCGTCGGCGAGCGCGACGCGCGTGGCGACTTCGCCGCTGTATTTGTCGGTGACTTCGAGGTCGGTGTTGGCCGCGACGGCCTCGTTGGCCAGATAGTACGGATAAGTCGGTTTGAGCATGACGGGTTCTCCGTAAGTGCGGCGTCAAAGCTGCGCGCTCAGGCGCTTGATGTCGCGATTGAGCACGCGCTCGTTGTCCGAATAGTCGATGGGCACGTCGATCACATGCACGCCCGGTTGCGCCAGGCACTGCTCGACGAGCGGCTTGAGTTCGTCCGCCGAGCCCACGCGGTGGCCATGCGCGCCGTAGCTCTGCGCATAGTCGACGAAATCGGGGTTCTGCAGCGTCATCCCGTAATCGGGGAAATTCATGTTTTCCTGCTTCCAGCGGATCATGCCGAACGCGTCGTCGCGCAACAGCAGCACGACGAGATCGAGCTTCAGGCGCACCGCCGTCTCCAGTTCCTGCGAATTCATCATGAAGCCGCCGTCGCCGCACACCGCCACGACCTTGCGCTGCGGATGCACGATCTTCGTGGCGATGGCCGAGGGCAGCCCCGCGCCCATCGAGGCGAGCGCGTTGTCGAGCAGGATCGAATTGGGTTCACGCGCGCGGTAGTAGCGCGCGAACCAGATCTTGTACATGCCGTTGTCGAGGCACAGGATGCCGTCCTCGGGCATCGCGCCGTACACGTCGTGCACGAGCCGCACCGGGTACATGGGGAAGCGCTCGTCGTGCTGGCCTTTGGCGAGATGCGCCTCGAAATGGCGCTTGATCTCCTCGAAGCGCGCGAAGTCCCACGCGTGCTCGCGCGGTTTCAGGCTTTCCTTGAGCTGCCACACGGCGTTGGCGATGTCGCCCACCACCTCGATCTGCGGGAAATACACGGGGTCGACTTCCGCGCCGAGAAAATTCACGTGGATGACGGTTTTCTCTTCCGCGCTGCGCATGAAGAACGGGGGCTTTTCGATCACGTCGTGGCCGACGTTGATGATGCAGTCGGCGTGCTCGATCGCCCGGTGCACAAAGTCGCCGTCCGACAACGTGGCGTTGCCGAGCCAGAGCGGATGCGACTCGTCGATCACGCCCTTGCCCATCTGCGTGGTGAAGAACGGGATGCCGGTCTCGTCGACGAATTCGCGCAGCACGTTGCGCGTGGTCTTGCGATTGCCGCCCGCGCCGATCATGAGAAGCGGATGGCGTGCCTTGCAGATCGCCCCGACCGCGTGCGCGACGGCCTTTTCCTCGGCCACGGGCCGGCGGCTGAAGCTCTTGGGAATGGGCTTGCCGTCGCCCTCTTCGTCGGCCACGTCTTCGGGCAGCTCGAGATGCACGGCACCGGGCCGCTCCTGCTCGGCCTGGCGAAACGCCTCGCGCACGAGCGCCGGAATGTTGCCGATGGAAACGATCTGCCGCGCGTACTTGGTGAGCGGCTCCATCATGCGCACCACGTCGACGATCTGGAAGTGGCCCTGCTTGCTCGACTTGATGGGCTTCTGGCCCGTGACCATCAGCATGGGCATGCCGCCCAGCTGCGCGTAGGCCGCGGCGGTCACGAAGTTGGTGGCGCCGGGCCCGAGCGTGGCCAGACACACGCCGGTGCGGCCCGTCAGCCGTCCGTAAGTGGCAGCCATGAAGCCTGCGGCCTGCTCGTGGCGCGTGACGATCAGACGAATCTTCGAGCGCCGCAGCGATTCGAGCAGATCTAGGTTCTCTTCCCCTGGAATACCGAACACATAATCGACGCCTTCTGCTTCGAGCGCCTTCACGAACAGATCCGATGCTTTCATCGACCACCTCGCTGGCAAGAGCGTGGCCGGCGGCGCGGGCGGCAGCCGGCCTTCGCGAACAGGCCGTCAGGTTACTCCCGCGAGGCGGAATGCGTCGTGAAGCGTGCGTTCGGCGTCAGCGCATGATCGTCGCGCAGCCCGAGAGCACCGGCTTCGGACTCGCGTCGGACGTGACGTCGTAGAGATCGGCGCCGGGACCCTTGGTCCACCACGTGTAGCGGTCGGCGACATACTTCACGCCCGAGGCCGCGATCACGCCGACGAAAAGGAGCTTGCGGCCTGCCACGGGCACGAGGGCGAAGCTCTGGCCGTTGGCCGCGTTCAGATAGGTGACCTTGAAAGTCTTGCTGTTGGCGCAGGTGTAGCTGAACGTGTGGCGCGACTGCACCTGGATGTCACGCACTTCGAGCGGGGCTGCCGCATTTGCCGCGCTCGCCGCGCCCACGTGCAGCGCGGCGGCGAGACCGCACGCCGCCGCCAGCCGGATTGCACCGCTTCGAGCATCGATCATCGTGTTCTCCGTAGGTTGCGTTGGCGCCGCGCTATACGCTCACTGCGCGCTCACTGCGCGCTCACTGCGCAGTGTCGCCCGGCACCGGACGCACCGCCGCGGCCGCTTCGCGGGCGCGCGAGCGGGCCTCGTCGGTGTCGGCGCCGGTGGCGAGCGCGACGCCCATGCGGCGCTTCACGAAGCTCTCGGGCTTGCCGAACAGGCGCAGATCCGCGCCCGGCACGGCCAGCGCCTGAGCGACGCCCTCGAACGCGATGCCGCGCGCGTCCATGCCGCCGTAGATCACCGCCGAGGCGCCCGGACCGCGCGCCGTCGTATCGACGGGCAGGCCGAGAATCGCGCGCGCATGCAGTTCGAACTCGGAGAAGCGCTGCGACGCGAGCGTGACGAGCCCCGTGTCGTGCGGGCGCGGGCTCACTTCCGAGAACCACACCTCGTCGCCGCGCACGAACAGCTCGACGCCGAAGAGACCGCGCCCGCCCAGCGCCTCGGTCACCTTGTGCGAGATTTCGCGCGAGCGTTCGAGCGCCTTCGCGCTCATCGGCTGCGGCTGCCACGATTCGACGTAGTCGCCGTCCACCTGGAGGTGGCCGATCGGATCGCAGAAATACGTTTGCACCTGGCCGCTGGCCGGGTCGATGGCGCGCACGGTGAGCTGGGTGATTTCATAGTCGAAGTTGATGAAGCCCTCGACGACCACGCGACCGCGGTTCACGCGGCCGCCCGCCAGCGCATATTCCCAGGCGCGCTCGACGTCGGCGTCGCTGCGCACGACCGACTGCCCCTTGCCCGACGACGACATCACCGGCTTCACCACGCACGGATAGCCGACCTTGGCGACGCCCGCCTTCAGCTCGTCGGGCGAATCGGCGAACGCGTAGGGCGAGGTGGCGAGGCCGAGTTCCTCGGCGGCGAGGCGGCGGATGCCCTCGCGGTTCATCGTGAGTTGCGCGGCGCGCGCGGTGGGGATCACCTCGGCGACACCCTCGGCCTCGACGGCGGCGAGCGCGTCGGTGGCGATCGCTTCGATTTCGGGCACGACGAGATGCGGGCGTTCGGCGTCGATGAGCGCGCGCAGCGCCTTGGGATCGGCCATGTCGATCACGTGCGCGCGATGCGCGACCTGATGGCCGGGCGCATTTTCGTAACGATCGACGGCGATCACCTCAACGCCGAGACGTTGCAGCGCGATGATCACTTCCTTGCCAAGCTCGCCCGCGCCGAGCAGCATGACACGGGTGGCGGAAGCGGAAAGCGGCGTGCCGATGCGGGGGCGGGTTTGCATGATGTCTCCAGAATGGCGGTATGGCGCAAATGCGTAAGAGCGCCGATGTTAACACGCGACCCCGCCGCGGCGCGGCGCTTTGGCGCGTCGGCGGCCGCCCGTTTCCAGCACGGCGCGCGCACGTTTGCGCTCGCATGCTGCAGCGCGGTGCGTTACGCTTACGCCTTCGTCGATTACGAGGAACGATGCGATGCCTATTAGCCAGACGCCGAGCGAGAGCCCGCGCATGAATATGCGCCCGCGCCTGCGCCCTGCCCGAGGCGAATTCGCGCGAAAGCTGGCCTCGCGCACGGCGATGCTCGCTGCGGCCCTGCTGGTGTGCGCGTGCAAGCTGCCTGTGCACACGGACGCCTCCGCGCCGCTGCCCGATCCGTTCAACCCCGCCACGACGCAGCTGCTCGACAACACCCACTGGCAGCTCGTGGAATGGAAGCGCGCCGACGGCACGATGCGCGCCCTGCCGGGGCGCAACGCCGATGCCGGCAACGCCGAAAACCCCGACGCCCGCCCCATTACGCTCGACCTCTCGACCGAGAACGGCCAGCGCCGCGCAAGCGGCTTTTCGGGCTGCAACCGCTACTTCGGCGCCTACAGGCTCAAGAACGGCCTGCTCTCGTTCAGCCAGCTCGGCGGCACGCGCATGGCGTGCATCGGCGCAGGCGGCGATATCGAGGGCGCCTATCTCGAAGCGCTCTCGCATATCGCGCGCTCGGGCGTGCAGATGCGCCATCCGCAATCGCTCTTTCTCGTGCTCGAAAATGGCGACCGCCTGACGTTCGCCGAGCAGGGCGCCGAGCCAGGCACGGGCCCGGCCGCGATGCCCGGCGCCGCCTCCGACGCCAAACCGGCGCAGTGAACGCTGCGCGCATGAGCCGCCGCGCCCTTACCCGGCGCGGCGCTTTTTTTGTTGCGCGCGAACCAAAGCGGCGCGCGCAGGGTCTCTGGCGTGTCGGCCGCGCAACGCCCGCCGTACCGCGCGCAACACGACCCTCATGTGGATGGCGGCGCGCAGAGGCCGAGCGGTTACACTCCACACGTCGCACACCTTCTCTACGTACATCTTTGGCATGCACACGGTAGTTCCTGGCTGGTTCGGCGTTTCGGCCGTCTGGTTCATCCCTCTGATCTGGCGTCTCGTCAAGTCCGTGCTGCCGGGCGGCGCGGGCCTGCGCGGCCCGGGCACGATCAGGCTCTGGCTCGGCTTCGTCGGCGTGCTCGTGGCGAGCTGCGCGCTCGAGGCGACGCTCATCGACATCGCCGGTTTCAACGGGCTCGGCCACGCGCTCGCGGGCGGGCTCGGCAAGCTCATCGGCCACGTGGCCGCGCCGCTCGCGATGACGGCGCTCCTCCTCGTGAGCTTGCCGTGGCTGCTCGACTTCCATTGGCGCGAATTCCTCGCGTGGGCCGACATCTCGCTCGGCCTCGGCCTGAACATCCGCGCCGCGCGCGACACCGAAGACAGCCCGCGCCGCGAACGCCGCAGCCGCCGCGCCGCGGCCGAAGAGGGACTGCCCGCGCATAGCGCCGCCATCTTCAATCCACCGATGCCTGGCGACGGCGCGCGACGCAAACGGCCGACGATCTGGCGCCCGCCGGCGCGTGACGCGCGCGAGGGTCGCGATAACCCGCGCGCAGCCGGTGCGATGGCTGCGGGACTTGGCGCAGTGTCGGCCGCTGCCACCGCACAGGACGCTTTTGCCGATGCTGGGTCGTGGCGTGCCGAACCGGGCTTCCGTGGTCCCGCCGATCCCTCCGCGGCGTGGGCGCGCACCGAACCGACCGCGACCGCCGACTGGCTGCGCGGCACGCGTGCGCCGGGGCCAACGCCGCCTGCGGGCGCGTCGCGAGCCCCGATGGAGCCGCCGCGCGCGCCGTTGCAGACAGGCGCGCCGCTTGGCGACGCGCGCCGCCAGCCGGCGCGCGGTGCGGGCGCAGCGCAGGACGTAGCGCTTGCGCATGGGGCGCAAGGCTTCCCCGCGCAACCCAATGCGCCGTGGCGGGCGGAGACGGCTCACACGCGACCGGCCATGGCCACCGCGATGACCGGCGCGGGCGCGCGCACAGCTTCGGCGGCGGCAGTGCACGCTGCGCCGCTCGCGGCCGGTGCCGCAGCAGCCGCGGCCGCCGCGCGTAGTGCCGCGTTCGGCACGACGCCGGCGCCGCTCGATCCGCTGACTTCGCCGTTCGCGCAACCCGTCATGCCGCGCCGCACGGCGCCACCGCCCGCGGCGGGCAGCACGGCCGCGCGCGCAGCGGCCGCCGCGCCGCCGCGCGTCGCGAAGCCGCCTAAGCCGTACGTCTGGCAGGGGCAGCCCGCGCGCGTGAACCCTCGCCCGCCCATGAGTGCGCCGCGCACGGCGCCGTTCGGTTCGCATCCAGCCGAAACGCCGCCCGCGACGCCGGCCTACTCGCGCCCCGCCCCCACCAGCGCGCCGCAGGCGGAGGCGCCGCTCTCGACGAGCGTGCTCGAAACGTTGCGCTCGATCGAAGAAAACGCCGCGCGCTGGACCACGCTCGCCGGCGCGAGCCTCGCACGCCGCACCCTGGACGAAGCGAGTGCGCTCACGGGCGAGGAACAGACGCACGCGCAATTCCCGAGCGCATCGCCGGACATCGCGACGGCGGCGCTCCCGGTGATGCCGTCGGCCGGGTCGCTGGACGCGACGTCCACTCCGGTCACGCAGCCGGACGGCGATTACGTTTCGCCAAACGCGGGTGTGCAGTCGTTCGTGGAAACGCAGGCCTCGGCGCAACCGGGCGACACGACGCCGGGCGCGACGTCCGCTGCCTCCTACCCTGCCGTGGCTCAGAACCCGGCATCGTTCGAGCCGAATCCGGTCAGCGCCGGCTACACGGCTGCGCCGACTGCCTGGCAACCGATGGCTGCGCACGTGGACGAAGCCGCGCAAGGCGCTTCGAGCGAGGCAACGCATGTCGAGCCGGTGCAAGCTGCAGCGGAGGAAGCCGCAACGCCCTCGGCGTGGCCAATGCTCGATCACGGCATGCCGTGGATCCTGCTCGACGACGAACCGTCCACCGCCCCCGCCGAGACGCGCGCCGCCGAACCGTTCTTCACGTTCAGCCCGTCGACGGTGCAGGAGCAGGTGCCTGCGCCTGCAGCGGTTTCTCCCGTTGTGGCACCGGCGCCAGTGCCAGTGCCAGTGCCCGCAGCGACGCAAACGCCGGTCGCGGCAAGCGCGCAGGCCGAGCAACCCGCTCCGGCCGAATCGCACGATGCGCACGAAGCAGACGATCAGCTCGACACAGCGGCCGCGTCGGACATCGTGCACTTCCCCCGCTTCGCACGCGACGCGCAACCCGACGACGCCGCGACGCCGTTCGACGTAGCGCCTTCACCGGTGGCAGAGCAGAAGGCGAGCGAGTCTTTCGCGCCCGTCGCGCACAGCGAATCCGCCAGCGTCGGCGAGCAACCCCCGTCGATGGACGAAGCGCAGGGCGTTGCGAACGAAGCCGCTGAGGCCTTGCCGGCACCTGGCGCGCCGCCAACCCAGACACCGGCTTTTGACGCGACGCCCCTGCCCGCAGCGCAAGCGCCCGCACCCACAGCAACGCCGCCATGGGTTGCCGAATCGCAGCCGGTAAGCCATCCTGCCGTTGCCGAGCCCACGCTCACGCCGACTCCCGCGCAGCCCGCGACGCCGGTTGCCACGCCGATCGCGGCGCCCTACCCCGCCATCGCGACCGATCCCGGCGCCGCGAGCCCCGACTTCGAGTCCGCATCCGAAGCACCCGAAGCCATCGAAGCCCCCGAGCTGGTCGAAGCCCCCGAGCCCGTAGTCCAGCGCACTTCCGTGCGCGGCCACGCGCCCACGTCCTTCGCGTTCGAGCCGCTCAGCGCATCGGCGGTCGAGCTGCCGGGCCTCGATCTGCTCGAGCGTGCATCGTCAGAGATCGAGCCCGTCTCCGAGCAGAAGCTCGCAGAGACGAGCCAGCTCATCGAGCAGCGTCTCCAGGAGTTCAAGGTCCCCGTGACGGTGGTCGGCGCCTCGGCGGGCCCGGTCATCACGCGCTTCGAAGTCGAACCCGCGCTCGGCGTGCGCGGCAGCCAGATCGTCGGCCTCATGAAGGATCTCTCGCGCGGCCTCGGCCTCACGTCGATCCGCGTGGTGGAGACGATCCCCGGCAAGACCTGCATGGGCCTCGAACTGCCGAACGCGCGCCGCCAGATGATCCGCCTTTCAGAGATCCTCGAATCGGCGCCCTACCATCGCTCGCAGTCGAAGCTCACGATCGCGATGGGCAAGGACATCGTCGGCCATCCGATCGTCACCGATCTCGCCAAGGCGCCGCACATGCTCGTGGCGGGCACGACCGGTTCGGGCAAGTCGGTCGCGATCAACGCGATGATCCTCTCGCTCCTCTACAAGGCGACGCCCGAGGACGTGCGGCTCATCATGATCGACCCGAAGATGCTCGAACTGTCCGTCTACGAAGGCATTCCGCATCTGCTCGCGCCGGTCGTGACCGACATGAAGCTCGCCGCCAACGCGCTCAACTGGTGTGTGGGCGAGATGGAGAAGCGCTACCGGCTGATGTCGGCGGTGGGCGTGCGCAATCTCGCGGGCTTCAACCAGAAGATCCGCGACGCCGAAGCGCACGAAAAGAAGATCGGCAACCCGTTCTCGCTCACGCCGGAAGCCCCCGAGCCGCTCTCGCCGCTGCCGATGATCGTGGTCGTGATCGACGAGCTCGCCGACCTCATGATGGTTGCGGGCAAGAAGATCGAAGAATTGATCGCGCGTCTCGCACAGAAGGCACGCGCCGCCGGCATTCACCTGATTCTCGCGACCCAGCGTCCTTCGGTGGACGTCATCACCGGTCTCATCAAGGCGAATATTCCGACGCGCGTGGCGTTCCAGGTGTCGTCGAAGATCGACTCGCGCACGATTCTCGACCAGATGGGCGCCGAGTCGCTGCTCGGCCAGGGCGACATGCTGTTCCTGCCGCCGGGCACGGGCTACCCGCAGCGCGTGCACGGCGCGTTCGTCGCCGACGAGGAAGTGCACGCCGTGGTGGAGTATCTGAAGCAGTTCGGCGAGCCCGAGTACGTCGAAGGCATTCTCGACGGCCCGGCTGCCGAAGGCGCGCCGCAGGACCTGTTCGGCGACTCGCCCGACGCCGAAGCCGACCCGCTCTACGACGAGGCCGTCGCGTTCGTCGTGCGCACGCGGCGCGCATCGATCTCGTCGGTGCAGCGGCAACTGCGCATCGGCTACAACCGCGCCGCGCGTCTGGTCGAACAGATGGAAACGGCGGGGCTCGTTTCGCCGATGGGCATCAACGGCAGCCGCGAAGTGCTCGTGCCCGGCGGCGGCCAGGGCGAGTGAGGAAGAAGGCGCGCCGCGCGCCTTCTTTCGTCATCTCGAGCCGTTACTGCGCGACGAACTTGAAATCGACCGGTGAGCCGATCTCGATGCGCTTCGGGTTCGGCGCGAGCAACCCAGTCTGCTGATCGCGGCGGAACACGTAGGCGGTATCGCTGTTCTGGTTGCCGACGATGAGCCACTGCCCGGTCGGATCGATCGCGAACTCGCGCGGCGACTTGCCGAGGCTCGACTGGCGCCCCACGCGCCTAAGCTTGCCGCTGTCGCCATCGACGGCAAAGATCGAGATGTCGTTGGCGTCGCCGCGATTGGAAACATAGAGGAACTTGCCGTCCGGCGACAGATGGAGTGCCGCCGCGCCCTGGGTTCCCTTGAAGCCCGGCTCCGCGAGCTTCTCCACTTGCTCCGGCTTCATGTGGCCATCGTGATACGCAAACACCGTCACGGTGGCGGCCAGTTCGCTCGTGAGATACGCGTGACGCCCGTCATTGCCGAAGATCAGGTGACGCGGACCGCTGCCTGACTTCACATCGGTATAACGCCACTCGGTGGGGCTCACCAGGCCGCGGCTGCCGTCCGGCGTGTAGAGATACGTCCACAGCTTGTCGGTGCCGAGATCCTGGGTGAAGAGATAGTGCCCGTCTGGCGAAAACACCGTCGAGTGCACGTGCGCGTTGTCCTGACGCCCCTTCACGGGGCCGCCGCCCTCGTGGTGCACGGTGAGCACGGACTCGCCCAGCTTGCCGTCCTGCTGCACGGGCAGGACCGCGAAGCTGCCGCCCGGGTCGGCGGCGACCGAGTAGTTCGCCACGAACAGATAGCGCCCGTCCGGCGAGAGGCTCAGGTAGCACGGATCGTTGCCCTGCGCAGACACCTTGTTGAGAAACGTGAGCTGACCGCTTGCGGCATCGAAGCCGAACGCGCTCACGTCGCCGCGCAGGCTCGCGGGACCGTTGTCGCCGGGCAGCTCGTTCACCGCATAGACGAAGCGGTTGTCCTTGCTCACCACGAGAAACGACGGGTTCACCGTCTTCGCCACGCTGACCGGCTGCATGTCGCCCGTCTGCGTATCGAAGTGGTAGACGTAGAGGCCCTCGCTTTTGCCGCTCGTATAGGTGCCGACGATCAGGTTGTAGACGCCACCCGCGGGCGCGGTCGTGGAAGCGGATTGCGCGAACGCATGCGTCGCGGCGACGGAAGCCATGATGACAACACCTTTGACGAGCTGGGTGAGGAGATGCGCGGGTCGGCGCTCAGTCCGGCGCGACCGGGAAAGGCTACCTGAATCGGCGGAGGAGCGGGAGGGCGTGGGCACGGCGTTTGCGGCGGCACGGCGAAGGAACATGTCGACCTCCTTTTTCTTGTCGATCCAGGGGAGCGAGTCGGCCCTCGTCGCCATGCCGACCGTATTCGTCCCGCTTTCGTCTGATAACTGGGACACCGGCCCAGTATAGGAGAGGTCGCGAGCGCTCGCCCCGCAAGCGCGCAGCGACGAGTCCAGACCTAGGTCGAAGCAACAACAAGCCACCAGGGCATCAACGCAAAGGTTCGAAACCCGCCGCCACCAGGGAGCCGTCATGAACATTCACGTCGCCATCGGGCCGCTCGTCGCGCTCATCGCAGGCATTCTGATTCTCGCCGTGCCGCGTCTGCTCAACTACATCGTCGCGCTGTATCTGATCATCATCGGGGTCATCGGGCTGTTCGGCGTGGGCGGGCATCTGTGACCCGCTCAGGTCGCGCCCGACGGCGTTTGTTGACGCAGGCGAGATGAGTATTTGCGCGTGCTGCTGCGCAAAACGCATTGCGCAGGCGGCCCCGCTGCCACTACTCTTGTGCGTGCATGCCGCGCCGCTGCGGCAAGCGGCTTTCGTTTTCGAGCAACGCTGTCAATCTGCTTACTATGCCCGCACCCATTGAAGACTACGCACTGATCGGCGACGGCCACACGGCCGCGCTCGTTTCCCGCGCCGGATCCATCGACTGGCTCTGCTGGCCGCGCTTCGACTCCGGCGCCTGCTTCGCCGCCCTCCTCGGCACGGAGGAAAACGGCCGCTGGCTCATCGCGCCCGCGCAGCCCGAAGAGGGCGCGAAAGTCGAGATCAAGACCACGCGCCGCTATCGCGGCGACACGCTGATCCTCGAAACCGACTTCGAAACGCCGGAGGGCGCGGTGACGCTCATCGACTTCATGCCGCCCGGCAACGGCTGGTCCGAACTCGTGCGCATCGTCGTGGGCCGGCGCGGCACCGTGCGCATGGAAAGCCAGTTCGTGCTGCGCTTCGACTACGGTTTTTCGGTGCCGTGGGTGAGCCGCCTCACCTACGAGAGCGGCATCAAGGCCACGGTGGGCCCGGACACGGTCGTGCTGCGCACGCCCGTGGACCTCCAGGGCGAGAACATGCACACGGTGGCGCAGTTCGACGTGAAGGAAGGCGAGCGCGTGCCGTTCTCGCTTTCGTATGCGGCCTCGCACCTGCGGCTGCCGCCGCCGCGCGACCCGTTCACGGCGCTCGC
This sequence comes from Paraburkholderia sp. EG286B, assembly GCF_040965655.1. Classification (NCBI taxonomy): domain Bacteria; kingdom Pseudomonadati; phylum Pseudomonadota; class Betaproteobacteria; order Burkholderiales; family Burkholderiaceae; genus Paraburkholderia; species Paraburkholderia sp. EG286B. Next base: position 141,614 of record NZ_JBFRCF010000014.1, on the reverse strand, counting down.
GCGCACCGAGAACTTCTGGACCGAATGGGCCTCGCGCAGCACCGTAGAAGGCCGCTGGGCCGAACCCATCCGCCGCTCGCTCATCACGCTCAAGGCGCTGGCCTACGAGCCCACCGGCGGCATCGTCGCGGCGCCCACCACGTCGCTGCCCGAGCAGCTGGGCGGCACGCGCAACTGGGACTACCGCTACTGCTGGCTGCGCGACGCGACCATCACGCTGCTCGCGATGATGCGCGGCGGCTACTACGACGAAGCCCGCGCCTGGCGCGCATGGCTCGGCCGTGTGATGGCAGGCTCGCCCTCACAGTTGCAGATCATGTACGGGCTCGCCGGCGAGCGCCGTCTGCCCGAATTCGAACTCGACTGGCTGCCCGGCTACGAAGGCGCCAAACCGGTGCGCGTGGGCAACAACGCGGTCGGCCAGCTGCAGCTCGACGTGTACGGCGAAGTGATGAACGCGCTGCACCTCGCGCGCGTGGGCGGCCTGCAGGCCGACGACACCGCATGGTCGATCCAGTGCGCAATGCTCGAGCACCTGGAGACGATCTGGACCAAACCCGATGAGGGCATCTGGGAAACGCGCGGCGGCCGCCAGCATTTCACCTTCTCGAAGGTGATGGCGTGGGTCGCCTTCGACCGCGCCATCAAGTCGGCGGAAAAATTCGAGCTGCCCGGGCCGCTCGATCACTGGCGCGAACTGCGCTCGACGATCCACGCGACCATTTGCGAGCGCAGCTTCAACAAGGATCTGAATTCCTTCACGCAGATCTACGGCGGCACCGATCTCGACGCGAGCCTGCTGCTCATGCCGCTGCTCGGCTTCCTGCCCGCGGCGGATCCGCGCATCGCCGGCACGGTCGCGGCGATCGAGCGCGATCTCATGTGTGAAGGTTTTGTGATGCGCTACCGCACCACCGAATTCAACGATGGACTGCCGCCGGGCGAAGGCACCTTCCTTGCGTGCAGCTTCTGGATGGTCGACAACCTGGCCCTGCAAGGCCGCATGGACGACGCACGCCGCATGTACGAGCGCCTGCTTTCGCTCGCCAACGACGTGGGATTGCTCGCCGAGGAATATGACCCCATTGCGGGGCGTCTGGTCGGCAACTTCCCGCAGGCGTTCTCGCATGTGGCGCTCGTGCATACGGGCCTGAATCTCATGCGGCACGAACAGGAAATGGCGAAGGAGACGGGGCACCCCGCGGTCGGCGGCGCGTCGGCCGAGCCAGCTGTTGTATCCGCATCGTGAATGTTCGAAAGCGCCTGGACGTTTTCGCGGGCTGGGGTACACTAGGGATGCTGCGTTGCACAACAACCGGGCGGAACAGTACCGCCCGCGCCGCCTGGCAACGGGGCGAAACGCGTGTACCGCCTTGCAGCGCGCTTGCAGCCACAAGCCGCGAGACGCCTGCGGGTGTGTCCGCGCTAAAGCCCTCCGGGCGGCGGCCGATAAACAACCTGACTGACCGACCAACCTTGCCGGCCCGCATCTGCTCCGCGCCTCATCCGCGCGCGACCCGGGTGCGAACCGCTCCTTGAAGATGCCGGAGCGCCCATGCTCTATCAAATCCGTGAATTCCAGCGCGCGTTGCTCAGCCCGCTGACCGCCTGGGCCCAGGCCGCCTCGAAATCGTTCTCGAATCCGACGAGCCCGTTTTCACTCGTGCCGGGCGCCACGCGCTTCGCCGCAGGCTACGAACTGCTGTATCGCCTTGGCAAGGACTACGAGAAGCCCGAGTTCAACCTTCGCCAGATCGTGAAGGACGGCTTCAATATTCCGATCGTCGAGCAGACCATCATCGAGAAGCCATTTTGCCGCCTGCTGCGCTTCAAGCGCTACGCCGACGACACCGGCGCCGTGGCCGCGCTCAAGGACGAGCCGGCCGTGCTCGTGTGCGCGCCGCTCTCGGGCCACCACGCCACGCTCCTGCGCGACACCGTGCGCACGCTGCTGCAGGACCACAAGGTGTACATCACCGACTGGGTCGACGCGCGCATGGTGCCGCTCGAAGCCGGTCCGTTCCATCTCGACGACTACGTGGCGTATATCCAGGAATTCATCCGCCATATCGGCGCGAAGAATCTGCATGTGCTGTCGGTTTGCCAGCCTACGGTGCCCGTGCTCGCGGCCATCTCGCTGATGGCGAGCCGCGGCGAGGACACCCCGCTCACGATGACGATGATGGGCGGCCCGATCGACGCGCGCCGCAGCCCCACCGCCGTCAACTCGCTCGCCACCGAGCATTCGCTCGACTGGTTTGCGAACAACGTGATCCACCCCGTGCCGGCGAACTATCCGGGCGAAGGACGCGAGGTGTATCCGGGCTTCCTGCAGCACGCGGGTTTCGTCGCGATGAATCCGGGCCGCCACACCACCGCGCACTGGGACTTCTACAAGAGCCTGCTGCGCGGCGACGAAGAGGACGCCGAAGCACATCGCCAGTTCTACGACGAATACAACGCGGTGCTCGACATGGCCGCCGAGTATTACCTCGAGACCATCCGCACCGTGTTCCAGGATTTCAGCCTCGCTGAAGGCACGTGGGACGTGGCCGGCGAACGCGTGCGTCCGCAGGACATTCGCGACACGGCGCTCTTCACGATCGAAGGCGAACTCGACGACATTTCGGGCGCAGGCCAGACGCGCGCCGCGCACGATCTGTGCACGAGTATTCCCGAGACGAACAAGCATCATCTGACTGCCGAGAAATGCGGCCACTACGGCATCTTCTCGGGCCGCCGCTGGCGCACGATCATCTATCCGCAACTGCGCGATTTCATCCGCCAGCACCAGCAGGCCGCCAGCCACACGGGCAAGGAAGCGTCTGCCCGCGGCCGCTCGGCACAAGGCGTCGTCGCCTGACCAAGGCTTGCGCTTCACGCGAGCGCACGCAGTCCGCACCAGCAACACAATCCGCGCGCCGTCCCAGGACGGCGCGTGGCGTTTGTGGAGCGTGAAACGGCTTCGCGAATCTGCCGCGTGCGAGTCGTGCGCTATTTGCGCATGAGATACGCGAGCAGCATCTCCGTGTTGAGCTGAATGACTTCCGCGCGTTCGGCCGTTGTGCTGAAGTCGCGACCGAGCGTGGCGTTGAGCGTGTAGCGGTTCGAGACGATGTAATAGCCCATGCCCGAAAGCGTCACGTAGAGGCGCAATGGATCGATGCTCGGGCGGAACAGTCCCGCAGATTCACCGCGCGTGAGAATCGAACCGAGCGTCGCCACGATCGGCGAGATCATCTCGCGAATTCGTGTGGACTTCTGCATATATCGCGCCTCGTGCAGATTCTCATTGTTCACGAGCCGCAGCAGTTCGGGATTGTCGCGATAGTAGTCCCACACGAAATGCGCGAGCCGCGTGATCGCCTCGACGGGTGCGAGCCCCGAGAGATCGAGCGCGCGCTCGGCTTCATTGAGCGCGCCGAATGCGTGCTCGAGAACCGCCGTGAATAGTTGCTCCTTGCTGCCGAAGTAGTAATAGAGCATGCGCTCATTGGTTTCCGCGCGTCGCGCAATCTGGTCGACGCGTGCGCCGAACAGGCCGCCATTGGCGAATTCTTCCGCCGCGGCAAGCAGAATGCGGCGGCGTGTGCCTTCAGGATCTCTTTTGATTTTTGGCTGATTCATGGTGGCAGGATCTCGTTAAGCCGCGTTGTCCGGTTTACGTTGTCGGGCAATACTGCGCCGGGCCTCTCCTCGCCCTGGTATCGACAACGTTGTGCGGGGCGCGCCAGGTTAATGGACAGACACCCTCCGACCTACGGTCTTGCGTTCCTTCTTGTTTGTTTGATGTCGTTGCGAGCCGACATCGTTCTTCCCCCTGTCTGCCTCCTGCGAAGCACGTTGCCTGCCGTGCCCGACATGTACCGCTTACGTCTATTGATTTCCCCTGGACTGCACGGTGCTTCGCATTAAGCGCTTTGATTATGGCACATGGCCCGCCGATGGCAATGCGGGAAATCGGCGATAATGCAGGCTTTGGCGCTGTGCATGTGCGCGCCTTGAGACCCGGTGCGAAGCCCTGCGCCGCAAGGTCACGCCACCGCCCGCCCCGCCCCGATGTAGCGAACGTGAACGATCCCAAAACACTCGCAGATCGCATCGAAGATCTGCTGCCCCAGACCCAATGCACGAAGTGCGGCTATGACGGCTGCCGGCCCTACGCCGAAGCCGTCGCCGCCGGCACCGCCAACTACAACCAGTGCCCGCCAGGCGGCCTGGAAGGCGTCGAGCGTCTCGCGACGCTGCTCGGCAAACCCGTCATCCCGATCAATCCGGACAACGGCGTGGAGCGCGCACGTCCGGTGGCGTTCATCGACGAACAACTGTGCATCGGCTGCACGCTGTGCATGCAGGCGTGCCCCGTCGACGCGATCGTGGGCGCGCCCAAGCAGATGCACACCATCGTCAAGGATCAGTGCACGGGGTGCGACCTGTGCGTCGCGCCCTGCCCGGTCGACTGCATCGCAATGATTCCCGTTACGGGCGAGGCGACCGGCTGGGACGCATGGACACAGCAGCAGGCCGACGAAGCCCGCGTGCGGCATGACCGGCGCGCCGCGCGCCAGGCCGCCGAACGCAATGCGGCCGAGGCGCGCGCCGCCGCACGCCGCGCCGCCACGAGCGCGCCGCAGGCCCACGCACCGCAAGCGCCGCAAGACGCCGCCACGCCACCCGCAAGCGCCCCCGCCGACGACGCCGAAGCGAAGAAGAAAGCGATCATCCAGGCCGCGCTCGAACGTGCCCGCCGCAAGAAGGCGGAATTGGCCGAACAGGGTGTGGGACCGCGCAACGTCGAACACGTGAGCGCCGATGTGCAGGCGCAGATCGACGAGGCCGAGGCGCGCCGCAAGCGCATCGGCATCGAGTCGAATACATCGGACTCGACGCCCGACGACGACAAATCCGCGCGATAGCGCTCCGCAACGCAACGGCCCCACGCACAACGAGCATGAATGCCACCAAGCGCCGCGCCATCTACGAAACGCTGCAAAGCCTCAATCCACATCCCACCACCGAGCTGGAATTCAACACGCCGTTCGAACTCCTGATCGCCGTGATGCTCTCGGCGCAGGCCACCGACGTTTCGGTGAACAAGGCCATGCGCCGGATGTTTCCGGTCGCCAACACGCCGGAAACGGTGCTCGCGCTGGGCGAGGAAGGAGTGGCCGATTACATCAAGACGATCGGCCTTTATCGCACCAAGGCCAAGAACGTCATCGCGACGTGCCGCATTCTCATCGAGCAATACGGCGGCGAGGTGCCGCCCACGCGCGAGGCGCTCGAAGCCCTGCCCGGGGTTGGACGCAAGACCGCGAACGTGGTGCTCAACACGGCCTTCGGCCAACCGACCATCGCCGTCGACACGCATATCTTTCGGGTTGCGAACCGAACGGGACTCGCGCCCGGCAAGGACGTGCGCGCCGTCGAACTCGCACTGGAAAAATTCACGCCGGCCGAGTTCCGCCAGGACGCGCATCACTGGCTCATCCTGCATGGCCGCTATGTGTGCAAGGCGCGCCGGCCCGAATGCTGGCATTGCGTGATCGAGCCGCTGTGCGAGTTCAAGCCGAAGACGCCCCCGCCGGAGCTCTGAGCGAGCGCGAGCGCCCCGGCGTAAAATGATCGATCCAGGCGTCGCAGCGCGACGCTGCACGATTTGGCGCCTCACCCCTACGACCGACTCACGATGTTCAATCCCAGCCGCGACGAAGTCCGCCGCTTTTTCACCGAGACCTGGCGCAAGCAGCGCGCGGGCGAAATCCTCACGCCGCTCGAGGCGATCGCCGCCGACTGGATCGTCGAGCACCCCGAATATCACGCCGAACTCACCGACGCCGATGCGGCCGCCGCGCAGGACTACTCGCCCGAGCGCGGCCAGAGCAATCCGTTCCTGCATCTGTCGATGCATCTGGCGATCAGCGAGCAGCTTTCGATCGACCAGCCGCCCGGCATCCGCGCCGCGCACGACCGGCTCGCCGCGCGTCTCGGCTCCACGCACGACGCGCAGCACGCGATCATGGAATGCCTCGGCGAAACGATCTGGGAAGCGCAACGCACGAACACGCCGCCCGACACCGACGCCTATCTGATGCGCATCGAGCGCCGCGCTTCCCGCGATTGAAGCGCGACTGCAGCACATCTAAAAGCAATCAGGCCGCAAAAAAACACCCCGCGAACGCCTCGCCGAAAACGAGACCCACGCGGGGTGTTTCACATGATGCGGCACGCATGGCGCGCGCCGCGCTAACGCTTATTTCTTGTTGACGAGGTCGCCGCCGAGCGACTCGATGTACGCAGCGAGATCCTTCATGTCGCTCTGCGAAAGGCTCTGCACCTGCGCCTGCATGATCGGATTGTTGCGGCCGAGGTGCGGATTGCTCGTGCCCATCTGGTACTGGCGCAGCGCCCAGTAGATGTAGTCGGCGTGCTGGCCGGCGAGCTTCGGATATTCGGGGCTCACGGGCTTGTTCAGGCCCGGGCCGTGACAGGCCGCGCAGTTGTGGCTGTCGGCGAGGATCTTGCCGTTGGAGGCGTCGGCCGCGTGTGCGGGATTGAGCGCGAGCGCGGCGGCCAGTGCGAGCCCGGCGCCCGCGAGCTTGATGGTTGCACCGGCAAACGAAGGCATAGCCGTGTAGGGCTTGTTCATGGGTTCTCCACCTGCCGGTTATTTATTCGGATTGTCTTTCGACGCGGCCGTTTGCGACGCATAGTAGGCCGCGATGTCGGCGATGTCCTGTTCGGTGAGCGAGGACGCGATCGCGTGCATCGTCTCGAAATGCCGGTCGCCCTTCTTGTAGGCGAGCAACGCGTTCATGATGTACTGCGCGTTCTGGCCGCCCAGAATGGGCACGTGGTAGACCTCGGGGTAAGCGGTGCGGTAGTCGGGAATACCATGACAGCCGATACACATCGCCACCTTGTCCTGACCCGCCTTCGCGTTGCCCACGACGTCCGCGTGAGCCGTGACCGCGAAGCACGCCAGCATGGTGATTGCGCCCGTGATGACGTGCTTGCCGACAATTTTTTTCATAGCATCCAACCTGGCTTGAGGGGATTCGAACGCCCGAACCGCAGGCCACGGCCTGCGCCGCATTACTGCTGTTTTACTTTTGGGGTCGCCGTGCAGGCCGAAAAAAATCGGTCCGAGTATACCGCGACGCCGCGCCGCCCGTCCACCGGCCGCGCCACGCCTGGCGGGCCTCGGAGCGCCTCGCGAGGCCCCGCGGCGGGCTTGCGGCGGCCACGCAGCGCCCTGCCGCGCCGCCTCGCCCGCAGACAACCCGGAGGAACCCTGGCACGCGCAACGGACTCGCCGCACACCGTCGCGAGACGGCTGGCAGCGCTTGCGACCGTGCCCCAAAGAGCGGACCCAACGATACGCGGTGGCGCGCCGACGCAACACCCCATCTGACTTATACTGGGATTTTTTTCCCAGCGAGCGGATTCACCATGCGCGCCACGCGTTTCGAAGGCTCATCGCAGTACGTCGCCACCGACGACCTCAAGCTCGCGGTCAATGCCGCGATCACGCTGAAACGCCCGCTGCTCATCAAGGGCGAGCCCGGCACCGGCAAGACCATGCTGGCCGAAGAAGTGGCTGCGGCACTGGATATGCCGCTCATGCAGTGGCACATCAAGTCCACCACGAAGGCGCAGCAAGGGCTCTACGAGTACGACGCGGTCTCGCGCCTGCGCGACTCGCAGCTCGGTGACGAACGCGTGAAGGACATCGCCAACTACATCGTCAAAGGCGTGCTGTGGCAGGCGTTCGAGTCGGACGAGCAAAGCGTGCTGCTGATCGACGAGATCGACAAGGCCGACATCGAGTTCCCGAACGACCTGTTGCGCGAACTCGACCGCATGGAGTTCTATGTCTACGAGACTCGCCAGCTCATCAAGGCGAAACAGCGTCCGCTCGTCATCATCACGTCGAACAATGAGAAGGAGCTGCCCGACGCTTTCCTGCGCCGCTGCTTCTTCCACTACATCAGCTTTCCCGATCCGGCGACGATGCAGCGCATCGTCGAGGTGCACTATCCGGGCATCCGCAAGGAACTGCTCAACGCGGCCATGGAAAGCTTCTTCGAACTGCGCAACGTCGCGGGCCTGAAGAAGAAGCCTTCTACTTCGGAACTGCTCGACTGGCTCAAGCTCCTGCTCGCCGAAGAGATCCCGCCCTCGGCGCTGCGCGCGGTCGACGGCTCGAAGTCCATGCCGCCGCTCGCCGGCGCGCTGCTCAAGAACGAGCAGGACATGACGCTGTTCGAGCGCCTCATCTACATGAACCGCCACAACCGTTGACAGGAAAACCGCGCGCGAAAGCCGGAGACACCGCATGCTGATCGACTTCTTCTACACGCTGCGCGACGCGAAGCTGCCGGTTTCCGTGAAGGAGTACCTCACGCTCGTCGAAGCGCTCAAGGCGCGTGTGATCGCGCCCTCGCTCGACGACTTCTACTACCTCGCGCGCATGACGCTCGTGAAGGACGAGCAGTACTTCGACCGCTTCGATCAGGCGTTCGGCGCGTATTTTCGCGGCATGGAGAAGAAGTCGGAACTGGCCTTCGAGATCCCCGAAGACTGGCTCAAGAAGCGGCTGGAGCGCGACTTCACGCCCGAACAGCGCGCGCAGATCGAGGCGATGGGCGGCCTCGACAAGCTCATGGAACGCCTCAAAGAGCTGTTCGAAGAACAGAAGGAGCGCCACGAGGGCGGCAGCAAGTGGATCGGCACGGGCGGCACGTCGCCCTTCGGCCACGGCGGCTATAACCCCGAAGGCATCCGCATCGGCGGCGAAGGCGGCCAGCGCAGCGCCGTGAAAGTGTGGGATGCGCGCGCATACCGCGACTACGACGACCAGGTCGAAATCGGCACGCGCAACATCAAGGTCGCGTTGCGCCGCCTGCGCCGCTTCGCGCGCGAAGGGGCGGCGGAAGAACTCGACCTCGGCGACACGATCCGCAGCACCGCCGCGAACGCGGGCTGGCTCGACCTCAAGATGGTGCCGGAGCGCCACAACAACGTGAAAGTGCTGATGCTGCTCGACGTGGGCGGCTCGATGGACGATCACATCAAGCGCACCGAAGAGCTGTTCTCGGCCGCCAAGGCCGAGTTCAAGCATCTCGAGTTCTATTACTTCCACAACTGCGTGTACGACCACCTGTGGAAGAACAACCGCCGCCGCCACGCCGAGCGCACGCCGACGTGGGACCTGCTGCACAAGTTCACACCCGACTACAAGCTCATTTTCGTGGGCGACGCCACCATGAGCCCGTATGAGGTGCTGCAGCCGGGCGGCTCGGTCGAGTACAACAACCCCGAAGCGGGCGCCGTGTGGCTGCGCCGCCTCGCCGACCAGTTCCCGCATTTCGCCTGGCTCAACCCCGAGCCCGAGCGACTATGGGAGTACCGCCAGTCGGTGTCGATCATCCGCGAGATTCTCGGCCACCGCATGTACCCGCTCACCGTCGCCGGGCTCGAAACGGCCATGCGCGTGCTGAGCAAATAGGCGCCCGCACTCCCGCCCTTTTCCGCTTGTTCGAGGCGGCGCGTGCCTGAAGGTGTCTTCAGGCCGCGCCGCCCGAAGCCGTCATACCTAAGCAAAAACTGGAGACCACCCGCATGACCGCCCCCTCTTCCCCCGACCTGCCAGCGGCGTTCAGGCCGGGACCGCTGCGGCCCTTCGCCGACACCTCGGTCGCCACGATCGTGGCCGGCTTCGTCGCGATGATGACCGGCTACACCAGCTCGCTCGTGCTGATGTTCCAGGCCGGCCAGGCTGCGCATCTGTCCGACGCGCAGATCTCCTCGTGGATCTGGGCGCTGTCCATCGGCATGGCCCTGACCACCATCGGCCTGTCGCAGTGGTTCCGCGCGCCCATCGTGATCGCGTGGTCCACGCCGGGCGCGGCGCTGCTCATCAGCTCGCTGCCGCACGTGCCGTATGCCGAGGCGATCGGCGCCTATCTCGTCTGCGCCGTGCTGCTCACGGCCGTGGGCCTCACCGGCTGGTTCGACACGCTCATGAAGCGCGTTCCCGCCGGCATCGCGGCGGCGCTGCTCGCGGGCATCCTGTTCGAGATCGGCATCGAGATCTTCCACGCCGCGCAGGTGCAGACGCCGCTCGTGCTCACGATGTTCTTCGGCTATCTGATCGTGAAGCGCTTCGTGCCGCGCTATGCGATCGTCGCGACGCTCATGATCGGCATCGCCGCCGCGGCCATGCTCGGGCTGCTCGACTTCAGCCACTTCCGCGTGGCGGTGGCCAGACCCGTGTTCACCATGCCGGCGTTCTCGCTCACCGCGGTGGTGAGCATCGGCATTCCGCTCTTCGTCGTGGCGATGGCCTCGCAGAACGTGCCCGGCATCGCCGTGCTGCGCGCCGACGGCTACGACCACACGGCCGCGCCCTCCTCGCCGCTGATCGCCACCACGGGCATAGCCTCGCTCGTGCTCGCGCCGTTCGGCTCGCACGGCGTGAACCTCGCCGCGATCACGGCGGCGATCTGCACCGGCCCGCACGCCCACGAAGACGGCACGAAGCGCTATATGGCGGCCGTGTGGTGCGGCATCTTCTACCTGATCGCCGGCACCTTCGGCGCGACCATCGCGGCACTGTTCGCGGCGTTCCCGCAGGCGCTCGTGGTGTCGATCGCGGCGCTCGCGCTGTTCGGCTCGATCATGAGCGGCCTCACCAACGCCATGCAGAACCCCAGCGAGCGCGAAGCCGCGCTCATCACCTTCATGGTGACGGCCTCCGGGCTCACGCTGCTTTCCATCGGCGCGGCGTTCTGGGGACTCGTGGCGGGCGTCATCACGCAGTTCGTGCTCAACGCGCGGCGCGCCTGACCCGTGTGAGCCGCCGCCGCATGCGCCCGCCAGCCCCGCTGGCACGGTGTGTGCGGCGCGTTTGCCATGCCCCATGCCCGCGCGAAACGCAACGCCATGCGTTTCCGCCATAAAATGACGATGTGAGCCGCGCCCACACGCGCGGCAAGATGCGCCCCACCCGGCTTGCCGCCCAATCCGCGCGGGCCAAGCCGGCAGGCGCAGCGCCTTTCTGGTTCCGCCCGGCGCGCCCTAGGTTCACGCCTGGAGCGCGCCGGCCGTTCAACTCTCACCGATGCAGGCGCGCACGCGCCCACAAGGCCTGACATGACTACCGCACTCGACCAGCTCAAGCAGTACACCACCGTCGTCGCCGATACGGGCGACTTCCAGCAATTCGTGCAGTACAAGCCGCAGGACGCGACGACCAACCCGTCACTGATCCTCAAGGCGGTCCAGAAAGCCGAGTACCGTCCGCTGCTCGAAAAAACCGTGCGCGATCACGCGAGCGAGTCGCTCGAGTCGATCATCGACCATCTGCTGATCGCGTTCGGCACCGAAATCCTCAAGATCATTCCGGGCCGCGTCTCGACCGAAGTCGACGCCCGCCTCTCGTTCGACACGAAAAGGTCGATCGACAAGGCGCACCACATCATCGACCTGTACAAGCAGGCCGGCATCGGGCGCGAGCGCGTGCTGATCAAGCTCGCCTCCACCTGGGAAGGCATCCGCGCCGCCGAAGCGCTGCAAAAGGACGGCATCCACTGCAACATGACGCTGCTGTTCTCGCTCGCGCAGGCCGCCGCGTGCGCCGAAGCGGGCGCGCAGCTCATCTCGCCGTTCGTGGGCCGCATCTACGACTGGTACAAGAAGGCCAAGGGCGCCGACTGGGACGACGCGAAGGACGGCGGCGAGAACGACCCGGGCGTGCAGTCGGTGCGCAAGATCTACGCGTACTACAAGAAGTTCGGCCACAAGACCGAGGTGATGGGCGCGAGCTTCCGCAACACGAGCCAGATCGTCGAGCTGGCCGGCTGCGACCTGCTCACCATCAGCCCGGACCTGCTGCAGAAGCTCCACGACAGCAACGAGAAGGTCGAGCGCAAGCTCTCGCCGGAAGCGTTCAAGGACGCGAAGATCGAGCGCGTGGCCGTGGACGAGCCGTCGTTCCGCTTCCAGCTCAACGACGACGCCATGGCGACCGAAAAACTCGCTGAAGGCATCCGTGCGTTCGCCGCTGACGCAATCAAGCTCGAAAAGATGATCGAAGAGCTGCGCGCGAAGTAAAGCGCCGGCGCGCCATGCAGCGCGCATCGCAGTATCGATGACCGAGGGCCGCACATGGCGCATGTGCGGCCCTTTGTGTTATGGCGCGGACTGCAACGACCGTTCCCGTCTGCACTCTCGCAAACCCTGACGACACACCGCTCGGTCACGTCATCGTGCGCGCCTAGAATCAGGGCAGCGGCGCAACCCGCCGCACGATCCGGCCCCGTGCACACCCTCGCACGGAATCGCATGATAAAGGCCGGCCAACGTCCCGTCCGCAAGGAAACCGACGATGCAAATCCAGCCCTATCTCTTTTACCCCGGCAACTGCGACGAAGCGATCGCGTTCTATGGCGAAGCGCTCGGCGCAAAAGAAGTGATCAAGATGCGCTTCAAGGAAGCGCCGCCGGACCCCGCGCGCCCCATGCCGCCCGAATTCGCCGAAAAGATCATGCACGCGACGCTCCAGATCGGCGACGCGCAAATCATGGTGTCCGACGGCGGCTGCATGACGCAGAACGACAAGTTCCTCGGCTTCGGCGTCTCGCTGACCGGGTCCGACATCGCCACGGCCGAACGCTACTTCGACGCGCTGTCCAAAGGCGGTACGGTCACGATGCCGTTCCAGAAGACCTTCTGGTCGCCCGGCTTCGGCATGCTGACCGACAAGTTCGGCGTGCCGTGGATGGTCTCGGCGCCGCACGACCAGCCCGCCTGATCCATCGCTGCCACGCCTGGAGGAGCGCGCCCGGCGTCACACCATGCGGTGTGTCGCGGCGCGCTCGATGTTCCAGCGCGGCTCGGTCTCGAGCAGGAGCGCGCGCAGGCGCTCCACCTGCTCCTCCACACGCAGGCTGAGCCAGTAGGGTCCCTGCATCCGCGGCTCGGGGCAGCCCTGCGGCTCGCCCTGCATGCTTTCGTTGACGGGCTCGCCCGCCCGGTCGCCCTCGCCACTGCCCTCTCCCCGCGCCGCCACCGTGCGCAGCGCCTGCTGCGCCGCCTCGGGGTGACGCCCGCCGCCAAAGCGCAGCGCCCGCGCCGTGGCGAGCAGCGCCCGGCGCACGGTCTCGCTGCGCTCGGCGAACGCCACGCGCACGAGCGCCTGCTCGTAGCTGCCCGTGCCCGTACAGAGCATCTCCAGCGCGCTCAGCAGCGAGCGATGCAGACGCTGCACCTGTTCGAGCCGCGCGAGCGGCACGTCGATCTCCTTGGCGACCGAGGGCATCAGCGCGCGCAGTTGCACGAGCCGCGCGTTCAGGCGCATGAAGGTCTGCACCTGCTCGTCGGTGTCGACGTGCACGCCGCCCGCCACCCGCGCGTAAACGCGCGCGCATTCGCGCAGATTGTCGGCGAGGCTGTAGCGCCACGAATACGTCGCGTGCAGCGGCAACGCAAACGAAAACACGAGCGCGATGACGATGCCGAGAATCACGTTGAGCGTGCGCCAGAGGCCCGTATCGATGAGGTTGTCGCCGTGCCCCGCGACGATGCACATGGTGATGGCGGCCAGCAGCGCGACATAGCCCGGCTTGCCGATGGCGTAGTAGCCGCACACGGCGGCGACGAGCGACATCAGCACGTAGGTGAGCCACACGGAACCGGTAACGGCCTGCACGACGATGAGCACGAGCCCGATCACGGCGCCGAGCAGCGTGCCGAGCGCGCGTTCGGCGGCCTTCTTGCGGATGTTGCCCTGGTGCTGCAGCCCGCCGATCACGACGAGCAGCGTGACCGACGCCCAGATGCCGTGCGGAATATGGATGCCCGACGTCGCAAGAATCGAGGCGAGCATGGCGAGACCCACGCGCACGCTGTGGATCACCTTGGCGTTGCGGTAGCGATAGTACGGCGAGGCCAACGCGCGCCACATGCGCGCGAGACGCGAGCGGCGGCGCGGCGCTCGCAGGCGTTGCGCGCCGCTGCGCCCGGATCGGGAACGGGATTCGGTTTGGGACGAGGCCATGGCACGGGCTGGACGTGAGCCGGATCAGCGATCATCGTGCACCAGAAAAACAAATGCCCGCAACTGTGTGTTGCGGGCATCGGGTACGACACTGGCCCGGCGGCATGCGCCGGGCATGAGCGGATCAGCCCTCGACGACGTCGAGATAGTCTTCCGGCCGCGTGCGATCCGCGCCCTTTTGCATGCCGACCACGTGCACGAGCGCCGACACGACGATCGCGACCACGAGGTTCACGATCAGCGACCACACCGCGGCGTAGCCCGGAATCGCCATGCCGAACAGGTGGATCGTGAAGATCGAGCCCTTCAACTGCAGCGAGATCGCCATCCACGTGCCCGTGGCAATGCCGGCCGCCCACCCGATCAGCAAACCGCGGTAGTCGAGCATGCGCGTGTAGAGACCGAGCACGATGGCGGGCAGCGTCTGGATGATCCAGATACCGCCGAGCAGCTGCAGCTGGATCGCGTACGTGAGCGGCAGGCCCAGGATGAACGCCACCGCACCGACCTTCACGATCAGCGAGACCAGCTTGGCGATGTTGGTCTCCTGCTCGTGATTCATGTTGCGGTTGATGAACTCCTTGTGGATGTTGCGCGTGTAGAGGTTGGCCGCCGCAATCGACATGATCGCGGCGGGCACCAGCGCGCCGATACCGATGGCTGCGAACGCCACGCCCACGAACCACGACGGGAAGAAGTGCAGGAACAGCGCCGGCACCGCGAAGTTCGGACCGAAGGCCTTGAAGTACGGCGCGAACTCCGGCATGTCCTTCACGCCCGCGGCGAGCGCCATGTAGCCGAGCAGTGCGAGCAGACCGAGCACCAGCGAGTACGCCGGCAGCATCGCCATGTTGCGGCGGATGGTGTTGCCCGACGACGACGACAGAATTGCCGTGACCGAGTGCGGATACAGGAACAGCGCGAGCGCCGACCCTACCGCGAGTGTCGCGTAGGCGCTATAGCCGTTCAGACTCGTGGCGTCCGGCGACTTGAGCAGCAGCTTGGCCGGCGGCACCGCGCCGAAGATGTGGCCGAAGCCGCCCATCTGCGCGGGAATCACGATGATCGCGACGATGATCGTGATGTAGATGAGGATGTCCTTCACCACGGCGATCATGGCCGGCGCGCGCAGGCCCGACGTGTACGTGTAGGCGGCGAGAATCGCGAACGCGATGATGAGCGGCAGGTCGCCGACGAAGCCCGTCGTGTCGAAGCCGAGTGCGCCGATCACCACTTCGATACCCACCAGCTGCAGCGCGATATACGGCATGGTCGCGACGATGCCCGTCACGGCGATGGCTAGCCCGAGCATGCGGCTGCCGTAGCGCGCGCTCACGAAGTCGGCCGAGGTCACGTACTGATGGCGTTTAGCGACGGCCCAGAGCTTCGGGAACACGACGAACGCGAACGGATAGATCAGGATCGTGTACGGCAGCGCGAAGAAACCCGTTGCGCCCGCACCGAACACGAGCGCCGGCACAGCGACGAAGGTGTACGCGGTGTAGAGATCCCCGCCGAGCAGGAACCAGGTGACGATCGTGCCGAAGCGGCGGCCGCCGAGGCCCCACTCTTCGAGATGCGCGAGATCGCCCTTGCGCCAGCGTGCGGCAAAGAAGCCGAGCACCGTGACGCCGAGGAAGAACAGAATAAAGACTGCGGTTGCTGTGACGTTCATTGCGCGCCCCCTTCATCGCCCTTGTTGCGGGTCTTCGTCTTGAAGTAGACGAGCGCGGTAATGGCAGCGCTGATCAGCACCCAGAGAAGCTGATACCAGTAGAAAAACGGGAAGTCCCACAAAGTGGGCTCGATCTTGTTGTACGACGGCACCCAGATCATCGCGATCCAGGGCAGCAGCAAAAGCCACAGCCAATGCTTGCTTGGTTTTCCGGCGTCGGCGTCGTGAGCCATGACGTCTCCTCGTTGCTTATGTAGTTATGCGGCCTTGCTTTGTCTGCGGTCCGCCGCCCGGCGTGAGGCGGCCGATGGCCTCACGGACGGATAATCCGCAAGGTCCCCGAAAGCGCTGAAAAGAGTATCGAGGCCACGCCGCACGGTCAAGCAGGGCGGACCCCAATTCCGAGGACGTTGTCAAGAGCCAACGGCTTGCGCCGCGTCGTGATAATTGCCCGGAAATGCGCTATGCAGGCGAGCAGGCGAAAAAAAACCGGCCCAGGGATGCCCCTGAAGCCGGTTTTCCGTGCCGCAACGGCATTGCTGCCGTTCGCGCGGATCAGATCGAGAACGTTGCGCCGTGCTGGCCGCTCGATTCGCGCAGCGCCTTGACCCACTGGTGCGCCGGCAGGCCGAGCTTGCTTTCGAGCAGGCGCGCGCGCTTTTCGAGCGCATCGAAGGAGACCTCGAGCGCCGGGCCCGAGAACGCGAGCGCGACGCGATTGCCTTCGTGCACTTCGGGCAGCGCGATCACGCGGCCTTCGAAGGCTTCGTTCAGGCGCTTCATGTTGCGCACGAAGCTCGGGTGGTCGCCGAACAGGTTGATGGTCGCGACGCCGGCATCGGTCAGGCAGGCGCGCACGGCGCGGTAGAACGCCACGCTGTCGAGCACCGGGCCGCGCGCGGTCGCGTCGTACACGTCGATCTGCAGCGCGCCGATAGTGCCGTGATTGGCGCGATCCTGCACGAAGTCCCACGCGTCGAGTTCGCGCACGGTGAGGCGCGCGTCGTCGTACGGCAGGTCGAACATCGTGCGCGCGGCCACCACGACCGCCGGATTCAGCTCGATCGCCTCGACCTTCGCGGGACGCAGATAGCGGTGCGCGAACTTGGTGAGCGCGGCGGCGCCCAGACCCAGTTGCACGATGCGCTCGGGCGTGGCGAGGAACAGCAGCCAGGCCATCATCTGCTGCGCGTATTCCAGTTCGATGTGCAGCGGCTTTGCCAGACGCATCGCGCCCTGCACCCACTCCGTGCCGAAGTGCAGATAGCGCACACCGTTCTCTTCCGAGAACGTGACCGGCGCGAAACGCGGCTTGCGCGGCGCTTCGATGACCGGGGCGTTGTCGAGTTCGTCGGCGTCGGCAGCGGCCGCGGCGCGGCGCGGGCGCTTCGTGACCTTTGCGGTCTTGCTCGCGGTCTCGCCCGATTGCGTCGCGTTGGCGGTTTGCTTGAATGCGCGGGCCTCGGCGGAGGCGCGCTTGATGAGAGTCGTCATGTAGAAAATCGCTTGCTGTGAGGACGCAAATGCAGGTGCATTTGCTCAGGCGACCGAGAGCATAGCATTCGCGGCGCTTCGAGCCGGATTTGGCAGGCACTTCGAGCGCCTGGCCCACGCGCTGCGCGAGTCAGTGACTGTCGCCTGGGCAGGCGCCTGGCATGTGCGTCATGGGCAAAATGATCAGGGGCAGACGTTTCTTGTTCGTTATGGTCCCGTGTCCCGACGGGATCAGCGCGCGCCGCAGCGTGCTGCGGAACCATGCTAGCGCGGCGAGTTTGCAGCGCGCTTAGGTTTGTGTGCACCAGCACTCGTAGGCGCATCGGTGCGCAGTCTCGCAGACTCAAGATTCGCAATTCAGCGCCGATATTCCTCCAGGAGACCAAAACTGATCCGGCGCACAAGACCGAAAGTCTCCGAGGCAGCAGAGTTCCGCAATCACAAGGTAAAACAAATATGTTCAACACCGTGCGAACCATCGGCGTGATCGCGCCGCTCCTGTTTCTGACCGCATGTGCTGTGGTCGCTCCGCCGTACTCTCCCGACGTCGACAATATCCAGTCGCTCAAGAACGTGACCGCTGCGCACGCGAAAGTCGGCGCATTCGATTCCCAGGCAGACGCAAAAAATCCGTATCCGGTTCCCTTGCGTGCAAATAGCTTGAAGTCGCCGGTCGGCAATTCATTCGGCGCCTATCTTGCCGATGCAATGACGAAGGAATTGCAGATGGCCGGCAAGCTTTCTCCGGAAAGCGATGTCGAGATCAAGGCGACGCTACTGGAAAACGACATCGACGTCGGCGTTGCAACCGGCGCTGCACGACTGTCGGCACGCTTCATCGTGATGCGATCGGGCAGCGTGCGTTATGACCAGGTGAAATCCGCGCACACGCAATGGGATTCGGCGTTCGCGGCCATGATCGCAGTACCGAAGGCGCGCGAAGAATATCCGCTCGCCGTGCAGAAGTTGCTCGGCGAACTCTACGCCGACCCTGCCTTCATTCAGGCAATCCAATAACTCAACCAGCCTACACCGGGGAACGAACACCATGACAATGATTCGAATGATCGCAGCGGCAAGCGTGGTCGCCGCACTTTCAGGCTGTGCGCACGAAATTTCGCTGACCGGCGACGCAAGCAAGATTCCGACGCTCTCGACGCAACCGCTCGACAAGTCCGTGGGTCTCGTGATTACGGACGACGAGTTGTCGAAGGAAGTGATCACGCCCGGCGGCGGCGGCGACAAGGTGAGCTATCACCCGTACCACGACCTCGAACTGCCGATGTACGTTGGACTCGGTCACGTGTTCAAGAACGTGACCAAGCTCAAAAGCGCACCGGATGCGGCAACGATTCAGGCCAAGCATCTCGACTACGTGATCACGCCGACGATCAAGACGACGTCGTCGTCCCCTAGCCTTCTCACCTGGCCGCCCACGGATTTCTCGGTCACGCTTGCCTGCACCGTCACGGACCCGAGCGGCCAGACCGTGACCACAACGGACGTGACGGGAACCGGCCACGCGGAGTTTAGTGAGTTCAAGCGCAACTTCAGCCTGGCTGGCCAGCTTGCAACGGCCGATGCGGTGACCAGGTTGCAGTCTGCGCTCGCGACGGCGCCCGAATTGCAGAAGTAACGCTTCGACGGCGCGGCTGGAGCGACTATCCGGCCGCGCACTTTTGCCGTGTATTGACAGGCGCAGCGGTCACGGCGCAACCCACTTGCGCAGCTTCTCCCACTCGCGCAACTTTCCCGCATAAGGCACGGCCGCATACGCCGGGCTGCTCGACGGTAGCTTGACGAGATCGAGCGATACGCGGCTCACCGCCAGCGCCTGCGTGCCGATCTTCGCAGCCGTCCCGCCGTTGAACGCAATACACGCCAGATTGGGCAACGTGGCGATCAGTGCCACGAGATCGTTCGCCGCGTGGTCGCGAATGCGGCTATCGAGACTGCCTTCGCGTTTCGCTTGCGCAATGACGTCCCACAGCCCCACGCGATGCTCGAGCAGCGCTTGCAGTCGCGCTTCGTAGTTCATGCCCGGCAGCGCTTCGCCAATCACATCGCCGATCAAATGCCAGAACTTGTTCTGCTTATGCGCGTAATACTGCTGATGCGCGAGCGACGCCTCGCCCGGCAAGCTGCCGAGAATGAGCACACGCGTATGCGCATCGACGACGGGATCGAAGCAGCGCTTGAAAGTCATGGCAACGGATGCGGCACGTTCAACGCGGCGCGTGATGCGCGCGCGAGGCGGTGTGATCGAGCGGGCCGCGTTCGCGTCCGAGATGCACGCCGGTTTCTTGCGCCAAAGGCCCGCTTGCAAGGCGCGACCACAGCGCGGGCAGCATGCATTCGGTCACGAGCAGCGGCGCGCCTGCGCGCTCGAATACCGAGCGGCGCGCGACGAACGCATGCGGCGTGTGCTTCGGCTCGAGCATGAGCTCGCGCGCCGCGAGTGGGTAGAGCGGATGCCGCGCGCTCACGCGCCGGCTCACGAGCGCGGAGCGCGCCACACCACTGTCGCTATAGAGCAGCTCCGCGAGCGGCCGCGTGCGCAAGCGGCGCATGGCCTGCCACACGCCTTGACTCGCGGCGAGCGGCGTCACGCTGTGCGCGGCGACGAACGGCACGCCATCGACTTCGAGCACGATCTCGCGCACCCACGCGCGCTCGCGCAGCGCGAGTCCAAGTGCGGCGCACTCATCGGGCCAGGGCAGGTCGACGGTTTCGCGCGTGACCCGCACCACGACGCGGCCGAGCGTGCGCAAATGCGCCGTGAGCGAACCGCCGCGCGTGAGCCAGTCCTTCTGGTCGGCGCTCAAGGCGGGCAAGGGCGTAACGCGCCAGTGCGCGTTAGCGGCATCGAATCGAAGAGGCATGGCGCGCATTATAGGCTGCGAGGATTTCAGTTCGCTGCGAGCGCGGCGCGCAAAAGAAAAACCCCTTGCAGCGCTTAGCCGCAAGGGGTTTCGCTCATGCAAAACCGCGCGCGTTAACCGGCGCGGGCAATCAGCAATGCGTTCGTACGCTTGACGAAGCTGGCCGGATCTTCCAGCGCGCCGCCTTCCGCCAGCAACGCCTGATCGAACAGGAGATTGCACCAGTCGCCGAAGTCCGCGCTATCGGTGCGCAGCGCCTTCACGAGCGGATGCTCCGGGTTCACTTCGAGGATCGGCTGCATCTGCGGCGCCTGTTGTCCCGCCGCCTTCAGCATGCGCTGCAGGTAACCGCTCATGTCGCCTTCGTCGGCCACGAGGCACGAGGGCGAATCGGTCAGGCGGAACGTGAGGCGCACGTCCTTGGCCTTGTCCTTGAGCGCTTCCTTCATGTGCTCGACGAGCGGCTTGAGTTCTTCGCTCACCTTCTCCTGCTGCTGCTTTTCCTCGTCGTTGAGCGCGCCCAGGTCGAGGTCGCCGCGCGCCACGCTCGCGAGCGGCTTGCCGTCGAACTCGTTGAGGAACGACAGCATCCACTCGTCCACGCGGTCCGTGAGGAGCAGCACTTCCACGCCCTTCTTGCGGAACACTTCGAGGTGCGGGCTGTGGGTCGCGCCTTGCCACGTGTCGGCGGTGACGTAGTAGATCTTCGTCTGCTCGGGCTTCATGCGTGCAACGTAGTCGGCGAGCGTGACGGTCTGCTCGTTCGTGTCGTTGTGCGTGGACGCGAAGCGCGCCAGCTTCGCCACGCGCTCGCGGTTGGCGTGATCCTCGCCGATGCCTTCCTTGAGCACCTGGCCGAACTCGGCCCAGAACGTGGCGTACTTCGCCTTGTCCTCTTCGCTTGCTTCGGCGTCCGTCACAGCGTTGGCCATCTCTTCGAGCATCGACAGCACGCGCTTGGTCACGCCGTCGCGAATCGCCTTGACGTCGCGGCTTTCCTGAAGGATTTCGCGCGAGACGTTGAGCGGCAGATCGCTCGAATCGACCACGCCCTTCACGAAGCGCAGATAGTTCGGCAGCAACTGCTCGGCGTCGTCCATGATGAACACGCGCTTCACGTAGAGCTTCAGACCGCTCTTGTGATCGCGATTCCACAGGTCGAACGGCGCATGCGACGGCACGTAAAGGAGTTGCGTATATTCGCTGCGGCCTTCCACGCGGTTATGCGTCCACGCGAGCGGATTCTGATGGTCGTGCGCGAGGTGCTGATAGAACTGCTGATACTGCTCGTCGCTGATCTCGCTCTTCGAACGCGTCCACAGCGCGCTCGCCTGGTTGATGGTCTCGTACTCGTCCTTCGTGACCATCTCGCTCTTTTCGGCGTCCCATTCTTCCTTCTTCATCTCGATGGGCAGGCCGACGTGATCCGAATACTTCTGGATGATCGACTTGATCTTCCAGGCGGAAAGCAGTTCGTCCTCGCCTTCGCGCAGATGCAGCGTGATCGTCGTGCCGCGCTGCGCGCGCTCGATCGTCTCGACGGCGAACTCGCCCTCGCCCGCGCTCGTCCAGCGCACGCCTTCGGCGGCCGTCAGGCCCGCGCGGCGGCTTTCCACGGTGATCTTGTCCGCGACGATGAAGCCCGAATAGAAGCCCACGCCGAACTGGCCGATCAGCGCCGCGTCCTTCTGCTGGTCGCCCGAGAGCCTGCCGAAGAATTCCTTCGTGCCCGAGCGCGCGATCGTACCGAGGTGCGACACGGCTTCGTCGTGGCTCATGCCGATGCCGTTGTCGTCGATCGTGATGGTGCGCGCTTCCTTGTCGAAGCCCACGCGGATGCGCAGGTTCGGATCGTTCTCATAGAGCGCGCTGTTGGCGATCGCCTCGAAGCGCAGCTTGTCCGCCGCGTCCGATGCGTTCGAGATCAGCTCGCGCAGGAAGATTTCCTTGTTGCTGTACAGCGAATGGATCATGAGGTGCAGAAGTTGTTTCACTTCTGCCTGGAAGCTCATGGTTTCTTGTGCCATGGTCGAGAGTCCTCTTTCGTTGCAGTTCTAGTCTGACAAATTTGTGGCCGCGAGTTCGAGGCAATTCGCATCGCGGCGCGCCGCCCGCCCAGTTGGGGACAGACGGCGCCGGTTTCAAGAGCCGCCGACCGCGAATTCACGTTTGCGCGCCGCCGCCGCGCCGCGCCGCGCCCTCGAGGTAGTCGGCGAGGAACGCGGGCAGCGCCGGGTCGCCGCAGTTGGCGATGTTGAAGCGCATCCACGTGGTGGGCGACTGGTGCGGCGAGAACAGGCTCCCCGGCGTGAGCAGAAAGCCCGCTTCGTGGCCCGCCGCGGTGAGCGCGTCCGCGTCGACGCCGGTGTCGGCCCACAGGAACATGCCGGCGCCCGGCGCCGCGAAGAGGCGCAAGCCGGCGCGCTCGAGCATGCGCGCGGCCTTGTCGCGCACGCCATCGAGCCGGCCGCGCAGGCGCTCCACGTGACGCCGGTAGTGGCCCTCCGTGAGCACGCGGTAGAGCACGCGCTCGTTGAGCTCCGGACTCGTCATGCCGACGAGCATTTTCTGGTCCGCCACCGCCTGGGTCACGTCGAGCGCACTCGCGATATAACCCACGCGCAGGTTCGGCGCGAGCGTCTTCGAAAAGCTGCCGAGGTAGATCACGCGGCGAAGCTGGTCGAGACTCGCGAGGCGCGTGGCCGGGTAGCCCGCCGGGCAGAGGTCGCCGTAGATATCGTCTTCGACGACGATGAAGTCGTACTGTTCGGCAAGCCGCAGAATGCGGAACGCCTGTGCGGCGGTCAGCGAGGTGCCCGTGGGATTTTGCAGCACCGAATTGATGACGAGCATTTTCGGCCGCCAGGTCTCGACCAGCGCTTCGAGCGCGTCGAGGTCCGGACCTTCGGGCGTGTACGGCATGCCGACGAGCCGCGCGCCCTGCGAGGCGAAGCGCCCGAACATCTGGAACCACGCGGGGTCGCCCACGATCACCGTGTCGCCGGGCTGCACGTAGATGCGCGCGAGCAGGTCGATCGCCTGGGTGATGCCCGACACGAGCACGATCTGCTCGGGCGTCGCGCCGATCTCGAGTTCCGCCATGCGCGTCTGGAGCTGCTGGCGCAGCGGCAGGAAGCCTTGCGGCGAGCCGAAGCCGAGCAGCTGCGTGCCGCTCTGGCGGCCAAGCGAGCGCATCGCGCCGGTCAGCAGCTCGCCGTCCAGCCAGCGCGCGGGCAGATAGCCCAGACCCGGCCCTTTTTCCGGCCGCGTGGACGTGTGAAGCATGTTGCGCAGCAGCCAGACCACGTCGATGGTGGGCGGCGCGGGGGCGGCAACCGCGTCGGCGCGCGCCGGGACGCCCGCGGCCACCGGCTGGCGTTCGCCGCCCGTCACGAGTGCCAGGCGCTCGCGCACGTAAAAGCCGGAGCCGCGCCGCGAGTCGAGGTAGCCCTGCGCGACCAGACGCTCGTACGCCTCGACCACGGTGAAGCGCGACACGCCCTTGTCGAGCGCGAGCTTGCGAATGGACGGCATGCGCATGCCGGGGCGGAACACGCGCTCCTCGATGCGGCGGCGGCCCCACTGCACGAGCTGGTCGACGAGCGTGAGCGTAGCCGCGTCGTGCGGGGCGGGAATCTGGTCTAGCGGTACGGAGGACATGAGGACTCCCTGAACTTGAACTGTACAGAGCACTATCGGGCCGATTGTACCGTTACTGTCTGCAGCCATACCGGTACATTTGATCGCATGCGTACCGGTAAGGATGCGGTTGCGGCGTCGGCACACTGTTCAGGCGCGCACCCCTGCCCTCCTCGTTCCGGCCCCTGGAAACTTCTGGCTCCGATCGCCCGCCCATGAACGCCTCGCCGCTTCGCCTCGATCATCTCGTCGTTGCCGCGCGCACGCTGGAAGAAGGCGTGCAGTACGTGAGCGACGCGCTCGGCGTCGCGCCCTCGGGCGGCGGCGCTCACCCGCTCATGCGCACGCACAACCGTCTGCTCGGGCTGTGGGGTGGCGCGTATCTGGAGGTCATCGCGGTCGATCCGGCGGCGAAGAGTGGAACAAGCAGCGACGCGAACGCCCGCGCGCGCCTGTTCGCGCTCGATGACCCGGCCGTAGAGGCACGCCTCGAACAGGGGCCGTACCTCTCGCATTGGGTGGCACGCGTCGATCCGCCGAAGAGCCTCGCGCGCTGGCGCGAGCAGTATCCCCAGCGCATTCCCGCGCTCGTGCCGATGACGCGCGGCGACTTCTCGTGGCAGCTCACGGTGCCGGAGGACGGCGCCTTCCCATCCTGGCAAGGCGCGGGCGACGGCATTCTGCCCTCGCTGATCCAGTGGGA
Source organism: Paraburkholderia sp. EG286B (assembly GCF_040965655.1). Taxonomy (NCBI): domain Bacteria; kingdom Pseudomonadati; phylum Pseudomonadota; class Betaproteobacteria; order Burkholderiales; family Burkholderiaceae; genus Paraburkholderia; species Paraburkholderia sp. EG286B. The sequence goes on along the minus strand of NZ_JBFRCF010000014.1, from coordinate 117,159 downwards.
CACGGCGCATCATCCGTCGCTGGTGCTGGCCGACACCGGCATCGCGCTCACCTCGCTCACCGGCTTTCACCGCGCGGCGCAAGCGGCGCGCGAGCAGCTTCAGTGGCTCGGCGCGGCGCACCTGATCGCCGTGGAGGAAGCCCTCTCGCCCGCGCTCGTCGCGCAGTTCGAAACCCCGTCCGGTCCGCGCACGCTCGGCGCGCCGGCACGCTGATCCGTCGAGCGCAAAGTCCCGCATGAAAGCACGCGAAACCCAAGGCATGCTGCTCGGCCTCGTCGGCGTCATGATCTTCAGCCTGACGCTGCCGATGACGCGCATCGTCGTCGCCGAATTCCACCCGCTCCTGAACGGCCTCGGCCGCGCGCTCGCCGCCGCCGTGCCGGCCGCGCTGCTGCTCGCCATCCGCCGCGAGAAATGGCCCACGTGGCCGCAGGTCAAGAGCCTCGCTGTGGTGTCGCTTGGCGTGATCGTCGCGTTTCCGGTGTTTTCCGCCTTCGCGATGAAGACCGTGCCGGCCTCGCACGGCGCCATCGTCAACGGCCTGCAGCCGCTCGCCGTGGCGATCTACGCCGCGTGGCTCTCGCACGAGCGGCCCTCGAAGGCGTTCTGGGCCAGCGCGCTGATCGGCAGCGCGCTCGTGGTCGCGTTCGCGCTCCAGGCGGGCGGCGGCTCGCTGCACGCGGGCGACGCGTGGATGCTCATCGCGGTGGGCATCGGTGCGCTCGGCTACGCCGAAGGCGCGCGCCTTGCGCGCCAGCTCGGCGGCTGGCAGGTGATCTGCTGGGCGCTCGTGCTCTCGGCGCCGTTCCTCGTGTTGCCGGTGGGCGGGCTCGCGTGGGCCCATCACATGGCGCATCCGGGCCCCGTCGCACTCAAGACCTGGCTCGCCTTCGGCTACGTCACGCTGTTTTCGCAGTTCATCGGCTTTTTCGCGTGGTACGCGGGGCTCGCCATGGGCGGCACGGCACGCGTGGGCCAGGTGCAGCTGCTGCAGATTTTCTTCACGATGGCGTTCTCGGCGCTCTTTTTCGGCGAGCAGGTCGCGCCCTCGGCATGGCTCTACGCCGCCGCGGTGATCGCCACGGTCGTGCTGGGCCGCCGCGCGACGATCCGCACGGCCCCCGCGCCAGCACGCGCATGAGCCGGTTTCGCGTCATAATTCAAGGTTTTCGGCGGCATCCGGCGGCACGCGATCGCGCCCCATGCCGCCACTGAATCCGTCACTCGCCTCACCCCAACAAGGAGACCCCATGGACCAGAGCGATCTCAAGGCCGCGCCCGCGTGGCAACTGTCCGAGCGTGCAATCAAGCTGACCAGCTCGGCGATTCGCGAAATCCTGAAGGTCACCGAGCGTCCCGAAGTCATTTCGTTCGCGGGCGGCCTGCCCGCGCCGGCCAGCTTCCCGGCCGAGGAAATGCGCGCCGCGGCCGACCGCATCCTGCGCGACGACCCCTCGGGCGCCCTCCAGTACAGCGCGACCGAAGGCTATATGCCGCTGCGCGAATGGATTGCCGCGCGCCACTCGGTGGGCGGCGTGACAGTGCGTCCCTCGCAGGTGCTCATCACCACGGGTTCGCAGCAGGCGCTCGACCTGATCGGCAAGGTGCTGGTCTGCCCCAATAGCCCGGTGCTCGTCGAAACGCCCACCTACCTCGGCGCGCTGCAATCGTTCTCGCTTTACGAGCCGAAGTACGTCCAGGTCCCGACCGACGAGAAGGGCCTCGTGCCCGAAGGCCTGACGCCCGAGCTCACGGCCGGCGCACGCCTGCTCTACGCGATCCCGAACTTCCAGAACCCCACGGGCCGCCGCCTGCCGCTCGAGCGCCGCCAGGCGCTCGCGGAATTCGCGAAGCACTCGCCCTTCCCCGTGATCGAAGACGACCCCTACGGCGCGCTGCTCTACGCGGGCGAGCCGCTGCCGACGGTGCACTCGCTCGCTCCCGAGCATGTCGTGCATCTGGGCTCGTTCTCGAAGATCCTGGCCCCGGGCCTGCGCGTGGGCTACATCATTGCGCCCGAAGACCTGCACTTCAAGCTCGTGCAGGCCAAGCAGGCCACCGATCTGCACACGCCGAGCTTCACGCAGCGCATCGTCTACGAGGTGGTGAAGGACGGCTTCCTCGACACGCACATCCCGAAGGTGCGCGCGCTCTATCGCGACCAGTGCGAGGCGATGCTCGACTCGCTCAAGCGCAACATGCCCGAAGGCGTGAGCTGGAACCGCCCCGAAGGCGGCATGTTCATCTGGGTGACGCTGCCCTCGAACATCGACAGCATGAAGCTGCTGGCCGAAGCCGTCGCGCAGAACGTGGCCTTCGTGCCCGGCGCGCCGTTCTTCGCCGACGAGCCGCAACACAACAAGCTGCGCCTGTCGTTCGTCACGGTGCCGCCCGCGAAGATCGAAGAAGGCGTCGCGAAGCTCGCGGCCCTGATCCGCGCGCACGCCTGACACAAGCCCGGCGAATGCCTGGCGTCACGCCAGGCCTTTTCCGACTCAACACCCGAACGAGGAATCCTGATCATGGCTGACATCAACATTTACGACCGTCTCGAACAGCTCGGCATCACCCTGCCCCAGGCAGGCGCGCCCGCCGCGGCCTACGTGATGAGCGCCCAGAGCGGCAACACGGTGTATCTGTCGGGTCACATTGCCAAGAAGGACGGCAAGGTGTGGGCCGGCAAGCTGGGCGAGTCGCTCACGACCGAAGAAGGCAAGGCCGCCGCGCGCTCGATCGCGATCGACCTGCTCGCCACGCTGCACGCCCACACGGGCGACCTCAACAAGGTCAAGCGCGTGGTCAAGCTGATGAGCCTCGTGAATTCGACGCTCACCTTCACCGAGCAGCACGTCGTCACGAACGGCGCTTCGGAGCTGATCGCCGACGTGTTCGGCGAGAAGGGCAAGCACGCGCGCTCGGCCTTCGGCGTCGCGCAGATTCCGCTTGGCGCATGCGTCGAGATCGAGCTGATCGCCGAAGTCGAGTAAGCCGCATCGGCGACCTTTGGTAACGTGCGCGGACCGGCATCGAGGTCCGCGCGCGGCCCCGCATTTTCTGTTGTGCGTTCGCGCAACCTGGCGCGCCGCTTGCGCCGCTCTCCCCTTCCACGATCGTCCCGCCATGACCCAGCCCAGCGTCCGCTTCAAACAGGTCGACGTCTTCACGTCGGTACCCTTCAAGGGCAACCCGCTCGCCGTGGTGTTCGACGCCGACGGCTTGAGCGGCGACGAGATGCAGGCCATCGCGCGCTGGACCAATCTTTCGGAAACGAGCTTCCTGCTCGCCCCCGCCGACGCGCGCGCCGACTATCGCGTGCGCATCTTCACGACCAAGGGCGAACTGCCGTTCGCGGGCCATCCGACGCTCGGCACGGCGCACGCGTTTCTCGAAAGCGGCCGCGCGCCGAAGACGCCCGGCCGCCTCGTGCAGGAATGCGGCGCGGGTCTCATCGATCTGGCCGCCGCGGAGAACGGCGCATGGGCCTTCGCCGCGCCGCCCGCGCGCGTGACGCCGCTCGCCGCCGCACAGTTCGACGCATTGCGCACGGCGCTGCGCTCGGAAGCCATCGACTTCTCAGCGGCGCCCTGCGGCGTCGACAACGGCGCGCCCTGGCTCGTCGTGCGCCTCGCGTCGGCGCAAGCGGTGCTCGCGCTCGACGTCGACTCCGAAGCGATCGAAGCCGTTGCCGCGAGCGTGGGTACACATGGCGTGGCCGCCTACGGCCCGCACGAGGCCGATGGTCCCGCAACCTTCGAAGTGCGCTGCCTCATGACCGGGCTCGGCAAGGGCGAAGACCCCGTCACCGGCAGCGCGAACGCCGCCATCGCCATGCTGCTCGAACAGCAGAACCGGCGTCCGGGCACACGCTATACGGTGCGTCAAGGCACGGCGCTCGGCCGCGACGGGCGCGTGCGCGTCGACTATGACGATGCGGCGAAAAAGATCTGGATTGGCGGCCACTCGGTGACAGTCGTCGACGGGACCTGCCGGCTCGGCTAAGCGCCCGCAGCAGCACCGCCGCTTCATGCAAGGTGCATCGACCACGATGCACCGCCTCGCAGCTATGCACCGCACATGGGCATTGCACGCGCGTTGAGGCGACCCTCGCGTATACCCGGGGGACCACAGCTTCCTTAATCATTCCCCAACCAGTAATATCGAAATATCGGACGCACGACGCGTCCGGCGTGCATTGCGCGCGCGCAATGCACGTATTCCCCCAGCCATCCGCTATTCATGCCGCCGACTCAACCGAGCGCATCCTTGCCGTTCCGGCCGCCGCATCCGCGGTGTGAGCTCCCGCGCCTACGGCGGCCGCGATGAGCACCACGCGGGGTCCGTTCTCGCGCGATTCGAGCCTGCGCAACGCGCCTGGCCCGGCCTACACGCGTCCGCGCGCGCTGCTCGCCATTCCGCTGCTCGGCGTGCTGGTGCTCGTGCTGCTGTGGGCGGTCATCTTCACGCGTCTGTCGGTCGAGAAGGAAGCGACCATGCGCGAGGCCACGGCCTCGGCGGCGATCCTCTCGGCGGCGCTCGAACAGCACACCGTCAAGGCGATCCACCAGGTCGACCAGATCACGCGCTTCGTGAAGTACGAGTTCGAAAAGTCGCCGGGCCGCTTCGATCTCGGCAGCACGGTCGAGAAGGGTGTGGTGCAGAGCGACTCGCTCGTGCAGGTGTCGATCATCGACGAGCACGGCACGCTCGTCGCCAACACGGCCGACCCGAATCCCAAGCCCATCGACCTCTCGGACCGCGAGCACTTCAAGGTGCACGAGCACGAGAACGACGACCAGCTCTATATCAGCAAGCCGGTGCTCGGCCGCGTGTCCGGCCACTGGACCCTGCAGATGACGCGCCGCCTCAATCATCCGGACGGCTCGTTCGCGGGCGTCGTCGTGGTTTCTGAGGACCCGAGCTACTTCACGAGCGACTTCTACAACAACGCCGCGATCGGCCGCGACGGCGTGATCGCCGTGATCTCGGACAGCGGCGCCGTGCTCGCGCGCCGCACGGGCAGCGCCGAGCGCGCGAACGGCACGTTCTCCGCGAGCGGCGTGTATCCCATTTCCGAGCATGTGTCGGGCACCTACGCCGACCCGATCGATCACGTCACGCGCATCGTCTCGTACCGCCATATCGATGGCTATCCGCTCGCCGTGCTGGTCGGTCTCTCGCAGGCCGAGGAATTCGCCGACTACAACCACACGCGCGACGTCTACCTGATGATGGCGACGTTCATCTCGCTCGCCATGCTCTCGTTCTTCGCCGTCGCCACGGGACTGATCGGCAAGCTGCTCGGGCGCGAGCGCGAGATGTCGCAGCTCGTGCAGTACGACCTCCTCACGGGCCTGCCCAACCGCTACGCGACGCTGCAGCGTCTGCGCCATGAAGTCTCGCAGCCGGGCAACCTCGGGCGGCTCGCCATCCTCTTCATCGACCTCGACAACTTCAAGACGGTCAACGACACGCTCGGCCACAACGCCGGCGACATCGTGTTGCAGATGAGCGCCGCGCGCCTCGCCGACGCCGTGGGCGGCGCGGGCACGCTCGCGCGCATCGGCGGCGACGAGTTCGTCGTGATCGTGAAGGGCGACGACATCGAAAAGCGCGCCATCGCGCTCGCCGAAGCCACCAACGCCGCGTTCACACATCCGTTCGACGTGCGCGGCAGCGCCTTCGTACTGCACGCGAGCACGGGCATCGCGCTCTTCGCGGTCGCGCACGAAAGCGAAATCGATCTGCTCAAGAAGGCCGATCTCGCGATGTACGCCGCGAAGGAGGCCGGACGCAACTGCTTTCGCTTCTACTCGCCGCAGCTCGCCCACCGCGCCGACCACCTGATGAAGTGGGAGCAGCAGCTGCGCGTGGCGCTCGCCGAGGACCAGCTCTTTCTCGCCTATCAGCCGAAGATCGATCTGCGCCGGCGCTGCATCACGGGCTTCGAGGCGCTCGTGCGCTGGAACCATCCGCAATACGGGCTGATTCCCGCGGGCGAATTCATTCCCGTGGCCGAATCCACGGGCCTCATCGTGCCGGTAGGCGACTTCGTGATCCGCACCGCGTGCGCGCAGCTCGCGCAGTGGCAGCAGCAGGGCTACGAGTCGCTCACGCTCGCCATCAACATCTCGGCGGTGCAGTTCTGGCGCGGCGACCTGTACGAGACCGTGGCGCGCGCCATCGAGGAAACCGGCATTGCCGCGCACCGGCTCGAACTCGAGATCACCGAAACCGCGATGATGGAGTACCCGGAGCTGGTATCGGAGAAGATCTTCGCGCTCAAGCGCCTTGGCGTGCGCGTCGCGCTCGACGACTTCGGCACCGGTTATTCGTCGCTCTCCTACCTGAACCGCTTCGCCGTCGACACGCTCAAGGTCGACCGCTCGTTCGTGCAGGCCATCCCCGCGGACCGCAGCGTGTGCGTGATGGTCTCGGCGATCGTCAATCTCGCGCGCTCGCTCGGGCTCACGGTGGTCGTCGAGGGCACCGAAACCGAGGAGCAGATCGCGTGGCTCTCCGCGCTCGGCCCGATCGAGGCGCAGGGCTTCCTGTTCTCGCGCCCCGTGCCCGTGGAAGGCGTGGCCGCGCTGATCGAGCGCTTCGGCGTGTGCAGCGCGACGCAGCCGGCGGGCACGCAAGCCGCACGCGAAGATCGCCGCAACGAGCGCCTGAGCGACGCGCCGCAATCGCGCTGACGCCTCGCTATCGCGCGAGTTGCGCATTAGCCACGCGTTTTCCAGTGAGTTGCGCGAACCGCGTGCCTTCGCGCACAGACCCGCACGGACTTTCGCACGCATGATGCAGCCATGCAAATCCGCACCGACGAAGCGATCGCGGCGCCAATCCGCGACCACCACGAACCGCTTCTCACGCTCTTTCGCGTCGTGCTGACCGTCTCCGCGGTCTCATGGGGCGGCCTCGCGCTCATGGCGCAACTCGAGCAGCACTACGTCGAGCGCGAAGCGCGTCTCACGCAAACCGCGTTCTCGGATCTGGTCGCACTCGCCTGGATGGTGCCGGGGCCGGTGGGCTGCAACGTCGCGGTGCAACTCGGCCATGCGCTGCGCGGACGCGCGGGCGCCTGGGTCGCGGGCGTGGCGAGCGTGCTGCCCTTCTTCGCGCTGATGACGCTGTTCGCCATTTTCTACCGCACGCCGCTCGTGCATGCGGTCGCCTCGCGCACGCTGCTCGACCATTTCAGCGTGGTGCTCGCGATGCTGATCGGCGTGACCTGGTATCGGCAAACGCGTGCGCTCGTGCGCGGCCCGCTCGAATGGGGCGTGGCGCTCGCGGCCTGCGCCGCTCTCGCGCTCGCGGCGAGCGGCGCGGCCTACGTGGCGATTCTGCTCGTTGCGTTTGCCGCGGGCTGGCTCGCGAGCCCGGTGCGTTCGCAGCGACTCGAGTTGCGCGTGACGCGGCGCGACGTGCAGTTGCTCGCCGCGCTGGCCGCATTGATCGTCGTGTTCGCGCTGCCGCTGCCGCATGCGCTCGACTCTGCGCTGCTCTGGCCGCGTCTCGCGGGTGCGGGCATGACGCTGTTCGGCGGCGGCTTTTCGGCGCTGCCCGTGTTGAAAACGCTGTTCGTCACGCCCGCGGTCGGCATCACCAACGACGACTTCACGCTGGCGTTCACGCTCTCGCCGCTTTCGCCGGGGCCGCTCCTGAACGTGGTGCCCTTCTTCGGCTATCTCGTCGATGGCTGGGTGGGCGCGCTCGTCGCCACGCTCGCGCTGTTCGTGCCGTCGGGCTGCCTCGTCGTGCTCGCGCGGCGGCACCTTCACCGCATGAAGGCGAACCCGCGCTTCGAGCACGCCATGCGCGTGCTGCGCGCCGCGACCACCGCGTTCCTCGCGATCGCCGTCTGGCACATCGCGCGGCACGTGCCGCTGCACCTGTCTTATCTGCTGACGGCCGTCTTCTCGGCGATGTGCTTCGGCAAGCTCAAGCTCCCCGCCTACGCGGTCTACGCGACGGTAGGACTCGCGTGCGGGGCTTGGCTGCTGCTGGCCTGAAGCGCGCGTTCACGCACGGATCAGCGCGCTGACGTAAAACCGCCGAAGAACGCGCGCGCGTTGTCTTCGAGGCTGTCGAGGTGATAGCCGCCTTCCTGCACGATCACCGAAGGCAGACCGAGCCCACCGATCGCCGTGCCGAGCCGGCCGAAACCTTCGGTCGTTACGGCGACTTTCGACTGCGGATCGTCCTTGTAGATGTCGAAGCCGAGCGCCAGCACGAGCGCGTCCGGCTCGAAGCGCCTGAGCACGCGCAGCGCCGCTTCCACGCGCTCGAAGAAGTCGGCTTCCGATGCGCCATGCGGCATCGGCAGATTGACGTTGTAGCCCTCGCCCGCACCGTTGCCGCGCTCGTCCTCGTAGCCCGCCACCACGGGATAAAAGTTGGTCGGATCGCCGTGGATCGAGACGTAGAGCACGTCGCTGCGGCCGTAGAAAATCTCCTGGACGCCCTGGCCGTGGTGCATGTCGGTGTCGAGGATCGCCACGCGCGCGAAGCGGCTGCGCAGCGACTGCGCCGCGATGGCCGCGTTGTTGAGATAGCAGAAACCGCCTGCCGCGTCCGCGCGCGCATGATGGCCGGGCGGACGCGAGAGCGCGTACGACTCGCGCGCGCCTTCGTTCACGCACGCGGCGGCCGCCAGCGCGCTTTGCGCCGACCAGTAGGCCGCGCGCCAGGTGTTCGCACCGATGGGGCAACTGCCGTCCGCGAGATAGCGCGCCGCCTGCGCGAGCACGCCGCGCAGCGGATTCGGCTCGCGCACGTAGATGTTCGACATCACCTCTTCGCCCCAATCTTCGGGCACACGCTTCCATTCGGTGTGCGCTTCCTCGAGAAAGCGCAGATAGTTCATCTCGTGCACGGCGGCGATGGGCGCGGTGCCGAAGTCGGCGGGCGCCTGCACGTCGAAGCCGAGCGAGCGCGCCGCGGCAACCAGATGCCCGGCGCGCTGCGGCACTTCCTGCGCCTCACGCAACTGGCCGCGCGAGAAATAGGCGCGCGGATGGTGCAGCAGCTGATCGGGGTGAAACCAGGTCTTCATGTTCAGTTCTCCTTCTATTTCTTTTGCGCGTCGGCGGCAACAATCAAGCGCACGCCTGCGCGCGCCGCGACGGCATTGAGCAGCACGTTCGCGCCGGCGGTGACGTCTTCCGGCAAGGCGTCCTCGGCTTCGTTGTGCGAGAGGCCGTCCACGCAGGGAATGAACACCATCGCGGTCGGACAGTAGCGCGCGAGGTGGATCGCGTCGTGGCCCGCACCGCTCACGATACGCTCGTGTGGATAACCGAAGCGCGCCGTTGCCTGCGCGACCAGTTCGACACACTGCGCGTCGAACGGCGTGGCGGGGCTAGTCCAGCAATGCGCGATCTGCACGCCGAGGCCGCGCTGTGCGGCCACGTCCGCGCATAGCTTGCGCAAGTCGCGCTCCATCGCGTCGAGTTGCGCATCGTCGGGATGGCGCAGATCGACGGTGAACGTCAGGTTCGCCGCGATCGTGTTGCGCGACGCGTTCGCGATCTGCGCCTGGCCGATCGTCACCAGACCGAGCGGTGCGTAGCGCGCCATGGTGCGTTCGATCTCGAGCGACATCTGCGCCGCGCCGAACCACGCATCCTTGCGGTAGCGCATTGGCGTCGTGCCCGCGTGCGCAGCCACGCCCGTTACGTTCACGTCGAACCAGCGGATCGCCTGGCCGCCCGTCACGATGCCGATGGTCGTCTTGTTCGCCTCCAGAATCGGGCCCTGCTCGATATGGGCTTCGAAGTACGCGTCGACGGCCACGCCTTGCACGGCACGCGGGCCGCGCGCGCCACAGGCGTCGAGCGCGGCGCCGAGCGTCACGCCGTCGGCGTCCGTGCGCGCGAGTGCGTCCGCCAGCGTCATCGCGCCCGCGAACACCGCCGAGCCCAGCATCGCCGGCGTGAAGCGCGCGCCCTCCTCGTTGGTCCACGAGCAAATCTCGATGGGTTTCACGGTGCGTGCGCCCGCGTCGTTGAGCGCGCGCACGACTTCGAGCGCCGCGAGCACGCCGTAGACGCCGTCGAAGCGGCCGCCTTCGGGCTGCGTGTCGAGGTGGCTGCCCATCAGCACCGGCGCCGCCTGCGCATCGTCGCCTTCGCGGCGCGCGAACAGGTTGCCCACTTCGTCGGTCCACACCGTCATGCCCGCCTCGCGGCACCAGCGCGCGAACAGCTCGCGCCCGCGCCGGTCTTCTTCGGTGAGCGCAAGGCGGCGCACGCCGCCGCCCGCCGTCGCGCCGATGCGCGCCATCTCCATGAGGCTCGCCCACAGGCGCGGGCCGTCGATCTGCAAAAGGTCTTTCATCGGTCCATCCATTTCAGTCGAACTATTCGAACACCTGAACAACATCAGCGCGTGCTCAGCGCCTCGGCGGGCGCCTCGTCAAGCGCATGCTGGTGGCGGCGCGCGTCGAGCGCGACGATGCACAGCAGCGAGACGCCCGCGAGGCACGTATAGAACACGGCGAGCGGCCACCACTGCCCCACATAGCGGTGCGCGAGCCACGTGCCGACGAGCGGCGTGAGGCCGCCCGCGATCGCGCCGCACACCTGGTAGGAGAGCGAAATCGCGGAGTAGCGCACGCGCGTGGGGAACACGCCGGAAACGAAGCCTGCGATCACCGAATAGAAACTCGCCATGCAGACCACGGCGATCGCGATGCCGATCACCATCGGCACGACCTTGCCGGTTTGCACGAGCACGAACATCGGATACGGCGAGAGCATCGCCGCGAGCGCCGCGCACTTGAGGAAGCGCGCGCCGCCCATGCGTTCGGCGAGCCACGCGGCGAGCGGCTGCACGAGGAACTGGATGATCGCGACCGCGAACAGGCAGTCGAGAATCAGCGAGCGCGTGATGCCGACGTACTGCGTGGTGTAGGCGATCATGAACGTGTTGGTGAAGTACACGCCCGCAATGCCGATGGTATTCGCGCCGATGCACAGCAGCACGAGGCCCCACGCCGAGCGGAACACTTCGGCGACGGGCAGCTTGAGCGTGCGGCGCTGGTCCTTGAGCTTCTCGAACTCGGGCGACTCGTTCACGCCGAGCCGGATCATGATGCCGACCACGAGCAGCACCGCCGAAACGAGGAACGGCAGACGCCAGCCCCACGAGAGAAAATCGGCCTTGTCGAGCGACGTGACCGAGCGGAACGCGAGCAGCGAAAGAATCAGGCCGGCCGGCGAGCCCAGTTGCGCGAACGAGGCGAAGAACGTGCGGCGGCCTTCGGGCGCATGCTCGCCCGCCATCAGCACCGCGCCGCCCCACTCGCCGCCCACGGCGATGCCCTGCACCACGCGCAGCAGCACCAGCAGCACCGGCGCGAGCATTCCCACGCTCGCATACGAAGGCAACAAGCCGACGCAAACCGTCGCGACGCCCATCATCATCAGCGTGGTCATGAGCGCCTTCTTGCGGCCGATGCGGTCGCCGAGATGGCCGAAGATCAGGCCGCCAAGCGGACGCGCGAAGAACCCGACGGCGAAGGTCGCAAACGACGCCATCGTGCTCACGAAGCGGTCCTCAGAAGGGAAATACAGCTCGCCGAACACGAGCGCGGCGGCCGTGGCGTAGATGTAGAAGTCGTACCACTCGATCATCGTGCCGATGAACGCCGCGGCGGCGGCGCGCACCGGTTGCCGGGTGCTGGGTTGTGGGTTGGCCATGCGTTGGTCTCCTTCAGGCTTCAGGCGCGTTTGGGATGCGTTTGTGTTGCATGCACGCTTTATCGCCAGCCACAAATCATTAGTCAAATTTCGCGTTATTATTCCGTGCATAAATTTTACTAATACCCTTGGCGCACCCGTGCGCCGGAAGACCGTCCATGCGCGCCGACACCACCCGCTTTCTCAACGACCGTCTCGACTGGAACCTGCTGCGCACCTACCTCGCGATCATGCAGGAGCGCAGCGTGAGCCGCGCCGCCGCCCGGCTCTATGTCACGCAGCCGGCCGTGAGCCAGGCGCTCAAGCGCCTCGAAGACGCGCTCGGCCGCAAGCTCATCGAGCGCCGGGGCGCGCAGTTCGTGCCGACGGAGGCGGGCGAAGAGGTCTATCGCATCGCGAGCGACATCTACGGCACGATTTCCCAGCTCGAAACCGGCCTCGACGAGCGCACCGCCGACATCACCGGCTCGATCCGCCTGCTCACGGTGAGCCGCATCGAGTCGCGCGTGTACGACGAATTTCTTGCGGAATTCCACACGGCCTACCCGCGCATCGACTTGCAGATCGAAGTGATGCGCTCGTCGGACATCATCTCGTCGCTGCTGCAGAAAACAGCGACCGCGGGCCTGAGCCTGTGCCGCACCCCCATCGACAAGCTGGACATGCGCTGCTTCCTGCGCCAGCGCTACGCGATGTTCTGCGGCCGGCATCACCGGCTCTTCGGGCTTTCCCAGCTGACGATGGACGACCTGCTCGCGGAGAACTTCGTCTCCTTCACGAGCGATCAGATTGGCGACAGCCTGTCGCCGCTCACGGTGTTTCGCGACCAGCGCGGCTTCACGGGGCGGATCGTGGCGTCGTCACCGAGTCTGGACGAGGTGCGGCGGCTGATCTTTGCGGGCTACGGCATTGGCTGCCTGCCCGAGCATACGGTGCGGGACGATCTGGCGCGGCAGCGCCTGTGGCGGCTGCCGCCGGAGGAAGGGCTCGTGGACGTCGATATCCACTTGCTGTGGCATCGCGAACGCAAGCGCAATGCGGCCGAAGAAGCGTTCTTCGACGCGATGGAGCGCTGCATGCAGCGTCATGCGCTCGCGGAGCGCCTGTAGTGCGTCAAGCGCAGACCGCGAACGTTGCAGGAGAAACGATTAGAACCCGCGCGCGAGCACGGCAACGCCGATCGTCACGATACCGAGCACGAGATTGATGACGACGAGCCGGCGCACGGTGCCCACGGCGCGCGCGCCGTCGGGCCACTTCTGCGCCTGCACGGCGCGGCGGATGCGCGGAAACACGGCGAAGCGGATGTGGCCGAAGATCAGCATCATCAGCACACCCATGCCCGCCATCGCATGCAGTTGCCAGGTGGCGTGCTCGCCGCCGAACTGCATGAGCAGGAAGCCGCCGGTCAGCAGGATCACGATGACCGAGACGCCCACCCAGTTGAAGAAGCGGCCGAACACCGATTCGATGAGCGGCAGGCGCAGCTGCGGCGAGAGGTCCTCGAGCGCCGGGCGCAGACAGAAGTGCGCGAAGACCATGCCGCCCACCCAGACGGCGACGCCCAGCAGATGCAGAAAGAGCGCGACTGCGATCGCGTGGCCCATGCTTGATTTCCCTCGTAACGTGTCATTATCGGCGGCATGTCGACGGGAGTGAGTGCAACGCACTCCCGTCCCATGCCTTTGCGCGGCATTATTCCATGCCGCGCCGCAATTCGCGCCGGATATGTGTCGACCGGAGTTAGCGTTTTAGCGCTTACTCCGGTCCCACGCAGAGCGCTCCCGCCCCATGCAGAGCCCCGCTGTTTTACTGCGGCAACACCGGACGCATGCCCGTCACGACCTTGAGCTTCGAGTCAGGCGCGCGGCCCTTGCGTGCGCGCTTGCCGATCTGGGGCGACAGCACCGCGCCCGCCATCAGGTCCTCAGCCGCCTTGCCGCCGCGGCCCGTGCCCACGAGCACGACGCCCGCCGCGCTGATCGCCAGCGCCTGCACGAGCTTCTCGTTGTCGTCGAGCTGCATGAGCGTGACACCACGCCCGCCGCCCGAGAGCGTCTTCATCTCGTCGAGGCCGAACACCAGCAAACGGCCGCTCGACGACAGACACGCCACCTGCAGCGCATTGGGCAGCATCGGCATCGGCGCGAGCGGCACGCAGCCCTCGTCGATCGTCATGAACGCCTTGCCCGCCTTCACGCGGCTCACCATGTCGCCGATCTTCGCGATGAAGCCGAAGCCGTTGCTCGACGCCAGCAGCAATGGCTGTTCCGCGTTCGCCGCGAAGTAATGCAGCAGATGCGTGCCCGCTTCGAGTTCGATGAGCGACGTGACCGGCACGCCGTCACCGCGGCCGCCGGGCAGATTCGCAATCGACACCGAATAGACGCGGCCGTTGCTGCCCCACGCGATGAGCGTGTCGGGCGTGCGGCACTGGAACGCCGCGTAGAGGCCATCGCCGGCCTTGAACGTGAAGCCTTGCGTATCGAGCCCGTGGCCCTTGAGCGCACGCACCCAGCCCTTCTGCGAGACGACCACCGTGACCGGCTCGTCCACCACGCGCGCTTCGAAGCTCGCCCGCTTTTCCTGCTGAATGAGCGTGCGGCGATCGTCGCCGTACTGCTTCGCGTCGGATTCGATTTCCTTCACGATGAGGCGCTTCATCGACGCATCGTTCGCGAGCAGTTCTTCGAGCTTCGCCTTCTCTTCGCGCAGTTCCGCGAGTTCCTTCTCGATCTTGATCTTCTCGAGCCGCGCCAACTGACGCAGACGGATTTCGAGAATGTCCTCGGCCTGGCGCTCGGAAAGCCCGAATGCGCTCATCAGCGCGCTCTTGGGCTCGTCCGACTCGCGGATGATGCGGATCACCTCGTCGATATTGAGGAAGACGATCATCCGCCCTTCGAGGATATGGATGCGGTCGTCGACCTTCGTCAGGCGATGCTGCGTGCGGCGCGTGACCGTAGCGAAGCGGAAGCCAATCCACTCGCCGAGAATCTCGCTGATGCCCTTCTGGCGCGGACGGCCATCGGCGCCGATCATCACGAGATTCAGCGACGCGTTCGATTCGAGACTCGTGTTCGCGAGCAGCGAATTCACGAACTCTGCCTGGTCGATGCGGCTCGTCTTCGGCTCGAACACGAGGCGCACGGGCGCGTCCTTGCCCGACTCGTCGCGCACGGCGTCGAGCAGCGCGAGCATGGTCTGCTTGCTCTGCAACTGCTCGGGCGTGAGCGTCTTCTTGCCGAGCTTGAGCTTCGGGTTCGTCAGTTCCTCGATCTCTTCGAGCACCTTCTGGCCCGACGTGTTCGGCGGCAGCTCGGTCACCACGAGTTGCCACTGGCCGCGCGCGAGGTCCTCGATCTTCCAGCGCGCGCGCACCTTGAGGCTGCCGCGGCCCGACTCGTATGCCGCCGCAATTTCCGCGTCGCTCGAAATGATCTGGCCGCCGCCCGGGAAATCGGGCCCCGGCAGTTTCTCCATGATTTCCGCATGCGAAAGCTTCGGGTTGCGAATCATCGCCACCGCCGCCGACGCCACTTCGCGCAGGTTATGCGACGGAATTTCGGTGGCGAGACCCACCGCGATGCCCGACGCGCCGTTGAGCAGCAGCATGGGCAGACGCGCGGGCAGCGTCTTCGGCTCCTGGAACGAGCCGTCGTAGTTCGGCATGAAATCGACGGTGCCCATGTCGATTTCGTCGAGCAGCAGCTTGGCGATAGGCGTCAGGCGCGCTTCGGTGTAGCGCATGGCCGCCGCGCCGTCGCCGTCGCGCGAGCCGAAATTGCCCTGGCCGTCGATGAGCGGGTAGCGCATCGAGAAGTCCTGGGCGAGACGCACGAGCGCGTCGTAGGCCGACTGGTCGCCGTGCGGGTGGTACTTGCCGAGCACGTCGCCCACCACGCGCGCCGACTTCACGGGCTTGGCGTTGTCGCCCAGGCCCATTTCGTTCATCGCGAAGAGAATGCGCCGCTGCACCGGCTTCTGGCCGTCGCAGACATCGGGCAGCGCGCGGCCCTTCACCACGCTCACCGCGTAGTCGAGGTAGGCGCGTTCCGCGTAGTGGCCGAGCGTGAGCGTGTCGCCGTTCGGGGCGTCCGTCACTTCAGCAAAGAGATCGTCCATGTTTCAATCAGTCCGTAATCGTGTGTGCGCCTGCGCGTATCAGATATCCGCTTCGACTTCGTTGCCCTTCTCTTCGAGCCACGAACGGCGCGAGGCCGCTTCGCCCTTGCCCATGAGCATCGTCATGCGCGCGACCGTGGACTCGTAGTCGAGGTCGCCGAGCGCGATGGGCGAGAGGCGCCGCGTGTCGGGGTTCATCGTCGTGTCCCAGAGCTGCTCGGCGCTCATTTCGCCCAGACCCTTGAAGCGGCTGATGGTCCATTGCGTGTCGCGCACGCCGTCCTTGCGCAGCTTGTCGAGGATCGCCTCGAGTTCGCCTTCGTCGAGCGCATAGAGCTTCTGCGCGGGCTTCTTGCCGCGCGCGGGTGCATCGACGCGGAACAGCGGCGGGCGCGCCACGCACACGTGGCCACGCTCGATGAGCTGCGGGAAATGCTTGAAGAAGAGCGTGAGCAGCAGCACCTGGATGTGCGAGCCGTCGACGTCGGCGTCGGACAGAATGCAGATCTTGCCGTAGCGCAGATTCGACAGATCGACCGTCTCGTCGGGGCTGTGCGGATCGACGCCGATCGCCACCGAAATGTCGTGCACCTCGTTGTTCGCAAAGAGCCGGTCGCGCTCGGTCTCCCACGTGTTGAGCACCTTGCCGCGCAGCGGCAGGATGGCCTGGTACTCCTTGTCGCGCCCCATCTTGGCAGAGCCGCCGGCCGAGTCGCCCTCCACGAGGAAGAGTTCGTTGCGCGCGATATCGGTCGATTCGCAGTCGGTGAGCTTGCCAGGCAGCACGGCCACGCCCGAGCTCTTGCGCTTCTCGACCTTCTGGCCCGCGCGCGTGCGCGCCTGCGCCTGCTTGATGACGAGATCGGCGAGCTTCTTGCCGTGCTCGACGTGCTGGTTGAGCCACAGCTCCAATGCCGGACGCGAGAACGACGAAACGAGCTTGACGGCGTCGCGGCTGTTCAGGCGCTCCTTGATCTGCCCCTGGAACTGCGGGTCGAGCACCTTGGCCGAGAGCACGAACGAGACGCGCGCAAAGACGTCTTCGGGCAGCAGCTTCACGCCTTTCGGCTGAAGATTGTGCAGTTCGACGAAGCTCTTTACGGCCTGGAACAGACCGTCGCGCAGGCCGCTTTCGTGCGTGCCGCCCGCGGGCGTCGGGATCAGGTTCACGTACGACTCGCGCGTGAGCGAGCCTTCCTCGCTCCACGCCACGACCCAGGCGGCGCCCTCGCCTTCGGCGAAGGTGTCGTCGGTGGTGCGCGCGTCGGCGTAGCGCTCGCCTTCGAACAGCGGGATCAGCAGGTCGGCGCCGCCCATGCCTTCGAGCAGATAGCCGCGCAGGCCGTCTTCATACTTCCAGCTCTGGCGCTCGCCGGTCTTCTCGATGACGAGTTCGACCTCGACGCCCGGCAGCAGCACGGCCTTCGAGCGCAGCAGACGCTGCAGTTCGCCGAGCGGCAGATTGGGCGAGTCGAAATACTTCGGATCGGCCCACGCGGTCACGCGCGTGCCGCTCTTCTTGTCGTCGCGCGCGGCGTTGCGCGTGGTGAGCTGCCTCGTGACGTTGCCGTCCGAGAAGCCGATTTCGGCGACCTTGCCGTCGCGCCAGACGGTCACGTCGAGGCGCGTGGAAAGCGCATTGGTGACCGAAACGCCCACGCCGTGCAGGCCGCCCGAGAACGTATAGGCGCCGCCGGCGGCCTTGTCGAACTTGCCGCCCGCGTGCAGGCGGGTGAAGACGATCTCGACGACGGGCACCTTCTCGTCGGGGTGCAGGCCGAACGGAATGCCGCGGCCGTCGTCCTCGACGGAGACGGAATGGTCGGCGTGCAGCGTCACGGTGATGCGACGGCCGTAGCCGCCGAGCGCTTCGTCCGAGGCGTTGTCGATAACTTCCTGGATGATGTGCAGCGGATTCTCGGTGCGCGTATACATGCCCGGCCGCTGCCGGACGGGCTCGAGGCCCTTGAGCACCTTGATCGACGCTTCGCTATAGCCAGTGTTTCCAGCGTTGGACTTCTTCGTTGACATGGTGATCCACAGGGGGTTGTCCGCGCGCTTGTCCACAGGTCCTGTGGACATCTGCGGGGAAAACGCGTTGAGCGTTCAAAAAAACCGATACGAAACAACGGGGTGAACCGGCTGCGCGCCGCGGTGGCAGGTGCGCTCGCGGCGGCGCGGTGGTTCGCGCAGTTGTTCGAATTCGCGAGGTATTGTACTGATTTGGGCTCGCACGGCAATTTGCTTGGGGGTTGGCCGTTCGGCGAAGGGTCGAACGGATGCGGGAGTCGCGTAGAATGAGCCGCGGCGGCACGGGCAGTGCCGACGCGATTTCATCGGGCCTGTTGCTCTGTTTGGGAGTGTGGAACTGCCATGAGACCATCCGAAGCGCTGCGCGCGCACCGCGCCGAGATCCGCGCGATCGTCGCAAGCCATCACGCGACGAATGCGCGCGTGTTCGGCTCGTCGGCGCGCGAAGAGGACGACGAGGACAGCGATCTCGATCTGCTCGTCGATCCGACGCCGGAGACTTCGCTGTTCGATCTTGCGCAAATCCAGTTGCGGCTCGAAGCACTCCTGGGCGTACGAGTGGACGTACTCACGCCAAAAGCGCTGCCCGAGACGTTCCGCGCTCGCGTAGTCGCCGAATCGGTGCCGATATGAGAAAAAAAGATCTGCGGACGCCGGATTACCTGCAGCATATTCTTGACGCGATCGAACGGATTCGCAGCTACACCGCGCCACTTTCACGTGAAAGCTTCGAGGCGACACCGATGGCTGTCGATGCCGTCGTACGTAACATCACGATCATTGGCGAAGCCGCGCGTAATATCACGCGTCACGATCCAGACTTTGCTGCCGCGCATCCAGAAATACCGTGGGAGGCCATGTACGGCATGCGCAACCAGGTGATGCACGGGTACTTTGTCGTAGACATCGACATTGTCTGGAGCACCGTGCAATCGTATTTGCCCGAGCTGGAACGCGAGCTTTCGCGGCTGAAGCGCTCGTAAAAAAGCGGCCTTCATCAGGCCGCTTTCTCTCGCATCACTTGCGCTTGCTCTCGAGCTCTTCCCACCGCTCCAGCGCGACGAGCAACTCCTCGTCGATCGCCGCATAGCGCTCGGTGAGCCGCGTGCCTTCGGCCGCGTCCTTCGCGAAGATCGACCCGTCCTCGATCTTCGCGCCGATCGTCTTCTGCTCCGTCTCCAGCGCCTCGATGCGCTTGGGCAGTTCCTCCAGCTCGCGCTGCTCCTTGAACGAAAGCTTCACAGTGCGCTGCGCATTGCGGCCCGCCGCGCTCTCCTTGGGAGCGGCAGCCGCAGGCGCCGCTTCTTTCGGCGCGCGCGCCTCGGCAATCTCTTGCGCACGCGTACTCTGCGTCTGCCAGTCCGTGAAGCCGCCCACGTATTCGCGCCAGCGCCCTTCGCCCTCGGACGCGATCACCGAAGTCACCACGTTGTCGAGGAACGCGCGGTCGTGCGAGACGAGCAGCACGGTGCCGTCGTAGTCGGTGAGCAACTCTTCGAGCAGTTCGAGCGTCGGGATGTCGAGGTCGTTGGTCGGTTCGTCGAGCACCAGCACGTTCGCGGGCCGCGCGAACAGACGCGCGAGCAGCAGGCGGTTACGCTCGCCGCCCGAAAGCGATTTCACGGGCGAGCGCGCCCGCTCGGGTGCGAACAGGAAGTCGCCGAGATAGCTCATCACGTGCTTCTTCGCGCCGTTGATCTCGACCCAGTCGCTGCCGGGGCTGATGGTATCGGCGAGGCTCTTTTCCATGTCGAGCTGCGCGCGCATCTGGTCGAAGTACGCGACCTGCAGGTTGGTGCCCACGCGCACCGTGCCTTCGTCGGGCTTCAGCTCGCCGAGAATCAGCTTCAGCAGCGTGGTCTTGCCCGCGCCGTTCGGACCGACGAAACCGATCTTGTCGCCGCGCATGACCGTCGACGAGAAGTTGTCGACGATCGTGCGGCCGCCATAGCGCTTGGTCACGTCCGTGAGTTCGGCGACGATCTTGCCGGACTTCTCGCCCTGCGCGACGTCGAGCTTCACGTTGCCCTGGACGTTGCGGCGCTCGGCGCGGTCGTTGCGCATCTGCACGAGGCGCGCGATGCGCCCCACGCTGCGCGTGCGCCGCGCTTCCACGCCCTTGCGGATCCACACTTCTTCCTGCGCGAGCAGCTTGTCGAACTTCTCGTTCTCCACGCGCTCGACTTCGAGCTGCTGCGCCTTGCGCTCCTGATACTGCGAGAAGTTGCCCGGATACGAGAGCAGCTTGCCGCGATCGAGTTCGACGATGCGTGTGGCCACGCGGTCGAGAAACGCGCGGTCGTGGGTGATGAAGAGCAGGCTCGAACGCTGCGCCACGAGCAGTTCTTCCAGCCAGCGGATGCCGTCGAAGTCGAGGTGGTTGGTCGGTTCGTCGAGCAGCAGGATATCGGGCTGCACGACGAGCGCGCGCGCAAGCGCCACGCGCTTTTGCATGCCGCCCGAGAGCGCGCCCACGCGGGCGTCGCCTTCGAGGCCGATCTGCGCGAGCGTCGTGGAAACGCGCGTGCGCCAGCTCCATGCGTCGGCGTGATCGAGCGACGATTGCAGCGTGTTCATGCGCGCGAGCAGCGCGTCGTGTTCGGCACCTTCGGGCGTGTCCGCGAGCTGGTGCGCGACCGTGTCGTATTCGTCGAGCAGCGCGCGCACGTCGGCAAGTCCCGAGGCGACGGTGTCGAACACCGTGGCGTCGGCGTCGAAGTCGGGCTCCTGCGGCACGTAGACGGTCGAAAGCTCCTGCTGGCGCGTGACGAGGCCGTCGTCGGGCCTGGCGAGGTCGGCGACGATCGTGAGCAGCGACGACTTGCCCGCGCCGTTGCGGCCGATCAGCCCGACGCGCTCGCCGGCTTCGAGCGAAAAGTCCGCATGGTCGAGCAGCGCGACGTGGCCGAACGCCAGTTGCGCGCCTGTGATGGTGTAAAGCGACATGGATGGAAAGCGATGCGTGCGGTGGACCTGAAGGGGGCATTGTACCGGGCCGCGGAGGTCGGGCCGCGGAGGTCGGGCCGCGGAGGTCGGGCCGCGCAGGCCGGGCCTCCGCGTTTAGCTTCCCTTTAACGCGGCGGCACGCGAGCCGTTTTCCGGTAACATCGCGGGTCGCCCGCGCCGCCCGCCTTATAGATAAAGGGCCGCATGACGAGCCGCGCATCGAATCGACTAAACGAAGGACACGCTGTGAGCGAAGTAATCGAGTACAAGAGCTGGGTCTGCCTGATCTGCGGCTGGATCTACAACGAGGAAGAAGGCCTGCCCGACGAAGGCATCGCCGCCGGCACGCGCTTTGCGGAGATTCCCGACGACTGGCGCTGCCCGCTGTGCGACGTGGGCAAGGCGGAATTCGCCGTCGTCGAGTTCTGATTGCGACGACTCTGCCAAAGCCGCTGAGGCGTCATTTTCGCGCCCGAACGCGTTTGCTATACTCTTGGCCCTGCGCCGCGATATCGCTCGGACCCGCAAGGCCGAACTGCTTCGCACGCCGCTCCGCGCCATGACGGGTCACTTGGGAAACATGGCGATCGAACGGAGCCATGCTCGACCTCGCGCTCCCTGTAGTTCAATGGATAGAACAAGTGCCTCCTAAGCGCTAGATGCAGGTTCGATTCCTGCCAGGGGGACCAGCCGCCCGGCCACCACGCCGGGCCGCGCAGGCCGGGCCGCGAAGTCCGCAACCGGTTCGCAGATCCCCGTCCCGTCTCTATCGCGCACTCGCGCACCCTCTTTCCCGAGCAGGTTTTCCATGGACATCAACAAGCAAGTCGCCGCCCTCACCGCCTCCGAACTGCAGACGGCAGGAGCCAGCCAGGCCACCGCCATTGCCGTGAGCGTGCTGCTGCGCCACCTCAATTCGCCCGAACTCGCCCGCCAGCTGGGCGCGGCGTTCGAAAACCACCAGGCCGTGATGCTGCAGACGCCCTGGCCCGAGCAGATGCTGAACTCGTTCGAAGCGACGCGGCGTTTCTTCGAAAGCGCGGCGCAAGTGCAAGGCGCGACGCCGCCCGCGGCCGAATAAACGGAATCCGACCGGCTATTAGGGGTAAATACCGAGTTAAATACCCCTAAAGTAGGGAAAAATAGTGCCGTAAAGGCCTTTATGGACTCCACGCGTCCCCTCCCCGCCGGTCATATGATGTCGACCCTCATCGATCAGGATATCGCGCACATTCGTCGCGTGATGCCGCTGTCACTCGCCGGCGACTTCGGCGGGCCGATTCTCCCCGCGCTCTACTGGCGCCAGCGCCTGCACCGTCTGCTCGACACCGGTCACGTGAACAAGGGGCAGCTGTGTGAAATCGACAGCCTGCTGCTGATCCTCGACCTGCACGAGCTGAACGTCGCCTCGGCCTCCGCGCCTCTGGCGAAGCAGGCAAACGCCGGCCCGCAACACTCCTGACTCCCCTGAATTCGACGCTCGCGCGTGCAGGCATTCGCCCGCGCGGCGCTCGTCTGCGCACGCACCTCGGGAATTCCTGGTGCCGCGGGTCGACCATCGGTCATAATGTCCGCAAAAATACCCTAACGAGGACTCCGTGCTCACGGCCGAACCGAGAGACCTGCTCCAGCAGGCACGCAAGCGTTTCACGCAACAGCAGATCGCCACGCACGTCGGCCGCGACGTGAAGACCGTGCGGCGCTGGGAAAAGGGCGAGACGCCCTGCCCCGCGATGCTCGAAGCCGCACTGCGCGAGCTGCTGCAAGGCGGCGCTCACGCCCATGGCGCGACGGCGCGCTTTCGCTTCATCGACCTGTTCGCCGGCATCGGCGGCATCCGCAAGGGGTTCGAGGCACACGGCGGCGAATGCGTTTTCACGAGCGAGTGGAACCCGTTCTCGCGCAAAACCTATCTGGAAAACTACGGCGAAGATCATCCGTTCATCGGCGACATTACGGCCGTGGAGGCCGCCGACGTGCCCGATCACGACGTCCTGCTCGCGGGCTTTCCGTGCCAGCCATTCTCGATCGCGGGCGTGAGCAAGAAGAATGCGCTTGGCCGTCCGCACGGCTTTGCCTGCACCACGCAGGGCACGTTGTTCTTCGACGTCGCGCGCATCATCGCCGAGAAGCGGCCCGCCGCATTCCTGCTCGAGAACGTGAAGAACCTGGTCTCGCACGACCGCGGCCGCACGTTCGACGTGATCCTCCAGGTGCTGCGCGACGAACTCGGCTACGATGTGCACTACCGCGTGATAGACGGCAGCCATTTCACGCCGCAGCATCGCGAACGCATCATCATCGTCGGTTTTCGCGAGCCGGCGGCGTTCTCGTGGGACGCGCTCGCGCTGCCGGAAGAAGGCCCGCGGCTCGCCTCGATCCTGCACCGCACCGACGGCTGCGAGCCGCTGCTGCCGTGGGACGGCGAGCGCTTCTTCGATCACGGCGCGCGCCGCGTGCAGCCGAAGTACACGCTCACGCCGGGGCTCTGGGCCTATCTGCAGCAATACGCCGAAAAGCATCGCGCGGCCGGCAACGGCTTCGGCTACGGCCTCGCGTTTGCCGACAGCGTCACGCGCACGCTTTCTGCGCGCTACCACAAGGACGGCTCGGAGATCCTCGTCTATCAAGGCGAAGGATTGCGCCCGCGCCGCCTCACGCCACGCGAGTGCGCGCGGCTGATGGGCCTGCCCGACACCTTCCGCATTCCGGTGAGCGACACCCAGGCGTACCGCCAGTTCGGCAACAGCGTGGTGATGCCGGTGATGCGCGAAGTCGCGCGCACGATGATGCCGCACCTCGATGCGCTGCTGTCCAGACAGCACGCAGCACCGCGTGCAGACGCGCCGACGGTTCCCGAGGTTGCGCACACAACGCGCACCACGCGTACGGCACGCACGTCGCGCACCGCACGCAACGCGGCGACGGCCACGGCCACGGCGGGAGGCCGCTGACCCGCGCGCGCCGCGGCCAACCGAAGCGAGGCGACAGACGATGGTCGACGTCGTCGATACCGCGACCCGCAGCCGGATGATGTCCGGCATCCGCGGACGCAACACGAAGCCCGAGAAGCTGATCCGCAGTCTGCTGCACCGGCGCGGCTTCCGCTTTCGCCTGAACGTGCGCGAGCTTCCGGGCCGGCCCGACATCGTGCTGCCGCGCCGGCGCGCCGTCGTGTTCGTGCACGGCTGCTTCTGGCACGGCCACAACTGCGCCCTCTTCAAGTGGCCGCAAACGCGCCCCGAGTTCTGGCGCGAGAAGATCGCGCGCAACCGTCTGAACGACGCCAGGGCGCTCGCCGCGCTCGCCGCCCAGGGCTGGCGCGTGGCGGTGATCTGGGAATGCGCGTTGCGTGGCGCGCAGCACGATCCGCAGGCGGTCGTCGAGCGGCTGGCCGCGTGGCTCGAAGACGAGTCGTCGGCCTGGTTCGAGGCGCGCTCGTAACGCGCCCTCGCCAGGCATCACGCGAAGCGTGACCGCAAGCCGATGCGCCGCGCATCTCACGCTGCGAAGCTGGCGCTGCCTGCAGAGCCCGCAGTGATAAACTCGATCGAGCGGCTGCGCACCCACCTTCACGCGTCACACGTGTTGGCGCGACCGTCCCACGACCCCAAGCGAAGGAGACACCCGATGGCTGATTTCCGACTTTGGTCCGATGACTTTCCCAGCAACGGTTTCATGCCGAAGGCGCAGGAGTTCGACGACCGGGCCTTCGGTGTCGACGGCGACAACGTCTCGCCCGCGCTGCAGTGGGACGATCCACCCGCCGACACGCAAAGCTTCGCGCTCACCGTCTACGATCCGGATGCGCCCACGGGCAGCGGCTTCTGGCACTGGGTCGTGGTGAACATTTCGCCCGACGTGCGCTCGCTCGCCCGCAATGCAGGCAAGGCCGACGGCAGCCTGCTGCCGCAGGGCGCGGTGCAGGTGCGCAACGACTACGGCACGGTCGGCTTCGGCGGCGCAGCGCCCCCGCGCGGCGACAAACCCCATCGCTACATCTTCCGCGTGCATGCGCTCAAGGCGGCGCAACTGCCCGTCACGCCGGAAACGACGAACGCGGTGGCGCGCTTCATGACGCATCTGAACGAGGTGGATTCGACCACCTACGTCGGGCTCTATGAACTGAAATAAGCCGCCAGAGCACACCAGAAAACAACATCCAGCCGGCGGCGCACGTCCATCGCGCGCCGCCTCTCCCGTCGATGCCAACGCTTTCCGAACTCTCCGCCGCTTCCACCGCCGACATCGAAAACGGCCTGCCCTTTCCACAGCGTTACTACGCGATCCTCGTGGTCGCGCTCGGCATCACACTCGCCGTGCTCGACGGCGCGATCGCCAACGTCGCGTTGCCGACCATTGCGCGGCACCTCCATGCGAGCGCGGCAAGCTCGATCTGGATCGTCAACGCGTATCAGCTTTCGGTGACCATCTCGCTCTTGCCGCTCGCCTCGCTCGGCGACCGCATCGGCTACAAGCGCGTGTATCTGGCCGGCATGGTGCTGTTCACCGTCGCGTCGCTCGGCTGCGCGCTGGCGACCACGCTGCCCGAACTCGCGTTCGCACGCACGGTGCAGGGCTTCGGCGGCGCGGGGATCATGAGCGTGAACACCGCGCTCGTGCGCATGATCTATCCGCGCGCGCAGCTCGGTCGCGGCGTCGCCATCAACGCGATGGTCGTCGCGATCGCCTCCGCGGTCGGTCCGACGCTGGCCTCGGGCGTGCTCGCCATCGCGACGTGGCCCTGGCTCTTCGCGATCAACGTGCCGATCGGCATCGCCGCGCTCGTGCTGGGCCTGCGCGCGCTGCCCGTGAACGAGCGGCATCCCGCGCCCTACGACTACTTGAGCGCCGTGCTCAACGCCATCGTGTTCGGCCTCCTGATCTTTGCCGTCGACGGCCTCGGCCACGGCGAGAGCAATCGCCTCGTCGCGCTCGAATTCGTGCTCGCGATCGTGATCGGCTGGTTCTTCGTGCGCCGCCAGCTCACGCAGGCCGCGCCGCTGTTGCCCGTCGATCTGCTCGCCAACCCCGTGTTCGCGCTGTCGATCAGCACCTCGGTCTGCTCGTTCTGCGCGCAAATGCTCGCGTTCGTCGCGCTGCCCTTCATGCTGCAGGAGACCTTCGGTTTCTCGCAGGTCGACACGGGCCTCCTCATGACGCCCTGGCCGCTCGTCATCGTCGGCGCCGCGCCGCTCTCGGGCGCGCTCTCCGACCGCTATCCGGCGGGCATGCTCGGCGGCATCGGACTCGCGCTGTTCGCGCTCGGCCTGCTCTCGCTCGCCACGCTCGGCGCGCATCCGGCGGTGTTCGATATCTGCTGGCGCATGGCCTTGTGCGGCGCGGGCTTCGGCGTGTTCCAGTCGCCCAACAACCGGCAAATCCTCTCCTCCGCGCCGCGCGAGCGCAGCGGCGGCGCGAGCGGCATGCTCGGCACCGCGCGCCTCACCGGGCAGACGCTCGGCGCGGCGCTCGTGGCGCTGATCTTCGGCGTTGCGCCGCAGCACGGGCCGACCACGGCGCTGTACGTGGCGACGGCCTTCGCCGCCGTCGCGGCGGTGGTGAGCCTGCTGCGCCTGATGCCGGGCACCGCGGCGCGTACGCCGGGCTAACAGCGGCCTAACCCTGCGCGCGCACAGGCACTAACATGGATTCAGGGCGAGCCGCATTCGCGGCCGCGCCCGGCGAGTCAACCTGCCGGACCCGGCAAAGGGGGCTTCCCATGTCACTGATCGTCGCTGGTCGGTTCACGACCTTTCCCGCTGCCGAAGCCGCCGCCGAAAAGCTGTACGCGGGCGGCTTCCTCGAAGAAGACGTCAACCTGTTCTTCGTCAATCCGCGCGGCCAGCATGCGCGCCATAGCGTCCAGGGGACGGCCATGGGCGCGCCGCCCACGGTCGCCGCCGTGCACCCGCATCACACCCGCAATATCACCGCAGGCGCCGTGGCGGGCGCCGTGGTGGGCGTGGTGATTTTCAGCGCGTTCTCGGCTGCGCTGCCATCGGTCGTGATCGCGGCCGGCGTGGGCGCCTGGATCGGGGCGCGCATCGGCGCGAGTGTGGGCGCGAAAGCCGCTGCGCAGCAAATGTCGATGCACCACGAGCGGGTGCATCGCGAAACGCGCAGCGACGGCGTGCTGCTCTCGGTGCACGTCTGCTACGAGAACCAGGATCTCGCCGCGCAGTTGCTGCGCGACGGCGGCGCCGCCGAGATCGAATGCGCCTCGGGCCAATGGCACGACGGACACTGGGCCGATTTCGATCCGACCCGTGCGCCGATGCCGTTTGCCGCGCCGAGCGGCCAGCGGGTCTGAGCGCACGCCGCGACGCGTATCGCCGGGTAGCGATTACGCGGACGCAAAAAAACGCGGCGGGCCGAAGGCCGCCGCGCGAATCCGTTTGCGCCGAGAATGGTTAGTCGGCCAGGGGCGGCATGCATCCCGCTGCGCCCCTAACCGCCGATGCCTCGCTACGCGCGCGCCGCACGCTGCGCCTGTTCGGGCGCGCTCGCTTGCACGGGAGCTTTCCCCGCCGGCGCGGCATTGCGCGCCCTGGCCGTGACCGAAGCGGCCGTCGCGACGCTGCGCAGGTCGGCGAGGAACGTATCGCGCCACACCGAAAGATTGTTCTCGCGCAGCGACGCCATCATGTCGTTGTAGCGCGAGACACGCTCGGCGTGCGGCATCGAGAGCGCACGCTCGAGCGCCTCGGCCGTCTGGTTCAGGTCGTACGGATTCACGACCAGCGCGCCCGGCAGCTGTTCGGCCGCGCCCGCGAACTGCGAAAGCACCAGCACGCCGGGATCGTCGGGATTCTGCGACGCCACGTATTCCTTCGCCACGAGGTTCATGCCGTCGCGCAGCGGCGCGACATAGCCCACCTGCGCCTCGCGGAACAGCGCCATCAGCAGGTTGCGCTCGTACTTGCGGTTCAGGTACTGGATCGGCGTCCAGTCGAGCTGCGCGAAACGGCCGTTGATCCGGCCCGCCTCGCCTTCGAGATTGCGGCGGATCGTCTGGTAGGTCTGCACGTCGGAGCGCGTCGGCGGCGCGATCTGCAGGAGCGAGACGCGGCCATGCCAGCCCGGCCCGTTCTGCAGCAGGCGCTCGAACGCCTGGAAGCGCTCGGCGAGCCCCTTCGAATAGTCGAGCCGGTCCACGCTCATGATCAGCTTGCGTCCGCGCATGGCTTCGCGCAGGCTGCGCACGGCCTTGCGGTCGGCGAACTGCGACGAGGCCTTGGCAATGGCGTCCGGATAGATGCCGATCGGGTACGCGCCGACCTTCAGGAAGCGGTCCCACGCGTGGACCATGCCGTCGTCGCTTGCGGTGCCATGACCGCCGCGCTCGATGTAGTCGAGAAACGCCTGGCGGTCGGCGTCGGTCTGGAAGCCGACCACGTCGTAGTGGCACATGAACTTCATCAGTTCTTCGTGCGGCGGCACCGAGCGCATGACTTCGGGCACCGGCAGCGGAATGTGCAGGAAGAAGCCGATCGGGTTCTTCACCCCGAGATCGCGCAGGCAGCGCGCGAACGGAATCAGGTGATAGTCGTGCACCCAGATGATGTCGTCGGGCTCGATGAGCGGCTGCAACTGGCGCGCGAGCGACACGTTCACGCGCAGGTAGCCGCCGTACTCCTGGCGCTCGTAGCGCGCGAGGTCGTTGCGGTAGTGGAACGTCGGCCAGAGCGTCGTATTCGAGAAGCCCTTGTAGTACTGGTCATAGTCACGCCGGGTGAGACCCACCGTCGCGTAGGTGACGCTGCCCTGCTGCTCGATGACCGGTGCGGACGGCTCCGCGACGGTTTCGCCGCTCCACCCGAACCACACACCGCCGGTTTCCTTGAGCGCGTCCAATACGCCGACTGCGAGCCCGCCCGCTGCGGGACGGCCCTCCTGGGTCGGCGCAACGCGATTCGATACCACGATCAGTCTGCCCATTGCGGCTCTACCTCCTGTTTCGTTGGGTCCGAAGACGATGCTTCAGGTACGTATGCAAGACGCGTGCCGACTCGGCGGGGTCTGGAGCAAAAATCTTTTCTCACAAACGACAGCGCGAGCAAATTCCGCGCGGCAAGCACGCAAGAACGGAATACCCCGGTGATCTGTCAGGCCAGGAAACCGGCCTGCCAACAGCGCGCGGTGAGACGCGGTTCGAAGCGGATCAGGCGTCCTGTTCGGAGCCGAGATCGCGCTGGTACTCGATGCCCTCAGCCCGCGCCCCGCCTTGGTTGTGCTCGCCGTCGGGCGGCACGCCAGGCGCGGCGCGATTCTGGCCCGCGGGGTCCGGCGCGTCCGACGGTTGCGGACTGCTTTTCTCTTGCGAATCGCGCGGGCCACGCTTGCCCGTGTAACGTGCGGAGCGGCGCAAGGCAGGATGTCTCATGTCGATGCCTCCAGCGGGAAGGCGGCCACGCGGCCGTGGCGCTTTTTTATAGTCTAGGGTTCGCCGCGTGAATTCGCCGGTAAAAATGGTGGCGCCTTTGTAACTAGTACATAAAAGCATCACGATCAGCGGATCGCTTCTCGAGGCCGTGCGAGCAGATGCTCAGGTGGCGGGCAATGCGCCACGCGAGAGATGAAATCGAGAGGAGACCGAAGGGTCAAATCGGGGTCGCGCGTGCGGCACTTCACCCGGTGGCTCTGGTGGATCGCCGATGGGCGGCACGTCCGGCTCGCCGGGTTGATCCGGCGGCGGTTCGTCGGGCTGCGGGGTATGCGCGAGCCAGGGCTTCACGCGGACGGCATCACTGGTTTTGCAGCTCGGCATCTTTCGCTCCTCATCATGGACGCGAAACTCACACTGCAAGCGTCGTACCGCCCGCGCGAGCGCGCCACATGGGCACGCTCGCTCATGCTGCTCAGACGCCGGCTACACGCGCGGGCGCATCGCCCTTGCCGGCGCTTTCGTTGCCGTACTCCACAAGACGGTTATAGAGCGTCTTCAGGCTGATGCCGAGGATTTCCGCCGCACGCGTCTTGACGCCGCCGCACTGCTCGAGCGTCGCGAGGATGAGCTGGCGATCGGCATCGGCGAGCGAGGTGCCGAACGGGATCGTCACCGCCGTGCCGGCGATCGGCTTCGAGAGCGAAATCTGCAGCGGCACCGTGGCCGTGAAATCGCCGTCGTTGCCCGACATGATGTGCGCGCGCTGCACGTAGTTCTTCAGCTCGCGCACGTTGCCGGGCCACGGGTAGGCGGCCAGCATGTCGCGCACCGCCGCGGGAAACTGCTTTTTGGTGCCATGACGCTCGTTGAGCTCGTCGAGGAACGACTGGGCGAGCAGCTCGACGTCCTTGCCGCGCTCGCGCAGCGGCGGCAGGCTGATCGGAAACACGTTGAGGCGGTGGTACAGGTCCAGACGCAGCTTGCCTTCGGCGACGGCCTGCTCCGGGTCGCGGTTGGTCGCCGCGATCAGGCGCACGTCGGTCTCGATTTCCTTGGTCGTGCCCACGCGCATGAACATGCCGGTCTCGAGCACGCGCAGCAGCTTCACCTGCAGCTCGATCGGCATTTCGGTGATTTCGTCGAGGAACAGCGTGCCGCCGTTCGCGCGCTCGAAATAGCCCTTGTGCTGCCGGTCGGCGCCCGTGAACGAGCCGCGCTCGTGACCGAACATCTCGGACTCGATCAGGTTCGGCGAGATCGCGCCGCAGTTCACCGCAAGGAATTCGTGCTTGCGGCGCAGGCTCAACTGGTGGATGGTCTGCGCGGCCACTTCCTTGCCGGTGCCCGATTCGCCCACCAGCATGACCGAGGCGGGCGTCGGCGCGACGCGGCTGATCTGGTCGTAGACCTCCTGCATGGTCGGCGAATTGCCGAGCATCAGGCCGAAGCGCCCCATGCGGCGCAGCTCGCCACGCAGCGTGCCGATTTCGGCCTTGAGGTCGCCCGCGCGCGGCAGGCGGTTCAGGATCGCCTTGACGCGCTGGAGGTTGATCGGCTTGACCAGGTAATCGATCGCGCCGGATTTGAGCGCATCGACGGCCGTCTCGACCGTCGCGTGCCCGGTGATGACCACGAGTTCCACGCCGGAGCGCGGGTCGAGATCCTCGAACAGGTCGGTGCCACTGCCGTCGGGCAGCTTCAGGTCGGTGAAGACCACGTCCGGCGTCTGCCGCACGAGCTGGATGCGCGCCTCGCGCAGGTCGCCTGCCTGCGCGGTCGTGAGCCCGTCGTCGCTCACCACGGCCGCCAGCGCCTCGCGGGTTTCCGCATCGTCATCGACAATCAATACATGTGGCATCGCGTCTCGTCAGCCTTGATAGGTGAATGGCTCCAAAGCGCGAGCGCCGCGCCCTTCGCAGGCGTGCCG
The DNA here is from genome assembly GCF_040965655.1 of Paraburkholderia sp. EG286B. NCBI lineage: Bacteria > Pseudomonadati > Pseudomonadota > Betaproteobacteria > Burkholderiales > Burkholderiaceae > Paraburkholderia > Paraburkholderia sp. EG286B. The sequence goes on along the minus strand of NZ_JBFRCF010000014.1, from coordinate 86,038 downwards.
GACAACCTTGCCCGGCACCGCGGAAGTCGCGACGCACGTGATTGCGCTGCAGTGGAGTACGAAACGGTCGGACGCACGCCCAAGGCGGCAAAAGCCTCGATACGCGCGGTTTTGCTACAACTGAGCAACAATACCGTCAGCCGCGGGCCGTCCGAACCTCGATTGTTGTTGATATGACTATTATAGACTTATTCGAGACAAGCGGGCACGGCTCTCGCGTGGCCCCCGCCACGCCCGCCTGCTAGCTGTGCGGAAACGGCCATGGCATGCCGGCGGACCCATTTGCGCCGTTCACGCCACTCGTCATCCGGCTCTTCGCGCCATGTGCGGGCGCGTCCGAGGCGCCCCGGGCCATGGCCATTTCCGGGCCCAGTCCGTTGTTGCCCGTGGTGTCGGCAAGCGAGCCGCCTTCGCCCTCCCAGCGGCTCAGATCGCGATAAAAAGTTTGCCGTTGCATGCGATGACGCTGCGAGAAACGCCATGCCAGCATGCCCGCCATCGCGCCAAGCGCGCCGACGGTCACCAGGGTTCCTACCAAACCGCTGCGGTTCTTCGACATATCGCTTTCTCCCAGATACGCCTCGTCAAAGACGGAAGACGCGAGTTGACTCGAATGACATCGCCCGGGGCGTGGCCGATGCGCGGCCCCTATTCATGCAGACGGCGCGGGGCGCTTCAAGTTCCGCAGCAGGATGCGTGCCACACTCGCTCGCGGTGTGCCTGGACAGGTCCATTGCCCTGTCAGGCGCGGCAGTGGTTAAATGTTTACGCGAAAACGAGCTACCAAGCTCGAAGACGCAAACCTCGCGGCCGTCGGAGCGGCAAGTTCCGCACCTGTCCTGGACGGCCAGCCCCGGATCGCAGGGCCTGTTCGCCGATACGCGCAGAAGCATGCCGATGACATGCCGATGCGCGTTGAAGCAAACGCCCCGCACTACCTTTGCAGGACGAACATCCCTATGGCGTCAATCGAGCCGGGCTCGCCCGCCGCCACCAAACGCAACAGCGAAAACAACGGAAATACCGCAGCGGACGAGGATGCGCGTGTCGCGGGATTGCAGTCGTACGGTCTGCTGTACGGCTCGTCGGCGGTCATGCTGGATCTGTATGCGCAGATCGACCGCGTGGCCGTAACCGAGGCGACGGCGCTCATCGTCGGCGAATCGGGCACGGGCAAGGAACTGATCGCCCGCACGATCCACGCGCATAGCGAACGCCGCGACGGCCCGTTCATCGCGGTCAACTGCGGCGCGATTCCCGACGAGCTGATCGAGGCCGAGTTGTTCGGTCACGAAAAAGGCAGCTTCACGGGCGCCGTGCAGGCGCGCGACGGTCACTTCGAGCACGCGCGCGGCGGCACGCTGTTCCTCGACGAAATCACCGAGATGTCGCTGCTGCATCAGGTGAAGCTGCTGCGCGCGCTCGAAACCGGCGAGTACTTTCCGGTGGGCGGCAACGAAGCGATTCGCGGCGACGTGCGCATCATCGCCGCCACCAACCGCGACCCCGTGACGGCCGTGAAGGAAAACTGCCTGCGCGAGGACCTGATGTACCGGCTCGCGGTGTTTCCGCTGCGCGCGCCGCCGCTGCGCGAACGTGAACGCGACCGCGAACTGCTCGCGCAGCATTTCCTCACCGAACTGAACGACCAGGAAGGCACGCAAAAGGCGTTCAGCAAGCGCGCGCTCGAAACCGTGCGCAACTGGTCGTGGCCCGGCAACGTGCGCGAACTGAAGAACGCCGTGTACCGCGCATTCATCCTCGCCGAAAAGGTCGTGGAGATCGCGCATCCGCAGCTGGTGCCGCGCGTGAAGAAGCCGGTCACCCAGGGCGACGCCATGAGCGTCTGGATCGGCACGCCACTCGCCGATGCGCAGAAGCAGATCATTCTCGGCACGCTCAAGTATTGCGGCGGCGACAAGCGTCTCGCGGCGCGCACGCTCGGCGTGAGCCTCAAGACGCTCTACAACCGGCTCGGCAGCTACGGCGCCGACGATGGCGAAAGCGAAGCACCCGCCGACCCGGACACGAACGAAGCCTGATTCCCCTCCCCCGCCTCATCGCGGCACGCTCGTTGCGCGGCGAGGTGGGAGGCGCACGGCAAGCCGATCAAAGTTCGGCCTGCCGTGCACGCCCTTTTGCAATTTCTTGCACTTTACCTATCCCCGTAAGCAATCCCGTGCTGCACAATCCGCAGCACGTTAAGTAAGCAAAACATGCTGGATATCCGCGCAACGCGGCGCTATCCGGCTAGCGGCAGGGAATCATCATGCAACAACGAAGTGCTGGGGCGCGCGTTGCGCCAGCGGTGTCGGCCGCGGTCATGGAAACGATCGCCGGCGTGCCCCCGCTCCCTTCCGCGCATCCTCGCTGGCGACGCGTCATGTCGCTCACGCTGCTCGCCACAATCGCGAGCCTCGCGTGCTCGGCCTGCAGCTCGCTCTACTCCGAAGGCGCACAAACCGGCGCCGGTATCGCCGGCGCGGCGGTCGCCTCGAAAGTGACGAGCAACGCGGCTGTGGCGACCGGCATCGGCCTCGGCGCCGTGGCCGCGGCGAAGGCCGGCGTGCAGTACTCCGAGCGCGTCGTCCACACCAACACCCAGAACAGCATCGCCCACGCGGCGGGCCCGCTCGCAGTCGGCGCGGTCGCGCCATGGTCGATCACGCACTCGTTCCCCATCGAGGACGACGAGCACGGCCGCGTCACGGTGAGCCGCACGATCAGCAGCGGTGCGCTCGACTGCAAGGAGATCGTGTTCTCCGTCGATCACGAGGCCACGAAGGACAAGCCCGCCTCGAGCGCGTTCTTCGTCGCATCGGTGTGCCGCGACGGCGACAACTGGAAGTGGGCCTCGGCCGAACCCGCCACCGCCCGCTGGGGTGCGCTGCAATGAACGGCATGAACGCGCGCGCGAAGCGCGTACGGCACGGTGCAACGGAGTCGTCCACGGCGCGCCCCGTGAAGCTCATCGCGCTGGCCGCGCTCTGCGCGGGCGTCGCGCTCGCGGCGAGCGGCTGCTCGTCGATCGGCGCGGCGAGCGGCGCCGCGGCGGCGGCGGCCACCGGCATCGTCACGGCGAATCCTGCCGTGGGCATCGGCGTGGGCATTGCCGTGCAGGCGGCCACCGACGAAGCCGTCGGCCGTTTCATGAAGAGCATGCACGCGGACCAGCAGGCGCTGATCGCCGAGACGGCCGGCCGCCTGCCCGTGGGCGGCATGGACCTCTGGCGCATCAAGCACGATTTGCCCGTAGAGAACGGCCACGGCCAGGTGCGCGTGACGCGCGCGTTCGCCAACGCCCTCACGCTCTGCAAGGACTTCGTGTTCTCGGTGCAGGACGGCGAGAAAGCCGACGCGCCCGAGCAGTGGTTCACCGCGAGCGCCTGTCAGGACCAGTCGGGCTGGAAGTGGGCCACGGCCGAGCCCGCGGTGGAGCGCTGGGGCACGCTGCAATAGCGCGCCTTGTCCGCAAACGAAAAACGGTCGCCAGGTGAACGCAACCCGCGACCGCTTTTTATGCCTGGCGATGCGCGCGTCGCTCAGGACTCCACGTCTTCGAGGCTGAAGATTTCCGACTGGTCGTTGTACGAGAAGATCTCGCCATAACGGCCCCAGTCGATCACGGTGTCGAGCGTCTCTTCGGCGGCGCCGTCGGAGAGGAAGTCCTCCAGTTCCTGCTCGAAACGCACGCGCGGCGCGCGATGCCCCGGGCGCTCGTTGAGCACCTTCTTGATCCGCGCCGCGAGCGGCACGTGGCGCAGCAGATGCTCGGCGAACATCATCTTGCGCTCCTGCGTGCCGAACTCCGCGAACACGCGCGCGGGCGGCGTGAGCAGCACGTCGCCTTCGCGCACGTCGGCGAAACCGAGGTTCTGCAGCACTTCCGCGATCGGGAACAGGTCGTCCACTTCCAGATGCAGCGAGCGCGCAATTTCCGGCATGTCGGCGCGGCCGTGATACGGCGCCATCGCGAGCGTTTCGATCAGACCGGCCATCAGGTTGGTCGACACGCGCGGCAGCCAGCTGCCGAGTTCGAGGCCCTTCTTCGTCGTCTCGTCGGTCTGACGCGCGGTCATCTTCGCGTAGATGTCGTCGACGAGCTTGCGGAACACCGGGTCGAGCCGGTTGCGAGGATGCTTGAACGGCACCTTGATCTCGGCCACCACGCGACCCGGATTCGACGACAGCACCAGGATGCGGTCGCACATGAACACCGCTTCCTCGATGTTGTGCGTGACGATCAGCACCGACTTGATCGGCAAACGGCCTTGCGTCCACAGGTCGAGCAGGTCGGTACGCAGCGTTTCGGCGGTCAGCACGTCGAGCGCGGAAAACGGCTCGTCCATGAGCATCAGCATCGGGTCGACCACGAGCGCGCGCGCGAAGCCCACGCGCTGGCGCATGCCGCCCGAAAGCTCGCGCGGATAGGCGTTTTCGAAGCCGTCCAGACCGATCAGGTCGATGGCCGCAAGCGCGCGTTCGCGCCGCTCGCGCGCGCCCACGCCCTGCGCTTCGAGGCCCGCTTCCACGTTCTGCAGCACGGTGAGCCACGGGAACAGCGCGAAGGTCTGGAACACCATCGCCACGCCTTCGGCCGGCCCTTCGAGCGGCTTGCCGCGCCAGGTGACGTCGCCGGAGGTCGGCGAGATCAGGCCCGCGATGATGCGCAGCAACGTCGACTTGCCCGAGCCCGAGCGGCCCAGCAGCCCGACGATCTCGCCCTCGCGCAGCTGGAGGTTGGCGTCGTCGAGCACGAGCAGCTCGCCCTGGGTCTTGTTGAAGCCCCGGCACACGTCCTTCACGTTCAGAATTTCTTCGCCGAGGCGCGGCGGGTTCGGGGCCGTCTGCACATCACCGTGCGCGGCGCTCAGCGTCTTGGGGTTTTGCATCGCGTTACCTTCGATCATTCGTTGTTCGATCAGTCGTCGATCAGTCGAGCCGCAGACGGGACTCGGCGTACGTGTACAGCGGGCGCCACAAGAGGCGGTTGAACAGCGTGACGAAGAGCGACATCACGGCAATGCCGAGAATGATCTTCGGGTAATCGCCGGCCGCCGTCGTCTGCGCGATGTAGGCGCCCAGCCCGTGCGCGACGACCTTCGTATCGCCCCACTGCACGAACTCCGCGACGATACTCGCATTCCACGCGCCGCCCGAAGCCGTGATGGCGCCCGTCACGTAGTACGGGAAAATGCCAGGCAGCATAGCCTGACGCCACCACTGCCAGCCACGAATGCGGAAGTTCTTCGCCGCTTCCTTGTAGTCGTTCGGATAGGCGCTGGCCCCCGCGATCACGTTGAACAGGATATACCACTGGGTGCCGAGCACGATCAGCGGCGACAGCCAGATGTCAGGGTTGAGGTGAAAGCGCACGATCACGATCACGAACACCGGGAACAGCAGGTTCGCCGGGAACGCCGCGAGGAACTGCGCGAGCGGCTGGACCTTCTCGGCGATCGCCGGGCGCAGACCGATCAGCACACCGAGCGGCACCCAGATCACCGAAGCGATGGCGATCAGCAGCAGCACGCGAAAGAGCGTGATGAAGCCGAGACCGAGCACGTGCCACACTTCGTCGAGCGTCACGCCCGTGCGTACGAAGGCCACCACGCGCCACACGACGAACACGGTCAATGCGATCACGAGCACGGCCCACACGGCGTCGCCGATGCGTGCGCGCAAGCCGGGGCGGCCGCGCGTCACGGGCGCGGCGAACGTCACGTTCGGAAACGACGGCAGCTTGATCGGCATGCGCGCCGCCTTGGCGAAGAGCCAGCCGAGCGGCACGAGCAGTTGATGAATGAGATGGGTGCGGCGAATCAGGTCGAGCAGCCACGATTCCGGGGCATCACCCGAGCTCGTGTTCTCCATACGGAACTTGTCGGCCCAGGCCACGAGCGGGCGGAACAGGAACTGGTCGTAGGCAAGAATCACCACGATCATCGCGAGGATCACCCAGCCCACGGCGTGCAGGTTCTTTTCCGCGATCGCCTGCGCCAGATACGCACCGACACCCGGCAGCGTGATCGTGTTGTTGCCCACCGTGATCGCTTCGGAGGCCACCACGAAGAACCAGCCGCCCGACATCGACATCATCATGTTCCAGATGAGGCCCGGCATCGAGAACGGCACTTCGAGCTTCCAGAAGCGCTGCCATGCGGTCAGGTGGAACCCGCGCGAGACTTCATCCAGATCGCGCGGCACCGTGCGCAGTGACTGGTAGAAGCTGAACGTCATGTTCCAGGCCTGGCTCGTGAAGATCGCGAAGATCGCCGCGAGTTCGGCGCCCAGCACGCGCGAAGGAAACAGCGCGAGGAAGAACGTGACCGTGAACGAGATGTAGCCGAGCACCGGCACCGACTGCAGGATGTCGAGAATCGGCACGAGCACCTGGCCCGCGCGGCGGCTCTTCGCCGCGAGCGTGCCATACACGAGCGTGAAGATCAGCGAGGCCACCATCGCCGCGAGCATGCGCAGCGTGGTGCGCATGGCGTACTCGGGCAGGTTCGCGGGATCGAGCGAGATGGGCTGCGCCTTCAACGTCGCGATGGGCGCCATCGTTTCGTGAAAGCCCACGGCCGCCATCGCAATGAGGCCGATCATCAGCGGGAACGCCACGAAGTCCCAGCGGTTCGGCAGCACGCGCCACGCCGAGGCGTTGGCCGTGCGGTTCAGATTGAAGCTGAACTCCATTCAGACGCCCTCCGCGCCAGGTTTCAGAAAGGCGGACGACATGACGTCCGTGCCGCCGGACAGGCATTGCACAAGCTGCGAGGATGGCGGATCGACAAAGGCAAGGCGCATGGACTCAAAATTTCGTTGGCGTTGATGACACGGCGACGATGCCGCGGTGGTACGCACCGCCCGCACCGCAGTTGCGGCTGGCGACTGGCGGCGGGCGACTGGGCTTGCCTCGACTGAAACGGCACGACACTACTACAACCTCGATGACACTCACAACCGCGGCCGGTGCGCCGTGAAAGCCAGACTACACGGGCTTTCGCGGCGCTTTCGCCGGCCTTCTGGAGAGCTTCCAGAACGTGCCGCGCCCGGCTTCTGCACGTCATCGTGATGACGCATCGATGACGCCTTGATGACACAACGACGCCGCGCTCGCCTGCGTTCCTGCCTCATTCAGGCCGCCAACGCCAGTGGGCGTCGCTTGCGCGCCACACGCTGGCACGCGCGTGAACGGCGCTCGCGAAGCCGCGCCAACCGCGTCTGCGCTGCCTCGACTTCGCTCATCGCCGCGTATCGCCGTGCTGACGGCATGCACCTTGCATGTTAGCGATCCACGCTCGCGCCGCCGTCCGCTCGCGCCGCCTCGCAACGCCGCGCTGAGGCTTCGAGAGCGGGTTCACCGGCCCCGTTCGAGGGGTAAAATCGACACGCTCCGTCAGTGGCGCCCCGACGCCCAGGGGCGCCGATCCCCACGCCTCCATACCACTCACGAACCAGAAGGCCGATGAACAGGAGACTCTTGCGTCAGGCAGCCGGGCCCCTCGGGGTCGTGGTGGTCGCGCTCGTCTGCTGGGCGGCGGCCGACTGGCTCGCGGACCGCATGGTCCGCCAGGAGTTCGAGGCCGCGCTCGCCGCACAGCGCCAGATGATGCGCTCGGTCGTGGACAACATGGCCGAAGTGATCGCCAGCGACCTCGCCATGTCGCGCGCCATTCCGGCGACGATGGCCGAAACCCGTGTCGTCCAGCAGGCACTCACCGAGGCCGCGCATTATGCCGCGTCGAGCGAATCGACGGAACTGGCACGGCGCAAGGAGCTGCAAGGCGTGCCGGCGCTCGCCGGGGTCGACCGCTTTCTCCACGACGCCCAGGGCTTCTCCGGGCTCGATGCGATCTGGCTCGTCAACGCGAACGGCATCTGCATCGCGTCGAGCAATGCGCTCGAAAAAATCTCCTACGTCGGCGTGGACATGCGTCCGCGCGCATATCTGAACGACACGCTGCTCGGGGCGTTCTCCGAAGCCTACGGCGTGGGCACGGCAAGCGGCGAGCCCGGCATTTTCGTCGCAGCGCCCGCCTATGACGACGGCCTGCTGGTCGGCGCCGTGGTCGCGAAGGTCAGCATCGCCCGACTGCGCCACTGGGTGACCCACCCGGGCACCTTCGTCGCGGACAACAATGGCGTCATCATCATGGCCCATGACAGCGCGCTCGAAGGACGCGCCTTGCCCGGCTCGCACGTCGCCGAAATGAATGCGCTGGACCGCGTGAACACCTATCTGCGCGAGCACTTCGCGCCGCTCGAGTTGCGCCCGGCATCGAAAACCGCGTTGAGCAAGGCGCCGTGGATCCCGCGCGCCGACGCCGCGCAAATGATCGCCTTGCCGGGCCAACGCGCGCCAGCCCTCTACGAGCAGCGCGGCGGCCTGAACTCCGGGCTCTCGGCACACCTCGTGGATCCGGTCAACGCATGGTCCGAGCTGATCGCGAACCACCAGCGCGACCGGCTCCTCATTTTCCTCACGCTCGCGGGCACCGCGGCGCTCGCGGCGGTGATCTCGGTCTCGTGGGTGCGCGAGCGGCGCCTGCATCACGCGAGCCGCGATCTCGCCGGGCAGTTGCAGGCCGCGAACGCGCTGCTCGCCGCCGAGGCGCGCCACGACGCGCTGACCGGCGCGCTCTCGCGGCGCTACTTCCTCGACCTGCTGCGCCGCGAGATCGACACGGCCTATGCGGCAGGCCAACCGCTGTGCATGGCGATTGCCGACCTCGACTACTTCAAGCAGATCAACGACCGCTTCGGCCACCCGGCGGGCGACCGCGCGCTCCAGCATTTCGTGGAGACATGCCGCGCCGAACTGCGCGCCGACGACGCCGTCGGACGCCTGGGCGGCGAGGAGTTCGGCATCCTGCTGCCCGCGACCTCGCTGGCCACGGGGCTCATCGTGCTCGATCGCCTGCGCGAGCAGGTGAGCAAACGCATTTGCGTGGAATTGCCCGAGGAAGCGAGCGTGAGCGTGAGCATCGGCGTGACCGAACTTGCGGCCTCGCAGGATCAGCCCGAGCGTCTGATGAGCCGCGCCGACCTCGCGCTCTACATGGCGAAGGCGGCCGGGCGCGACCGTTGCGAGGCCATGACGGCCGAGGGCGTCGTGCCGCCGCGCGCCGCGGCGCCGACCTGGTGAGTGCGCAACGAGCTTGCGCAAACCATCACACGAGGGATGCCCGTACCAGGCTGCGGGGCTCGCCCGGCTCAACCGGCGAGGCGCGGTATCATGGGATGAACGGTGCGCACCAGTCCATCCGGTGCGCATGAGTCAAACCGCGCCACTTCGGTGTTCCGCACAAATCTGGAGGCATGCATGAAGGGAAATCTGGTCATTGTCTGCCGCGATCAGGATGCGCTCGCGTTCGACCAGTTGATGGTCGAGTACGGCGCGTTCCAGACGCGCCTGTCATCGACCGCGTGGTACCTGAAACTCGACGCCACGCCCGAGCTGATTCAGGAAGAGATTCTTGCCCGCCTCGGCAAGTACACCACGCACTACATCTTCGAGGCCGACACCGTGACCTACAACACGGTGGACAACGAGGCCGCCGCCGCGCTCGACACGCTCTTCACGGCCTGAGCGGCTGCGCCCGACCTGACGTGGCTTAGCCTGGCTTATGCTGGCGTCGCTCTGGCGGCGCCTTCGGGCGGAACGTCCGGTTCCTGCGTGGTCAATACCAGCTCAATACCACGTCGAGCGCATCCGGCCATGCCCCGCCTCTTCGGTGCGGGCTTCCGCCAAACCATTCCCACGCGATTTACCAGATCTGCGCCGCTTCGGTGACGGTGCGCTCCACCACGTCGAACGCAAACGTCATGCGCACCGCTAGCCCGCCGCTCTCGCCGTTGCCGATCGAGAGCTCGCCGCCTGCGCGGCGCACCAGCCGCTCGACGATCGCGAGGCCCAGGCCGCTGTGGCCGTTGCCGCCGCGCGCCGGGTCGAGGCGCACGAACGGCCGGCTCGCCTGCGTCAGTTCCTGGTCGGGGATGCCCTTGCCGTGGTCGTGCACGGTGAGCGAGAAACCCGTCGGGCCGCGCTCGCTCTCGATCACGACGGGCGGTGCGCCATACGCATGCGCGTTGTCGAGCAGGTTCGAGACCACGCGCTCGAGCGTGGCCGCGGGCAGACGAAACTCCGGACCCGCGCGCAGACGCGTTTCGATCGCAACCGTCTCGCCGCTCGCCGTGCGGTGGTTGCGCGCGATGCGCTCGCACTGGTCGTCGACCTCGACGGGCTCGCTGCGATCGGCGCCGTCGTGCGCAAACACGAGGAACTGGTCGACGATGTGCGCCATCGACTCGACGTCGCGCACCACGCCGTCGCGCACCTTTTGCTCGTCCATCATTTCGGCGCGCAGGCGCAGCCGGGCAAGCGGCGTCTTGAGATCGTGCGCGACGCCCGCGAGCATGACGGCGCGGTCTTTCTCCGTACGCTCGACTTCCTTGACCATCTGGTTAAAGCCCAGCGTGAGCTGACGCAGCTCGCGCGGCCCGCGTTCGGGCACGGGCGGGACGGGCTCGCCGCGGCCAAAGCGCCCCACCGCCTGGGCGAGCGCGCTCAGCGGCTGCTGCAGCATCCAGGCGGCCACGAGCGCGGCGATCACGGCGGTGGCGAAAATGGTGATGACCCAGGGCAGAAACTTGTCGAGCGGCCGCATGATGCGCAGCGGCTGGCCCGGCAGGACGATCCAGCGGGCGTCCTGCGGCCCGCGCACCCACAGCGTGGGCGGCCCGCCGGGCGGCCCGACGCGCACGTCGGTGCCGGGCGGCATGCGTTCGCGCACGTCGTCGATGAAACGGCGCAGCGGCTCGGGCATGCGTTCGGTGACGGGCGGCACGGCGGGACTCGCCGGATCGACGAGCTGCACGCGCGAAGGCAGCGGCTGGTCGGGCTCGCGCTCGACGTGCTGGCGCACCGCGTCGACGAGGAAGGTCGCTTCCTCGACGGCGTAGCGCGTTTGCATCTGATTGTGTTCGACGCGCATGAGCGTGAACCAGGCGACATGCGACACCAGCAGAACGCCGATGAAGATGACCGCGAGGCGCCCGAACAGCGAATCAACCGGCCGGCGCATGGTTGCCCTGCTCTCCGTCGGGAACGAACACGTAGCCGCGTCCGCGTACGGTCTGGATGAAGCGCGGCGTGGACGGGTCGCTTTCGAGAATGCGCCGCAGACGCCACACCTGCACGTCGATGCCGCGGTCGGTGCCGTCGTACTCGGGACCGTGCAGCAACTCCAGCAGGCGCTCGCGCGTGAGCGTACGCATGGGGTGGTTCACGAAAATCTTCAGGAGGGCGAACTCGCTGCCCGACAGCATGATCGGCTTGCCTTCCTGCTGCAGCGTGCGCGACTGGAAGTCGAGCGTGAAGCGGCCGAACGCGTACGGCTCGCGCTGCTCGGGCGCCGCGGCCGAAGGCACCGTGCGGCGCCGGCGCAGCACCGCCTGCACGCGCGCGAGCAGCTCGCGCGGGTTGAACGGCTTGCCGAGGTAGTCGTCCGCGCCGAGTTCGAGGCCGACGATGCGGTCCACGTCGTCCGCGCGCGCCGTCAGCATGATCACGGGGATGTCGTCGCCGGCCGCGCGCAGCTTGCGCAGCGCGGTCAGGCCGTCGACGCCCGGCATCATCAGGTCGAGCACGATCAGGTCCGGGCGCTCGCGCTCGAGCCGCCGCTCCAGCGAGCCGGCGTCGTGCAGCACCGAGACTTCCATGCCCTGGCGCGCTAGATAGTCGCGCAGGAGGTCGCGTAGTTCGAGGTCGTCGTCGACGACAAGGATTTGAGTAGCCATGGGATGAAGTGTAACGCGCGCGCACGGGCCGTTTGCTTACAGCTCTTCCAGCTGGGTTACGAGGTGTTACCGCGAAAGGCGCGTGTAATGTCGCGTAATCTCGGCGGCCCGCGGCGTAACACGCGCCGCCTGCCGGGTCGATACGCTAGGGACACCGGTTGCGAGCGCCACCACTTTCCGAAAGCGCCGCGCCAGACCGGATAAAACCCTCATGGATTTGTCAGGAGCATCACCATGTACAAGACGACTTCGCGCCTTCTCGCCATCGCCGCTGCCTCGCTCGCGCTCACCGTGGGCGCCACCGCCGCCAACGCCCAGACCCCGCCGCCGCCCCTGGGCGGTTCCGGCATGATGCACGGCGGTCCGGGCATGCATGGCGGCCCCGGCATGCACGGCGACTTCATGCTCGGCTTCAAGCAGCTGCACGACAAGCTGAACCTGAACGCCGCGCAGGAAAAGCAATGGCAGGCCGCGCTCGACACGATGAAGCAGAACGGTCAGGCCATGCGCAAGAATCATGAACAGATGAAGCAGCAGTTCGATTCGATGAAGAACCAGCCGATCCTCGACCTGAACGCCATGCACACGGCGCACGAGCAGGTCGAGCAGCAGAACCAGCAGCTGCGCGAGCAAACCACGCAAGCGTGGCTCGCCTTCTACAACGGCCTGAACGACCAGCAGAAGACGACCGTGAGCACGGCGATCAAGGAGCGCTTCGCGAAGATGGAGCAGCGCCACGAGCAGATGCGCGAGCGCTGGGAGCAGCACCACAAGGGCGGCGCTTCGGCACCGGCTGCGCAGCAGTAATCGGCACACACGCGCGCGCAAAAGCGCGACAAAGCGCCGCGGGATTCGCACCCCGCGGCGCTTTTTTCATGGCGCGGGCGCTTGCCGGCCGCTGCCGGTCAAAGGCTCAGGCGAGATCGAACAGCAGCACTTCGGCCGCTGCGCCCTTCGCGAGCGCGACGGCCGCCTCAGCCTCGATCATCGCGGCATCGCCGGCTTCGAGGCGCTGGCCGTTCACGTCCAGCGCGCCGCGCGCCACATGCAGATAGACGCGCCGCCCGGCCGGCACCGCATACTCGACGCGCTCCTCGCCGTCCACCAGAGCCGCGTAGATCGAGGCATCCGACTGCACGGTCACCGAGCCGTCGCGCCCGTCTGGCGAGGCGACGAGGCGCAGCCGGCCGCGCTTGTCGGCGTCGTCGAAGCGCTTTTCCTCGTAGCCGGGCGCGCCGCCGCGCTCGCGCGGCAGCAGCCAGATCTGCAGCAGGTGCGCTTCCTCTTCCTTCGAGCCGTTGAACTCGCTGTGCATCACGCCGGTGCCGGCGCTCATGCGCTGCACGTCGCCGGGGCGGATGGTCGAGCCGTTGCCCATGCTGTCACGGTGTGCGAGCGCGCCGGACAGCACATAGGTCACGATCTCCATGTCGCGATGGCCGTGCGCGCCGAAGCCCTGGCCGCCCGCGATACGGTCGTCGTTGAGCACCCGCAGCGCACCGTAGTGCATATGCGCTTCGTCGAAATAGTCGGCAAACGAAAAGCTGTGGTACGAGTCGAGCCAGCCGTGGTTGGCGTGGCCGCGTTCGTCGGCGCGTCGGATGGTCAGCATGGCAATCTCCGGTCAATCATGTCGATATCCAAAGGTAAGGGCGGCGGCCCGCTTGCACAATCCGCAGCAGCGCACCGCATCGTTTCGCCAGCAACATCAATGGGCTGCGTTGCCGGCGTCGCCCTGCGTCAGACCCGCACGCCCTCCGGCTTCGGGTAAAATACCGCGCTTTTCGGCCAGCGTGAGCCTGATGGCCCGGGGTGGACACCCCCGTGGCGGCTACCCCGCCCCGCCAGCGCGCGCTGCCGCCGGGGCCGGAGTGCGCCGCGCTTTCCGACCCGCATTTTTGATCGCCTAGAATGGCGGCCAACGGCCACGAGCCGGTCCGCCTTGCGTCGGCCGCGCGCCCCTTACCGCGCCGCGCCACCCGTATCAGTCGTGCATGGGACGGAGTCAGTGCTAAAAGGGCACGCGCTCCGGCTCGACAGGAGAATGATGAAGAAGTTTGCAGTGTGCGTGGCGCTCGCCCTGATCGCAGGCAGCGCCGCCGCCAAAGAGTGGAAAACCGTGCGCATCGGCGTGGACGCCAGCTATGCGCCGTTCGAATCCAAAGCGCCGAACGGACAGATCGTCGGCTTCGATGTCGACCTCACGAAAGCCCTGTGCGCGCGCATGAACGTGAAGTGTGTCTGGGTCGAAAACGACCTCGACGGCATCATCCCGGCGCTCAAGGCCCGCAAGTTCGATGCGATCGTGTCGTCGCTGACGATCACGCCGCAGCGCGCCCAGCAGATCGACTACTCCACGAAGATGTTCGATGCGCCCGCACGCATGCTCGCGCGCGCGGGCTCGCCGCTCCTGCCCACGCCGGCTTCGCTCAAGGGCAAGAACGTGGGCGTCGAGCAGGGCTCGACCCAGGAAGCGTACGCAAAGGCGCACTGGGCGCCGCGGGGCGTGAACGTGATCTCGTACCAGAATCAGGATCAGGTCTACCAGGATCTGATCGCCGGGCGCCTCGACGCCACGCTGCAAGACGAGGTCCAGGCGGATTTCGGCTTCCTGAAAACGCCGCGCGGCAAGGGCTTCGCGTGGGCGGGCCCGGAAGTGGAAGACCCGGCGACGATCGGCGACGGCACCGCCATCGGCCTGCGCAAGGACGACGCCGAACTCAAAGCGAAGTTCAACACGGCGCTGGCCGCGATTCATGCGGACGGCACGTTCGACAGGATCGCGAAGCAGTACTTCGACTTCGATATCTACAAAGGCAAGTGAACGGGAACGCACACGCAGGTAAATAAACAACGAGACACCCACCGCTCGCGCCTCGCGCCACGACACCAAAGCCCCGGGGGCTCCCCGATAGACCGCCACCGGGCTTCGTATACAGTCACAGGCGCGCTCACGAGCGCAATCGCATCGGCCCGCGCGCGACCAGGCTACAACCCGCGCGGCCATGACCGGATTTGAACCGCGGCAGACAGCCGCGCCTTTCGCGGTGTGAGAAACGCACCGTCAAGGACTCGCCCATGTTTCTTCAAGGCTACGGCCCGCTGATCCTCGCCGGCACCTGGCAGACCGTCAAGCTCGCCGTGCTGTCGCTCGCGCTCTCGTTCGTGCTCGGGCTGATCGGCGCGGCGGCCAAGCTCTCCAAAAACCGCGTCGCGCACGGCGCGGGCACGCTCTACACCACGCTCATTCGCGGCGTGCCCGATCTCGTGCTCATGCTGCTGCTCTTCTACAGCATCCAGATCTGGCTGAACAACCTCACCGACATGCTCGGCTGGGATCAGATCGACATCGATCCGTTCCTCGCGGGCGTGGTCGTGCTGGGCTTCATCTACGGCGCGTACTTCACGGAAACCTTCCGCGGCGCGTTCCTCGCGGTGCCGCGCGGCCAGCTCGAAGCGGGCCACGCCTACGGCATGACGGGCTGGCAGGTGTTCACGCGCATCATGTTCCCGCAGATGATGCGCTTCGCGCTGCCCGGCATCGGCAACAACTGGCAAGTGCTCGTGAAGTCCACGGCGCTCGTCTCGATCATCGGCCTCGCCGACGTCGTGAAGGCAAGCCAGGACGCCGGCAAGGGCACGCTGCGTTTCTTCTTCTTCACGCTGCTCGCCGGCGCGATCTATCTCGTCATCACCACGGTCTCCAACTTCGTGCTGATGTATCTCGACAAGCGCTACTCCACCGGTGTGCGCAAGGCGGATCTATAAATAGCGCGAGGCCAAGACCATGCAAGACTTCGTCCAACTGATCCAGCAATACTGGCGCAACTACCTCTTCTCCGACGGCTATCATTTCAGCGGCGTGGCCATCACGCTATGGCTGCTCGTGATCTCGATCGGACTCGGCTTCTGCCTCTCGGTGCCGCTCGCCGTGGCCCGCGTGTCGAAGAAGAAATGGCTCGCCGGGCTCGTGTGGCTCTACACCTACATCTTCCGCGGCACGCCGCTCTACGTGCAGCTGCTGCTGTGCTACACGGGCCTCTACAGCCTCGAGATCGTGCGCAACCACGAACTCACGAGCGCGTTCTTCAGGAGCGGCATGAACTGCACGCTGCTGGCGTTCACGCTCAACACCTGCGCGTACACCACCGAAATCTTCGCGGGCGCGATCAAGGCAACGCCCTACGGCGAGATCGAGGCCGCGCGCGCGTACGGCATGTCGCAATTCACGCTGTACCGCCGCGTGATCCTGCCTTCGGCGCTGCGCCGCGCCCTGCCCTACTACAGCAACGAAGTCATTCTGATGCTGCACGCAACGACCGTGGCCTTCACGGCGACCGTGCCGGACATCCTGAAGATCGCGCGCGACGTGAACTCGGCGACGTATCAGTCGTTCGGCGCGTTCGGCATCGCCGCACTCCTGTACCTGATCATTTCTTTCACGCTCGTGTGGCTGTTCCGCCGCGCGGAGCGCCGCTGGCTCGCGTACCTGCGACCGCAAGGCAAGTGAGCCCGCGAGGGCGTGTTTAAAGGTCAATTGATGAATTCCCAGAAGCAGAAGCTGTTCGTCGACTCCATCCACAAGAAGTACGGCGACAACGAAGTCCTCAAGGGCGTGTCCCTGAAAGCCAATGCCGGCGACGTGATCAGCGTGATCGGCTCGTCCGGATCGGGCAAGAGCACGATGCTGCGTTGCATCAACTTCCTTGAGCAGCCCAACGAAGGGCGCATCGTGGTGGACGGCGAGGAAGTCGCCACCCGCGCGGACAAGCGCACGGGCGCCCTGCACCCCGCCGACGCAAAGCAGCTCCAGCGCGTGCGCACCAAGCTCGCCATGGTGTTCCAGCACTTCAACCTGTGGTCGCACATGTCGGTGCTCGAGAACGTGATCGAGGCGCCTGTGCACGTGCTGGGCCTGCCGCGCAAGGAAGCCGAAGAGCGCGCGCGCACCTATCTGGAGAAGGTCGGTCTCGCGCCTCGCGTGGAGAAGCAATACCCCTCGCACCTCTCGGGTGGTCAGCAGCAGCGCGTGGCGATTGCCCGCGCGCTCGCCATGCACCCCGACGTCATGCTGTTCGACGAGCCGACCTCGGCGCTCGACCCCGAACTCGTGGGTGAAGTGCTCAAGGTCATGCAGAAGCTCGCCGAGGAAGGCCGCACGATGATCGTGGTCACCCACGAAATGGGTTTCGCGCGCAACGTTTCGAACCACGTCATGTTCCTGCACAAGGGACTCGTGGAAGAGGAAGGTAAGCCGGCCGAGGTCTTCGCCAATCCGAAGAGCGAGCGCCTGCGCCAGTTCCTTTCAGGCAGCCTCAAGTAAGACGACTCACAGGGTCGCCGCCTTTCGGCGATGTAGTAAAAGTAGTTTTACAAGGCGCTTACAGCGCCTTTTCTTTTTGGGACTTTCGTCCTCGAAAAGCCGCCCGTTTAGCCGCAAAAACGGCGTTTTTCGCATTACTCCTTGTGAAATCCCTCGTCAATAGTGGCAATCCTGAACTCAGCCATTCAATTGACGTGAGTCCCTTGTCCCACAAGGTTTTCGACATATTCGTAGTACCTCTCTGACCACCATCCAGGAAGACCATATTGCAATTTGACGACATCCCGGGGTGCGAGCACGAATTAGTTCGCCAGCGCGAACCTTTTTTGCTAAATTAGTAACCAAAGTAGCAAAACAAAGTTCATTAAAAGTAGTTTCACTTCAAAAAGAACGGGAGATGCCAGTCAACCAGGGGACCTGCAAGACGACCCAGCGCGGGTCATGCAGCGGCACCAGCCCGTACGCCGGTCCTCGGGGTAATTCTCCCTCACGCGACGATTTCTGTTCGCAGCGCCGCCAAGCGCACGGACGTCTTTCGCAGTACTAAGGTTGACTCTTTGACAGGGTATGGAGGAGAAGATGAAGAAAGCTTTGCTCGCCGCAGCATTGATGTCGGCTGGCGTGATCGCGCATGCACAAAGCAGCGTCACGCTCTACGGCCGCCTGGATATGGGTGTGGCGTATATGAACGGCATTGGCGCCGGCAGCGGCGCAAATGGTCAAGCCACCCACGGCTCCAGCCAGGTTCAGCTCGAAAGCGGCTACTGGGGTACCAGCCTCTGGGGCATGAAGGGCGTTGAAGACATCGGTGGCGGCAACAAGGTTCTGTTCCACCTGGAAGGCAGCTTCAGCACCGCGAACGGCACGCTCGGCTCGGCCGGCTCGCTCTGGAATCGCTGGGCAACTATCGGTGTAGCGAACGACCAGTTCGGTACGCTGCTGGCTGGCCGCATGCTGTTCATCTCCAACGGCATTTGGGACTTCGACCCGTTCGGTCAGTCGAACTGGTCGTCGGCCTCGATGGTTCGTGGCCGCAACTGGCCGCAATCGAGCAACAACATTTCGTACCAGTCGCCGAACTGGTTCGGCTTTGACGTGTACGGCCAGTACGCGTTCTCGAACGCGACGAACTGGAACGGCAACAACACGACGCCGTCGGGTCGCGAAGCTGGCCTGCAACTGACCTACACGAGCTCGTTGTTCCAGATCCGCGGCCTGTATGACGAAATCCGCAATCCGAACAATGGTCAGCTGGGCGGCCTGTACAACGCGCTGGACGGCAGCACGAAGACGCCGCTCTCGACCTCGCAAGGTAACGGCAACGGCGTATTCGCTTACTCGCGCGATTACATGGCCATGTTCAACCTGTTCCTCGGCGCGTTCAAGGTTCAGGGCGGCTACGAAGCCATCCGTTCGTCGGGCATGAATCCGGGCATCATCGGCCAGCCGACCACGCTCGACCACGAGTGGGGCGGTGTGACGTGGCAAATGACGCCGGCTGCAGCCCTGATCGCAGCGGTCTACCACGTCAATGCGAACAACGGCGGCGGCAACGCCACGCTGTACACGATCGGCGGCTCGTACAACCTGTCCAAGCGCACGCTGCTCGACATCCAGGCAGGCACGGTGCAGAACAGCAAGACGGCCAACTTCGGCCTGAACGCCAACAACTTCGGTACGGCCGCAAGCACGGGCAACCCGGTTCCGGGCCACAGCCAGGTTGGCGTGTACGCAGGTATCCAGCACTCGTTCTAATTCGAAGCGAGTGTAGAAAGAACAGCTACATCGACGTTTTCACGCTGCTGCGAGAGGCGCGTATCGGTGCGATGTCCGAAAGGGTATCGCACCGTTTTTTATTCTGGGGACGGGCCGCGCAGGCGGCGCCGTCCCTTTTTCTAAGGGTGCTTCCGGTGTTCGAAGGCCCGCGGCCTCAAACCGCCGCTTCGTTTTCCTCGCCCGTGCGGATGCGGATCACGCGCTCCACGTCGGTCACGAAGATCTTGCCGTCGCCGATCTTGCCGGTGCGCGCCGCGCCGATGATCGCGTCGATCACCTGGTCGGCCTGGTCGCTCGCGACCACCACCTCGATCTTCACCTTCGGCAGGAAGTCGACCACGTATTCGGCGCCGCGGTAAAGCTCCGTGTGGCCCTTCTGGCGGCCGAAGCCCTTGACCTCGGTGACGGTCAGGCCCGTGAGGCCCACTTCGGCGAGCGCCTCGCGCACTTCGTCGAGCTTGAACGGTTTGATCACGGCAGTAATGCGTTTCATGGCGAACCTCGTCTCGTTATCGGATTTGTCGGAAATTTCGGAACATATCGGGATTCTACGCTGTGCGGCCGGGGCTCACGCCGAGGGCTTGCCCGCAGGCGCCGCGCTCGCCCCGCCCGCTTCGTCGGGTACGCGCTCCAGATCGGCGAGCCAGACCACCGACTCCGAATCGCTGGGCGCGCGCCAGTCGCCGCGCGGCGAGAGCGAGCCGCCCGAGCCGACCTTCGGCGCATTCGGAATGCAGGTGCGCTTGAACTGGCTCTGGCGGAAGAAGCGGTCGAGGAAAATGCGCAGATTGCGCTTGATCGACGCGAGATCGTACTGATTGCGCGCGACCTTCGCGTTCTCGGGCCACGCGCCCGCTTCGCGGTCACCCCACGCGTGGCGCGCGAGGAACGCGACCTTCGAAGGCGCGAAGCCAAAGCGCAGCGTGTAGTAGAGGTTGAAGTCCTGCAACTCGTAGGGGCCGATCGTGCTTTCGGTTTTCTGCTCGGGCGCGCCATCGGACTTGCCGGGGATCAGCTCCGGGCTGATGTCGGTGGCGAGAATCGCTTCGAGCACGTCGCGGCCGCTCTCCCCGTTCTGGCCAATCTGGCCCGTTTCGGCCACCCAGCGCACGAGGTGCGTGATGAGCGTTTTCGGCACGCTCGCATTCACGTTGTAGTGCGACATGTGATCGCCCACCCCGTAGGTGCACCAGCCGAGCGCAAGCTCGGAGAGATCGCCCGTGCCGATCACGATCGCGTGGTTGAAGTTGGCGAGGCGGAACAGGTGATTCGTGCGCTCGCCGGCCTGCACGTTTTCAAAAGTGATGTCGTAGGTTTCGCGGCCTTCCGAGTACGGATGGCCGAGGTCCTCGAGCATCTGCATGCAGCTCTGGCGAATGTCGATTTCGCGCGCCGTGCAGCCGACCAGCGCCATCAGCTCGCGCGCCTGGCGCAGCGTGCGCTCGCTCGTGGCGAACCCGGGCATGGTGTACGCGAGGATGTTCGCGCGCGGCAGTCCAAGGCGATCCATCGCCTTCGCGCACACGAGCAGCGCATGCGTGGAGTCGAGCCCGCCCGAGACGCCGATCACCACCTTCTTGATGCCCGCCTGCGAAAGCCGCTGCACGAGCGCCTGCACCTGGATGTTGTAGACCTCGTTGCAGCGCTCGTCGCGCCGCTTCGGATCGGCTGGCACATAGGGGAAGCGCTCCACGCGGCGCGAGAGCGCGAGCGTGTCGCGCCGCCATGCGCCCTCGCCGGCCAGCTCGCATGAGATCACGCGGAACTTCGCGACTTCATCGGCGTGGCGGCGGATCGAATCGCCGAACGTGGTCTGGCGGATGCGCTCCTGCTGCAGCCGCGCGAGATCGACATCGGCGAAGATGAGGTGCGAGTCGTCGGAGAAGCGCTCCGACTGCGCGAGCAGCTCGCCGTTTTCGCACACGAGCGCGTGGCCGTCCCAGGCCATGTCGGTGGTCGATTCGCCCTTGCCCGCCGAGGTGTACAGATACGCGGCGAGACAACGCGCCGACTGTTGCGAGACCAGCTGCTGCCGGTAGCCCGCCTTGCCCACCACGACGTTCGACGCCGAAAGATTGACGAGCACCGAGGCGCCCGCGAGCGCCGCGAACGACGACGGCGGGATCGGCACCCAGACGTCCTCGCAGATTTCCACGTGAAAGCGCAGGCCCGCGACCTGCGGCACCTCGAACAGCAGCGACGCGCCGAACGGCACATCCGCGCCGGCGAGGCGCACGGTGTCGGTGCTCGCGCTATCGGCGGCGCTGAACTGGCGCGGCTCGTAGAATTCGCCGTAGTTCGGCAGGAAGCTCTTGGGCACGACGCCCGCCAGACGCCCGCCCGCCACGACGGCTGCACAGTTGAAGAGCGAATGCCCCGCGCGCACCGGCAGCCCCACGATCATCACGATCGGCAACGCCGCCGACGCTTCCACGATCTGCGCGAGTGCACGCTCGCAGGCGTCGAGCAACGCTTGCTGATGGAACAGGTCGTCGCAGGTATAGGCCGAAAGCCCAAGCTCGGGGAACGCGACGAGCGCCGCGCCCTGCGCGGCGGCCTCGCGCGCGAGCGCGAGCGTCTCGCTGGCGTTGAATGCGGGATCGGCCACACGGCAGCGCGGCACGCCCACGGCCACGCGCGCAAAGCCGTGCGTATAGAGATTGAAGAAGCGCTCTTTCATTTCGATAACCTTGAGGCGGGCGCGCTGCGCACGCAAGCGCGCGCTCTGACGTTCGGGCTGCTTGATACCGCTTGAAGCCGCTTTGAAACCGCTCGATGCTGCCTGGCTGACGCCGCTGCACGAAGCGCGGCGGTCCTCACCCGCTCGGGACGTTTGCTTTACCATGACCGTTTGCCGCTGCAGGCGCTGCTGAACGACCCAAGCCGCATCCCACGCCAACGGGCACGCATGAAACAGGAACATTTCGATTATCGCACGGGCATCCTCGGCTCACCGTCCGAGGTCGACGCCGCCGAATGGAACGCGCTGCTCGCGCGCCAGGCGCAGCCTACGCCTTTTTTGCGCCACGAATTCCTCGCGGCGCTCGACGCCACGCGCTGCACCACGCCCAACGAGGGCTGGGCCGCGCAATTCGTCACGCTCACCGACACGCGCACGGGCCGCCTCGCCGCCGCCGCGCCGGTGTATCTGAAGGGCCACTCGTACGGCGAGTACGTGTTCGACTGGGCCTGGGCCGACGCGTACAAGCGCAACGGCCTCGAGTACTACCCAAAGCTCCTGTGCGCCGTGCCGTTCACGCCGGTGCAGGGTACGCGTCTGATCGCCGCCGACACAACCGCGCGCCGCCATCTGGCGGCGACGCTGCTCGCGTTCGCCGAGCAGGCCGACGTCTCGTCGCTGCACGTGCTCTTTCCGACCACCGAAGACGCCGAGGCGCTGACCGATCTCGGCATGATGCAGCGCGAAGGCGTGCAGTTTCACTGGCTCAACGACGGCTATCGCGACTTCGAGGACTTCCTCTCGACGCTGGAGCAGAAGAAGCGCAAGAACATCCGCGCGGAACGCCGCAAGGTGCACGACGCGGGCGTGACGATGCGGCGCGTGCGCGGCGAGGACATCAGCGACACCGAGTGGCGCTTTTTCAGCCGCTGCTACCGGCAAACCTACCGCGAGCATTTCTCTTCGCCGTACCTGAATCTCGACTTCTTTCGCATGATCGGCGAGACGATGCCGGAGAATCTGCTGCTCGTGATCGCCGAGCGCGAAGGCAAGCCGATCGCGAGTTCGCTCGTGGTCTGGCAACGTGGCGAGAATGGCCAGGGCGGTACGCTCTATGGCCGCTACTGGGGCGCGCTCGAACACGTGCCCTGCCTGCACTTCGAGACCGCGTATTATCAGCCGCTCGAATTCTGCATCGAGGAAAAGCTCGACGTGTTCGAAGGCGGCGCGCAAGGCGAACACAAGATGGCGCGCGGTTTCCTGCCCACCGCCACGCGCTCGGCGCATTGGCTCGCCCATCCGGCGTTCTCCGATGCCGTCGCGCGCTTTCTCGAGAGCGAGACGAACCACATTCACGCCTACATGCACGAACTCAATGAGCGCAATCCTTTTCGAGCGTGATGCGCGCGTTGCCCGTAAGTAAAATTCACGCGCGGTGTGTCCTGAAACACGCTCGCCCATAACGATCATCGCTTCCAGAACTATGCCGTGGTTCCTCTACATGCTCGAATGCGCCGACGGCAGCGTCTACACGGGCATCGCCATCGACGTCGCCGCCCGCTTCGCCCAGCACGCGAGCGGCACGGGCGCGCGCTACACGCGCTCGCGCAAGCCGGTGCAGGTGCTCGCGCAATTCGAGTTCGCCGACCGTGCGCGCGCCTCGAGCGCCGAGTACTGGGTCAAGCGCCTCACCCCACGCGAAAAGCGCGCGCTCGCGGGCGGCGCGCGTACGCTCGAATCGGTCCTGCCCCCGCCGCCCCCGGAAGAAGCCCCGGAAACCGCAGCGCCCGAATGAGCAAACGCCTCGCGCCAAGAGCGTTTGCTCTTTTCATCGAACGCGCCGTCTAAAGCCTAAAGCCGCCGCAGCCCTCGCCGTTATTGCTCACAAGACGCCGGTCTTAGCCCCCGGCGTGCGCTCTCATTTCACCTCGCAAGCCGAAGGGACCGGTGAAGCATGAAGAGACCCATTAAAACGGAGACGAGCCAGCTTGCCCCCGGTTGGCACGGATTGCGGCGCACGACCGCGGTCCTGCTGCCGCTATGGCTGCTCGCTGCCGTCATGGCCGCGATCGCCGCGGTCAGCCTCTCGATCATGTCGATCCTGCTTGCCTATGTGGCGGGGGAAAGCAGTTGGTCGAAGGGTCAGAAGGACGCGGTTCACGCGCTGGAGCGCTATGCACGCACCGGCGACGAGGTGGACTACCGCGCGTTCCTCGCCGGCATTGCCGTGCCGCTCGGCGACCGTGCGGCGCGGCTAGAGATGAACCGCGCGCAGCCGGACACCGCGGCGATCCGGCACGGTTTCGAGCTGGGCCGCATCGCGCCCGCCGATATGGACGGCATGACCTGGGGCTACCGCACGCTCAAGAACACGCCGTGGATGCGCCCGGCCGTAGCCTTCTGGGAGATCGGCGACCGTTATATCCTGCGTCTTGCCGATACCGGCGAACACCTGCACGCGCTCGTGCAGGCGGGCAAACTGCACGCGCCCGAATCCACCGGCCTCGTGCAGGAACTGCGCGAGATCGACAGCCAGCTCGCGCCCATCGAAAGCGGCTTCTCCCGCTCGCTCGACGACGCCGCGCGCGCCACACGCTCGCTCCTCACGCTCGCGCTCGCCGCCTCCGCGATCGTGCTGCTCGGCGTGTTCTCGCAATTCATCCGCCGCGCGCTCGTACGCAGCGACCGCCTCGAAGCCGAAGTGCGCAAGAACGAGGAGCGCCTCACGCTCGGCTTTGAAGGCATCAACGCCGGACTCTGGGACTGGGAGGTCGGCAGCCGGCAATGCTACTTCTCGAACTGGCTCTACGAGCAGCTCGGCTACGACGTGGGCACGCGCTTCGAAAGCGACACGGGCCTTACCCAGCTCGTCCACCCGGACGACCTCACGCTCGTGCGCCACGTACTGCGCCAACACCTTGCGCGCGCCACGACTTTCGACGTGGAGTTTCGGCTGCGCACGCTCGCGGGCAGCTACTGCTGGTGCCGCGCGCGCGGCCAGGCGGTGCGCGACGCGCGCGGGCGCGCCGTGCGCATGGTCGGTTGCCTGTTCGACATTTCCGAACTGAGGACCGCCGAAGCGAAGGCCTATACCGAACGCGAACTGGCGGAGGTCACGCTGGCCTCGATCGGCGAAGCCGTGATTCGCACCGACGAGCACGCGCGCGTGACCTACTGCAACGCGGT
This sequence comes from Paraburkholderia sp. EG286B, assembly GCF_040965655.1. NCBI lineage: Bacteria > Pseudomonadati > Pseudomonadota > Betaproteobacteria > Burkholderiales > Burkholderiaceae > Paraburkholderia > Paraburkholderia sp. EG286B. The sequence continues at coordinate 61,271 of NZ_JBFRCF010000014.1, read as the reverse complement.
GGCCGAGCGCATGCTCGGCCGCGCGGCCGCCGGGATGCTCGCGCAACCGTTCGACGCGATCTGCGATCTGCGCAACGACGCGCACGAACAGCAGCGCTTCGATCTCCTGATGAATTCTCAGGCGGCAGGCAACGCAGGCGGCGCCAGTCTGCATGTGCTGCGCCCGAACGGCTCGCGTCTCGCGGTCGACTACTCGGTGTCGAGGCTGCGCGACGCGCAACGCCGCGTGATCGGCACCGTCATCGTGCTCTACGACGTGAGCGCGCTGCGCGAGCATGCCGCCCGCCTCGCCTACCAGGCGACCCACGACGAGCTCACCGACATCTATAACCGCCGCGAATTCGAGCGGCGTCTGGCCGCGTTGCTCGACGAGAGCGCGAGCGCACCTGCCGGACAGCCTGGCCATGCGGTTATGTTCCTCGACCTCGACCAGTTCAAGGTCGTCAACGACACCTGCGGCCACTCGACCGGCGACGAATTGATCCGCCAGGTCTGCCGCGTGCTCAAGAGCGAGTTGCGCGGCGAGGACATCATTGCGCGCCTGGGCGGCGACGAATTCGGCGTCGTGCTGCCGCATTGCACGGCCGCGCACGCGTCGCTGCTTGCGGAGAACCTGCGCGCGGGCATTGCCGCGATCCGCTTCACGGGCGCCGGGCGCATCGTGCAGACGAGCGTGAGCATAGGACTCGTCGGCGACGCGGCGGGACTGGTTTCCGTGAAAGAGGTGATGAAGGCCGCGGACGTGGCGTGCTACATGGCGAAGAAGAAAGGCCGCAACCGCGTGCACCGCTTTCGCTATGACGACGAGGAACTCTCGCAAACGCACGCGCAGATGGCGTGGGTCTCCGACATCAAGGCGGCGCTCGAGAACGGCCAGTTCTGCCTGTTCGGCCAGAAGATTCTCTCGCTCGCGCAATCGTCCACATCGGCATCGGCGGCCGACGACACGCACGTCGAACTGCTGCTGCGCATGCAGTCCGCCTCAGGCGCGCTCGTCGAGCCTTCCGCGTTCATCGGCGCGGCCGAGCGCTTCGACCTCATGCCGGCCATCGACCGCTGGGTGATCGCGAGCGCGTTCGCGATGATCGCCGAAGGCACGCACGATTACGGCACCTGGTCGATCAACCTCTCGGGCGCCTCGCTCGGCGACGAGCAGCTCGCCGACTATATCGAGGAGCAGCAGCGCATCTGGTCGATCCCGTTCGAGCGCGTGTGTTTCGAGATCACCGAAACCGCCGCGATCACGAACCTGGACGAGGCGATCACGCTCATCGAACGCCTGCGCGCGCAGGGCTGCCGCTTCGCGCTCGACGACTTCGGCGCGGGCATGTCGTCGTTCAGCTACCTCAAGCATCTGCACGTCGATTATCTGAAGATCGACGGCAGCTTCATACGCGGCATCATCGACAGCCCGCTGGACCAGGCCATCGTGCGATCGATCAACCAGGTCGCCCACGCCGCGGGCAAGCTGACGATCGCCGAGTGCGTGGAGGACGCCGCCATCGTGGACTGGATGATCGCGATGGGCGTGGACTACGCGCAGGGCTACGCGGTGGGTAGGCCCGCGCGGCTCGACATCCTGCGCGGCCCCGAACTGCGCGACGTCGCCGAAGTGGATTGATCGCGCCCATGAAAAAACCGCACGGCCCTGACGGGCACGTGCGGTTTTCGATCAAACCTGCAGCGCGATTTACTTCTTGAAGTTCGCCACGCCTTCGGTGATTTCCTTGTGGGCGGCTTCGATGCCGACCCAGCCTTCGACCTTGACCCACTTGCCCTTTTCGAGCGCCTTGTAGTTCTCGAAGAAGTGCTTGATCTGGTCTTTCAGGTACTCGGGCACGTCGTCGAGCGACTTGAGGTTGGCCGTCATCGGGCAGACCTTGTCGTGCGGGACCGCGATCAGCTTCGCGTCGACGCCGGACTCGTCGGTCATCTGCAGCATGCCGAGCGCGCGCGAGCGCACCACCGAGCCTGCCAGCAGCGGGAACGGCGTGATCACGAGCACGTCGACCGGGTCGCCATCGCCGGAGAGCGTCTGCGGAATGAAGCCGTAGTTCACGGGATAGCGCATGCCCGTGCCGACGAAACGGTCGACGACGAGCAGGCCCAGGTCCTTGTCGGCTTCGTATTTCACCGGATCGCTTTGCGCGGGAATCTCGATGATCACGTTGAAGTCTTGCGGCAGATCCTTGCCGGCGGGGACATTTGCAAAGCTCATGAGCGCTCTCTGTTGAGAAGGGGAAAAATCGACGGCTCGCGCGGAAAAACGGCGCGGAACCGAACGTCGCGGACGTTGGAGGATGGACGCCATTATAGCCAATCGGCCAGGGCGGCCGGCAGTTCGGCCCAGGGCTTTCCCGCACGCAGATGAAGTGCCTGCTGAATTGCTGCGCGTGGCGCCCGCAATTGGCGCGATAATCGATCTGCCGGCGCGGCCCTCCATCGGGCGATCCGAGGCACGTTTCGGCGACGTTTCCCGTTTTGCGTTTCCCTTCCTCGTTTCACCCCCGCTTCACTCCCTATTTACGAGGCGCATGCATGGAAGAAGCGAAGCACTTCATCGGCGGCGAGTGGCAATCGCCCGTCAGCGGCGAGACGCTCGCCGCGATCGATCCCTCCACCGGCCAGCCCTTCGCGCAGCTCGCACGCGGCAATGCAGCCGACATCGACGCGGCCGTCTCGGCCGCACGCAACGCCTTCGAAGGCGCCTGGGGCGCACTGAGCGCCGCCGAGCGCGGGCGTCTGCTGTTCGCACTCTCGGGCCTCGTCGGCCAGAACAAGGAGGAACTCGCGCAACTCGAAGCGCGCGACACCGGCAAGCCGCTCAAGCAGGCGCGCGCCGACGCCGCCGCGCTCGCGCGCTATTTCGAGTTCTACGCCGGCGCCGCCGACAAGCTGCACGGCGAAACGCTGCCCTACCAGGCCGGCTACACGGTGCTCACGGTGCGCGAGCCGCACGGCGTGACGGGCCACATCGTGCCCTGGAATTACCCGATGCAGATCTTCGGGCGCAGCGTGGGCGCGGCGCTCGCCACCGGCAACGCGTGCGTGGTGAAGCCCGCCGAGGACGCCTGCGTGTCGCTGCTGCGCGTGGCCGAACTCGCGCGCGAAGCCGGCTTGCCCGCGGGCGCGCTCAACATCGTCACCGGGCTCGGGCATGAGGCGGGCGCGGCGCTCAGCGCGCATCCCGGCATCGACCACATCTCGTTCACGGGCTCGCCGCAAACGGGCAAGCTCGTCGCGCAGATGGCCGCCGAACACCACGTGCCCGTCACGCTCGAACTGGGCGGCAAGTCGCCGCAAATCGTCTTCGCCGATGCCGATTTCGACGCCGCGCTGCCCGTGCTCGTCGCCGCGATCGTGCAGAACGCGGGGCAGACCTGTTCGGCGGGCAGCCGCGTGCTGATCGAGCGCAGCGCCTACGAGCCGCTCATCGACCGCCTCGCCGCGTCGTTCGGCAAGTTGCGCGTGGGCCCGGCCAGTGCCGATCTCGACTGCGGCCCCCTCATCAACGAGAAGCAGCGCCAGCGCGTGCGCGGCTTTCTCGACGAAGCGGCCGCGAGCCGCATCGCCACGGCGGCAAGCGGCAGGCTCGAAGCCGATGCGCCCAGCGGCGGCTTCTACGAAGTCCCGACGCTCCTGCGCGACGTGCCGCCGCAAAGCCGCCTCGCCCAGGAGGAAGTGTTCGGCCCGGTGCTCGCGGCCATGCCCTTCGAGAGCGAGGAAGAAGCGCTCGCGCTCGCCAACGGCACGCCTTACGGCCTCGTCGCGGGCATCTGGACGCGCGACGGCGCGCGCCAGATGCGTCTTGCCCGGCGCGTGCGCGCGGGCCAGGTGTTCGTCAACAACTACGGCGCGGGCGGCGGCGTCGAATTACCGTTCGGCGGCACGCGCCACTCGGGACACGGGCGCGAAAAAGGCTTCGAAGCGCTCTATGGCTTCACGGTGCTCAAGACCATCGCGATCCGGCACGGCTGAATCATGTCGATAAACATAAACGGAGACATCATGCGACTCAAAGGCAAGACGGCCGTCGTGACGGGCGGCGGCTCGGGCTTCGGCGAAGGCATCGCCAGGACCTATGCGCGCGAAGGCGCGAACGTCGTCATCAACGATCTGAACGGTGAAGCCGCCGAGCGCGTGGCGAGCGAGATTGCGCTCGCAGGCGGCAAGGCCATCGCCGTGCAAGGCGACATCACGCGCGAAGCCGACTGGCACACGCTACGCGAAGCGGCAATCGAAGACTTCGGCAGCGTGCAGATCGTCGTCAACAACGCGGGAACCACGCATCGCAACAAGCCCGTGCTCGAAGTGAGCGAAGCGGAGTTCGACCGCGTGTACGCGGTCAACGTGAAGGGTCTCTACTGGAGCGTGCGCGCCTTCGTGCCGCACTTTCGCGAGCGCGGCGGCGGCGCGTTCGTCAATATCGCATCGACGGCCGGCATCCGGCCCCGGCCCGGGCTCGTCTGGTACAACGGCAGCAAGGGCGCGATGATCGTCGCCAGCAAGGCGCTCGCCGCCGAGCTGGGCCCCGACCAGATCCGCGTGAACTGCGTGAATCCCGTGATCGGCGATACGGGGCTCACGGCCGAGTTCATGGGCGTGCCCGACACGCCCGAGAACCGCCAGCGCTTCGTCGCGACCATTCCGCTCGGGCGTTTTTCCACGCCGCAAGACGTGGCCAACGCGTGCCTCTATCTCGCCTCGGATGAGGCGGCGTTCATCACCGGCACCTGCATCGAAGTGGATGGCGGGCGCTGCGTCTAGTTGCGCCCGCTAGCTGACCGATCGGTGTTTTCCCCGACAGATACGCGCCGTCGCGCCACGGCGGCGCGTATAGAATGATCGTGCTTTCGCGTCGAATACCCGCCATATCAAGGTGGCAATACAACAAACACGCCAACGAGCAAGATCGCTAAGGAGACACCATGGCCAGTCCAGCGAATCATCTGCCGCAAGCGGGAGCGGGCGCCCCGCCCTCCGCCTTCGAAGAAGCCACATACCGCAAAGTCGCGTGGCGCCTCATTCCGCTTCTCATGCTGTGTTACGTGGTCGCGTATCTGGACCGCGTCAACGTGGGCTTCGCCAAGCTGCAGATGAGTTCGGCGCTCAATCTCTCCGATGCGGTCTATGGCTTCGGCGCGGGCATTTTCTTCGTCGGCTACTTTCTGTTCGAAGTGCCAAGCAATATCATCCTGCATCGCGTGGGCGCACGCGTGTGGATCGCGCGCATCATGGTCACGTGGGGCCTCGTCTCCATCCTGACGATGTTCGTCACCACGCCCACCATGTTCTACGTGATGCGCTTTCTGCTCGGCCTGTGCGAGGCGGGCTTCTTCCCCGGCATCATCCTCTATCTCACCTACTGGTATCCGGCGCACCGCCGCGGGCGCATGACCACGTGGTTCATGACGGCCATCGCGCTGTCGGGCGTGATCGGCGGTCCGGTGTCGGGCTGGATTCTCAAGTCCTTCGACGGCGCGAACGGCTGGCAAGGCTGGCAGTGGCTGTTCCTGCTCGAAGGGCTGCCTTCGGTGATCGTCGGCGTGCTGGTGTTCTTCGTGCTCGACGACCGGATCGGCCGAGCGAAGTGGCTCACGGAAGAAGAGCGCGCACTGCTCGAGCGCAACATCGCCGCCGAAGACGCGACCAAGGAAGACCCGCCGATCATGACCGTGCTCACGAGCGCACGCGTGCTGGTGATGAGCCTCACCTACTTCTCGTTCGTGATGGGCCTCTACGGCGTGAGCTTCTGGCTGCCCACCATCATCAAGGCGACGGGCGTGAAAGACGCGCTCACGATCGGCCTGCTTTCGGCGATTCCGTTCGCAGCGGCCGTGGTCGGCATGGTGCTGGTGGCGAAGAGCGCCGACCGCACGCGCGAGCGCCGCTGGCACATCGCCGTGCCGGCCGCCATCGGCGCGCTCGGCCTCGTGCTGTCGGTCACGTGGGCGCACGACACGACGCTCGCCATGACGGCGCTCACCATCGCGACCATGGGCATTCTCACCACGCTGCCGCTGTTCTGGAGCCTGCCCACGGCCTGGCTCGCGGGCACGGGCGCGGCGGCCGGCATCGCGCTCATCAACTCGATCGGCAACCTCGCGGGCTTCCTGAGCCCGTATGCGGTGGGCTGGCTCAAAGAGGCCACCAAGGCCAACGACTCAGGCATGTACATGCTCGCGGCGTTCATGATCCTGGGCGGTTTGCTCGCGCTTTCGGCGCCGGCGAAGCTCGTGAACCGCTAAACGCATTACGGCTTCAGCCAAAACAAACGGCCGCCTGTTTTGCAGGCGGCCGTTTTCGTTACGGCTTCGGATGCGTGGCGGGCTGCTTTACACCACGTTCATCGACAGTGCGCTTTCGCGGTAGTGCGAAGCCGCCTTCTCGCCGTCGCCAAGTTGCTCGTGCAGGCGCGCGAGCGCGCGATGCGAGCGGATCTTGAGCGGCTCGTTCTGCGTGGCGTCGGCAGACTTCAGCGCGGCTTCGAGGAACGACTGCGCCTTGCCCCACAGTTGCTGCTTCAGGCACAGGCGGCCCAGCGCGAACAGCAGGTCGCCGTCCTCGGGACGTTCCTTGCGCCACGCCTCGGCCTTCTGGATGAGCGGCAGCGCGTCGCTGCCCGCCGTGTCCGGATAGCGGCGCAGCAAACGCGCGTCCCAGTTCTGCGAGAGCGCTTCCTCGACGATCTTGCGTGCGTCGGCCTGGCGATCGAGCGCGATCAGCAGTTCGGCGGCGCAGTCGGCGAGACGCGGCGAGTGACGCTCGACGTTCGAGAGCGACTGCCACAGCTCGAGCAGCGCATCGGCGTTGTGACGACGGTCGCGCAGCAGATTTTCCGCCGCGAGCTGGCGCAGGCGCACGGCCACGGCCGGGTGCAACGCCTCGCGCTTTTCCAGCGTCTTCACGAGCTTGAGCACTTCGCTCCAGTTCTTGAGCTGCTGCTGCGCGCGCAGTGCGATCTGTTGCGCGTGGATGCGGCGGCCGCCCTGCGTGCGCATTTCGGTGAGCGCGGCGAGCGCGCCATCGGCGTCGCGGCCGTCGGCGCGCATGTCGGCGGTCGCCATGAGGCGCGCTTCCTGGAGGTCGGGGTCGTCGACCTGGGTGAGCCATTCGTCGCGGCGCGCGTATTCATGCAGACGATGCGCGGCCGTCGCGGCGATCAGGCCGGCGGCGCTCGTGTTCTTCGCGTCGGCGAGCGAATCGCGCGCGGCTTTCTCGGCGCGCGAGAAGCGGCCCGCGTAGAGATTGCCCACGGCGTCGCGCAGTGCGGAGTGCGCCTTCTCGGCGCGCATGCGCGCGCGGTAGGCGGCCACGCGGCGCGGCATCGTCACGATGTTGCGCGCGAATCGCAGGATCGCGTACAGCAGCAGGAACGCCACCACGATGCCGACTACGAACAGGTTGAGCGAGACGTCCACGCGATACGGCGGATAGACGAGCAGCACCTGCCCGGTGTCGAAGCGCCCGACAGTCGCGAGCGCGACGGCGATCGCGAAGAGAAGCGCGAGCCAGAGGAGTCCACGGATCGCCATGTCTTACCCCCGGCTCCGGTATTGCTGGATCGCCTTCAGGCTCGTGTCGAGCGTGGGCAGCGCAACGGCGGCCGAGCCGTCGTTCACTTCCTTGAGCAGCCCGCGCACGGTTTGCGTATCTTTCGACGCGCCGTCGAAATAACGTGCGAGCGTGGCGTCGGCGGCCGCGAGGTCGGACTTGAGCGTGTCCTGGTTGCGCGAGAGCAGCGAGAGGCGGGCCGAAAGCAGACGCAGCTTCAGGTTCTCACGCACGAAGTAGCCTTGATCGGGCGACACCAGCATGGCGTCCGCGTTGTCGATGCGGCGCACCTGCACGAGGCTCGCGATCTGCTTGCCCACGCCGTCGACGAAGGTGTCGATCCACACCTTCCATTTCGGCTGGTTGGTCGCCACGGCGACCTGGGCGATATCGGCGGGCTGCGCAGCCTCGGGCTTCGTATGCGCGACGATCGCCTCGCCCGAAAGCGGCAGCGCGTCGATCTGGCCGAGCGCGGTGTCGAGCTTGATGGCGAGACCCGTGAGGTCCGTCGACGGCGCGGCCTTGAGCTTGTCGATGTCCTGCGCGATCGCCTTGCGCACGGCGATGGCCTGCGCGTTGTCCGAGGCGGCGAGGCGCGTGTCGGCGCTTTGCAGCGCGAACAGCGCGAGCTGCGTGTTGCCCGTGAGCTGGAGCTGTTCGCTAGCGCTCGACAGCATCTGGCCGACTTCGGCGAGCGTCCAGTCGTCGCGGCTCTTCGACAGATCGGCGTATTGCTGCGCGAGCGCCTGCTGCGAATTCTGCGCGTCGGCGATCTTGCCTTCGAGCTGGGCGATCTGCTTGTCGATCTGCTGTGCGCCCGCAACGGCCTGGTCGGCGCGCGCACGCAGCGCGGCGGTCTGCTGCTCGCTCGCCTGCTGGCGTTGAATGGCCTGCATGCCGAGGTTGTCGACCTTGCGATTGAGGAAATAGCCGCCTGCGCCCGAGCCCGCCGCGACCAGTACCAGGACGAGCCACAGCAGCGCCGAGCCTGCGCCGCGCCGCCCGTTGCCCGCGCCCGGCGGCGGCGTCAGCGGCGCGGAAGAGCCCGCGCCCGACGACGCATACGAAGGCCGCGCCGATGCGCTGCCCGATGCCGACGCGCCCGTCGCGACGGCGCCCTGGTTAGCTGTGCTGCTTGAGTTGTTCGAATCTGTCATGCGTGGGTTGGCCGGCGCCTGGGCCGGAGTGTTCTGAACCGGTTGAACAACGGAAGAAGCGAGGCCTAGCAGCGTCTCGACGATGCGTTCGTCGCCCGCGCCGGACACCGTAATCCTATCAAAACCCATTGAGCGCGCCGTCTCGGCGATCCGCGGGTGCGGCGCGACGAGCGGCGCATGACGCAGCTCGACGATCTCGCCCGCCGTGAGGTGCTCGCGCGCGAGTTCGTCGAGGTTGCGCACGCCCTCGGAGCTCGTGACGAGCCATGCGTGCGGCGCGCCTTCGAGCAGCGCGTGCACCTGGGTCCAGGCGGCGATGGGCGGCTCGGGCACGACGCGGCGGTAGGCCGCCACGGTCTCGACCTCGGCGCCCGCTTCGCGCAGACGCTCGGCGAGCCACTCGCGGCCGCCGTCGCCGCGCACGATCAGAACGCACTTGCCCGCGAAGGCGTCCACGCCGAAGCTCTTTTCGAGCGCCGCGTAGAGCGACTCCGAATCGAAACGCGCGGGCTCTTCGTCCCCCGCGCCCGCGGGGCTCACCACGCGATGGTCGGGTGCCGCCACGCCGTGCCGCTCGAGCGCGGCCACGCTCGCCGGGCCGACCACGGCCACGGGCAGCGCGGGCGGCCAGATCGACGAGACCGAGGCATAGCACGCGAACGCGCGATCGACGGCGTTCGGCGAAACGAACACGACGAGCGCATAGCGTTCGAGTGCGCCGAGCGCCGCGCGCAGCGGCGCTTCGTCGGTCACGGGCGCAATGGCGATGAGCGGGAAGTCGAGCGTGCGCATGCCGTGCTGCGCGAGTTGCCCCGCGAGACCATCCGACTGACCGGCCGGCCGGGTAATCACAACGGTGAATGGCTTACCGTCACCATTGCCACCGTTGCTGTTATCGCCGCTTGCCGTCGACGCGCGCTTCGCGCCGGCGGAGGCGTCGCCCGGACCGCCCCAGTCGTCGGGCTGGCTGGGGTTGCCGTACGGGTGCCTGGGGCCGGCCATCATCTGGAGGCCGGGCCTTCGCCCGTGCCGGTTGGGTTGTGGGTGGCGGCGCCACTGGCGGGCGCCACATTCGGACCATCGGCGGCCTGGGCCGCGTCCGCGAGCGCGCGCACGATCTCGAGCGCGCCCTGCGCGATGAGGTCGTCGGCAACGCGGCGGCCGAGCGCCATGGCCTCGTCGACCGTGGACGCGGCGCTGGCCTCCTGCGCGGCGAGCACGCGGCTCGCGTCGGGCGTGGCGATCGTGCCGCGCAGCGCAAGCTTGCCGTTGTGCCACTGCGCGTAGGCCGCGAGCGGCACCGTGCAGCTGCCGCCCAGCGCGCGCGAAACCATGCGCTCGGCTTCGACGGCCTTCGCGGTGGCGTCGTCGTGCAGCGGCGCGAGCCATGCGGCGATATCGGCGCGATCGGCGCGGATCTCGATGCCGAGCGCGCCCTGGCCCGCCGCCGGCAGGCTGTCTTCGGGCTCGATGAGCGCGCGGATACGCGCGCCGAGGCCAAGGCGCTTCAGGCCCGCAGCCGCGAGAATGATGGCTGCGTAATCGCCGCGGTCGAGCTTGGCGAGGCGCGTGTCGAGATTGCCGCGCAACGGCTTGACGTCGAGATGCGGATAGCGCGCGCGGATCATCGACTCGCGGCGCAGGCTCGACGTGCCCACCACGCTGCCCGCCGGCAACGCGGCGAGCGAGTCGTAGTCGTTGGAGACGAACGCGTCGCGCGGGTCCTCGCGCTCCATGATGGCCGCGAGCGTGAAGCCTTCGGGCAGCTCCATCGGCACGTCCTTGAGCGAGTGCACGGCGAGATCGGCGCGGCCTTCAGCCAGCGCCTGCTCCAGTTCCTTCACGAAAAGACCCTTGCCGCCCACCTTCGAGAGCGTGCGGTCGAGAATTTGATCGCCGCGTGTCGTCATTCCAACAATTTTCACGTCGCAGGCTGGATATAATTTGTGCAGCGCAGCTTGCACATGCTCGGCCTGCCACATCGCGAGGCGGCTCTCCCGCGAAGCGATCACCAGGGTGCGGGGCATGGGCGCGGATAACGTCTCGGAGTTCATGGCAAGTACATCGAATGACGGGATGAAAAGCAGGATCGGATAACAGGCAATGTTAGCACGCGCCCTTTTTACCGCCTCCCCGCAGGGACAGGCTGACAAGGCGCGGGCGGCGGCAAGGAAGAGACTCAGGCGTTGCAGCGGCGCTTACTGTACCCATCGTAGGCAAACTGGCGCGCGTCTGGCATGCGGCTGGCACATACGCGGCCCGCGCGGCGCCGGCCACAGCCGCGGCGCCGCTTCGGCTTGCGCTCGCCCTCGCAGCGGCGCACTCTCCAGCAAGGCCTGCACCCGGCGCACCGCCATTGGCGAGTCGCGCCGCCTCTGCCCTATCCGCACGGCTCGCACAGGGTGGCACCTTCCACCCCCTCCAGGTTGCACCCGCAGTACACGGCCCGGCACGCGCCGCGGCCATGCAGTTGGCAGTTCTCCGACTAACCTGCCCATATCCTGGCAAGCCTCAAGGAAAACATCGTGAAGTCTTCAGGCTCGGCGCGCGCAGAGCGCCGCAACACCGCATCGCAGAACGCAACTTCGAAGGCCGCATCGGCCACGCCGTCCACGAAACCGGCGAAAACGACGAAGACCACGAAGACCACGAAATCCACGACGACCCAACCGGCCGCCGAGGCTGTCAAGGCGGCGAAGACGCCGAAGGCCGAAAAAGCGACGAAGGCCGCGCAGGCGGCGAAGGCTCCGAAAGCGAGCGCCGGCGCTCCGCGCAATGGCCGCGCGCGCGACGACAAGGACCAGCCGCTCTTCGAAGACATCCGCTATCTGGGCCGCCTGCTCGGCGAAGTGCTGCGCGAGCAGGAAGGCGACGCCGTGTTCGACGTCGTGGAAACCATTCGTCAGACCGCCGTGCGCTTTCGCCGCGAGGACGACAACGCCGACGCGCTCGCGCTGGACAAGCAGCTGCGCGCGCTCTCGCCCGAGCAGACCGTGACGGTCGTGCGCGCGTTCAGCTACTTCTCGCATCTTGCGAACATTGCTGAAGATCGCCACCGCAACCGCCGCCGCCGTATTCACGACCTCGCGGGCTCGGCGCCGCAGGCGGGCACCATCGCGCATTCGCTCGAACGTCTCGCGCTGGCGGGCGCGGCCGCGACGCCGGTGCTCCAGCAGTTCTTCAACGACGCGCTGATCGTCCCCGTGCTCACCGCGCACCCCACGGAAGTGCAGCGCAAGAGCACGCTCGACTCGCAGCACGACATCGCGCGCCTGCTCGCCGAGCGCGACCAGCCGCTCACGCAGCGCGAACTCGAGCACAACGAGTCGCTCTTGCGCGCGCGTGTGACCTCGCTCTGGCAAACGCGCATGCTGCGCGACTCGCGCCTGACCGTGGGCGACGAAATCGAAAACGCGCTTTCGTATTACCACACGACCTTCCTCACCGAGATCCCGGCGCTCTACAGCGAGATCGAAACGCAGCTGAAGGAACACGGCCTTTCGGCGCGCCTGCCCGCTTTCTTCCAGATGGGCAGCTGGATCGGCGGCGACCGCGACGGCAACCCGAACGTCACCGCCGCCACGCTCGAAGAAGCGAGCGAGCGCCAGGCACAGTTGATCCTGCAACATTACCTCGACGAAGTGCACCGCCTGGGCGCCGAGCTTTCGGTGTCGAACCTGCTCGCGGGCGCAAGCGAGGAGCTGAAGGCGCTGGCCGAAGCCTCGCCCGATCAGTCGCCGCACCGCGTGGACGAGCCGTATCGCCGCGCGCTGATCGGCGTGTACACGCGCCTCGCCGCGAGTGCGCGCGTGCGTCTGGGCGAAGGCGTAGTGGCCGTGCGCAGCGCGGGCCGCAACGCCGCGCCCGTGCGCGCCAAGCCCTATGCCGATGCGGACGAGTTCTCGCGCGACCTGCATATCCTGATGGATTCGCTCGCCGAGCATCACGGCGCGTCGCTCGCCACCACGCGGCTTGCGCCGCTCATGCGCGCCGTCGACGTGTTCGGCTTCCATCTCGCCTCGATCGATCTGCGCCAGAGCTCGGACATCCACGAAGCCGTGATTACGGAGTTGCTCGCGCGCGCCGGCGTCGAAGCCGACTACGCGGCGCTTTCCGAAGAAGACAAGCAGATCGTGCTGCTCGCGCAGCTCGCCGATCCGCGCACGCTGCGCTCGCCGTACCTCGACTATTCCGAGCTCGTGAAGAGCGAGCTGGGCGTGCTGGAAATGGCGCGCGTGACGCGCGAGAAGTTCGGCGCGCGCGCGGTGCGCAACTACATCATCTCGCACACCGAAACGGTTTCCGACCTGCTCGAAGTGATGCTGCTGCAGAAGGAAACCGGCCTCATGAGCGGACGCCTCGGCCACGCGGAAGACCCCGCGAAGGCCGCGCTGATGGTGATCCCCCTGTTCGAGACGATTCCCGACTTGCGCCACGCGCCGGGCATCATGCGCGACCTGCTCGCGCTGCCGGGCCTCGACGGCATCGTCGAGCACCAGGGCAACGAGCAGGAAATCATGCTCGGCTATTCGGACAGCAACAAGGACGGCGGCTTCCTCACCTCGAACTGGGAGCTGTACCGCGCGGAGCTGGCGCTCGTCGCGCTGTACAAGCAGCGCGGCATCACGCTGCGTCTGTTCCACGGCCGCGGCGGCACGGTGGGCCGCGGCGGCGGCCCGACCTACAACGCGATCCTCTCGCAGCCGCCGGGCACGGTGGAAGGCCAGATCCGCCTGACCGAGCAGGGCGAAGTCATCGCGAGCAAGTTCGGCAATCCGGAGATCGGCCGCCGCAACCTCGAAACGGTGATCGCCGCGACGCTCGAAGCGACGCTGCTGCCGATGGGCGGGGCGGGCAACGCGCCCGACCAGCTGCCCGCGTTCGAGGAGACGATGCAATCGCTCTCCGACGCCGCGATGGCCGCATACCGCGCGCTCGTCTACGAGACGCCCGGCTTCACCGACTACTTCTTCGCCTCCACGCCGATCACGGAAATCGCCGAGCTGAACATCGGCAGCCGCCCGGCCTCGCGCAAGCTGCAGGACCCGAAGAACCGCAAGATCGACGATCTGCGCGCGATTCCGTGGGGCTTCTCGTGGGGCCAGTGCCGCCTGCTGCTCACGGGCTGGTACGGCTTCGGCAGCGCGGTGGCTTCGTATCTCGACGATGCGGGCAGCGACGCCGAGCGCGCGCGCCGTCTTGCGATGTTCAAGAAGATGTACAAGACCTGGCCGTTCTTCTCGAACCTGCTCTCGAACATGGACATGACGCTCGCGAAGACCGACCTCGCGGTGGCCTCGCGCTACGCGCAGCTCGTCGCGGACAAGAAGCTGCGTAAGCTCGTGTTCGAGCGCATCGTGGCCGAATGGGAGCGCACGACGAAGGTGCTCGGCGAGATCACGGGCGCGAGCGAGCGCCTGGCCGACAACCCGCTGCTCGCGCGCTCGATCAAGAACCGCTTCCCGTATCTCGATCCGTTGAATCACTTGCAGGTGGAGCTGATCAAGCGCTATCGCGCCGGCGACCCGAGCCCGCGCGTGCGGCGCGGTATTCATCTGACGATCAACGGGATTGCGGCGGGGCTGCGCAATACGGGTTGAGCGTTCAAACTGTGCTGATGTGCAAACGGCGTCGTGCCCTCGCGGTCACGACGCCGTTTTTTATTGCCTCAGGCGAGCGTCAATCGCGCCGCGTCGCCTCGATCATCAGGGCATCGAGCCTGAACGACGAATCGGTCTGCACATCGAAATATTGGCGCACTTCATCGGGCGCGCGCTCCCACATCGAGCGGATCGCCGTCACGCGCTCCGGGGGCGTGCGCATGCGCGCGACCCACGTATCGAAGTCGAGTGCGATGCGCCAGCGCTCGCTCACGTTCGCGTCGAAGCCGGCGGCGTCGAGCATCGCGAGCCACTCGTCGGCGCGGTAGTCACGAATGTGCGACGCATCGCGCAACAGTTCGATCGCCTGAATATGCGTGTCGTAAAGCGGATCGTCGATGCCCGCGATGTCGATGAACTTGAGCCGGCCGCCCGGCTTGAGTACGCGGTGCACTTCGGCCAGCGCCTGCGGCACGTCGCGCCAGTGGTGCGCGCTCATGCGGCTCACGGCCCAGTTGAAGCTCGCGTCGGCGAACGGCAGCGTTTCCGCCGCGCCCTGCTGCGTGCGCACGCTCGTCAAGCCACGCTCCTTCGCGGCGGCTTCGACCGTGGCGAGCATCTGCGGGGCGATGTCGTAGGCCACGACTTCGCGCACGTGCGGTGCGACGGCAAAGCTCGCGTGGCCCGCGCCGCAGCCCATGTCCAGCACCGTCGCACTGCCGCAGGTGGCCGCGAAGGTCGCGGCGAGGTTCTCCAGATCCGCGCCGCTCGCGTGGACCTGGCTCGTGAGATAGGCAGCGGCGGTCGAGCCGAATGCGTCGGCGACCTGATCGTGATGCTTCATCGCATGCTCCTTTTGCGGGTTCTTATGCGGTGCTTTATGTGGGGCGCGAAGCGGCAAGCGCCGCGCGCCGAGGGTTCTGCAATCTCCGGGCTGGCTGACGTGGCGGCCCGTCGCCGCGTCAGACGCTACAATAGAGGCCGTTTTGTACCAGTACAAGTTAAGCGATTATTCTGGTATCGCTGCCACTAGCCCCACGCCCAATGAGCCTCGACACGCCCTCCCCGGCTTCGCCCGCCGCCGGCAAAACCCTCGACGCGACGCCCGCCCGCGCGCTGGGCGAATTCATCCGCGCCCATCGCGAGCGTCTTTCGCCGGCGGAGGTCGGCCTGCCGCCGGGCCCGCGCCGCCGCACGCCGGGCCTGCGCCGCGAAGAAGTCGCGCAGTTGTGCGGCGTGAGCCCGACCTGGTACACGTGGATCGAGCAAGGCCGCCCCGTTTCGGCCTCGGCGGACGCGCTCGCGCGCATCGCCGTCGCGCTGCGGCTCTCGCGCGCCGAACGCGCCTATCTGTTCGAGCTGGCCGCGCAGCGCGACCCCGCCGAGCCCGATCCGGCCACCGCCGCGGACGCGCCCGCCACGCTGCTGCAAACGGTGAAACTCGTGGACGCCCCCGCCTACGTGCTCGACCGCCAGTGGACCGCGCTCGCCTGGAATGCGCATGCGGCGGACCTCTTCACGGGCTGGCTCGACGGCGAGCACGACCGCAACCTGCTGCGCTTCACGTTCACCGAGCCGCTCGGGCGCGAGCTGATCGTCGACTGGGAAACGCGCGCGCGGCGGCTGGCCGCCGAGTTCCGCGCCGACTCCATCCGCCACCTGAACGACGCGCCCACGCGCGCGCTGATCGACTCGCTGATCGCCGCGAGCGACGACTTCGCGCGCTTCTGGGCCTCGCAGGACGTGTTCGAGCGCGAGGGCGGCCGGCGCGAGTTCAACCATCCGCGCCACGGCCGCATCGCCTACGACCAGATCACCTTCAAGCCCGCGCACCGCGAAGATCTCAAGCTCGTGGTGCTGGTGCGGCTCTAAGTGGCGCGGGCCGCCTGGCGGCGTTGCGGCAGAGCGCCAATGTTAAAATCGTGATCTTTCCCGCCGTGCTTGACGCAATGCAGCGCAATGCGCCGCGCGGCACGCCTTCTCACCGCTTGCTCGTTCACGCCCCATCACCATGACGTCCCAACTGCACAAAAAAGGCGAAGCCTGGTCGGCTCGCTTCTCCGAACCCATGTCGGAGCTGGTCAAGCGCTACACGTCGTCGGTCTTCTTCGACAAGCGTCTCGCGCTCGTCGATATCGAGGGCTCGCTCGCGCACGCGTCGATGCTGGCCGCGCAGAAGATCATCTCGGCCGACGACCTGGCCGCCATCCAGGGCGGCATGGCGAAGATCAAGGACGAGATCGAGCGCGGCGAATTCGAATGGCTGCTCGACCTCGAAGACGTGCACCTGAACATCGAAGCGCGTCTGACTGCCCTGATCGGCGACGCGGGCAAGCGCCTGCACACGGGCCGCTCGCGCAACGACCAGGTCGCGACCGACATCCGCCTGTGGCTGCGCGGCGAGATCGACCGCATCGGCGGCCTGCTCGGCGACCTGCGCGGCGCGCTGCTCGACCTCGCTGAACAGCACTCGGGCACGATCATGCCGGGCTTCACGCACCTGCAAGTGGCGCAGCCGGTCACCTTCGGCCATCACCTGCTCGCCTACGTGGAAATGTTCACGCGCGACGCCGAGCGCATGGTGGACTGCCGCAAGCGCGTGAACCGTCTGCCGCTCGGCGCGGCGGCGCTCGCGGGCACGAGCTTTTCCGTAGACCGCTTCGCCGTGGCGAAGACGCTGGGCTTCGACGGCATCTGCGCCAACTCGCTCGATGCCGTGTCCGATCGCGACTTCGCCATCGAATTCACGGCCGCCGCCGCGCTCGTGATGACGCACGTTTCGCGCTTCTCGGAAGAACTGGTGCTGTGGATGAGCCCGCGCGTGGGCTTCATCGATCTGGCCGACCGCTTCTGCACGGGCTCGTCGATCATGCCGCAGAAGAAGAACCCGGACGTCCCGGAACTCGCGCGCGGCAAGACCGGCCGCGTGAACGGCCATCTCATGGCGCTCCTCACGCTCATGAAGGGCCAGCCGCTCGCCTACAACAAGGACAACCAGGAAGACAAGGAGCCGCTGTTCGACACCGTCGATACCGTGGCGGACACGCTGCGCATCTTCGCGGAAATGGTCGCGGGCATCACGGTCAAGGAGCAGGCGATGCGCGCGGCGGCGCTGCAAGGCTTCTCCACGGCCACGGATCTGGCCGACTACCTCGTCAAGAAGGGCCTGCCGTTCCGCGACGCGCACGAAGCCGTGGCGCACGCGGTGCGGATCTGCGTGGACCGCAACTGCGATCTCGCCGACCTCACGCTCGACGAGATGCGCCGCGAACTGCCGGCCGTCTCGCACCTGCTCTCCGAAGACGTGTTCGCAGTGCTGACGCTCGAAGGCTCGGTCTCGGCGCGCAACCATCCGGGCGGCACCGCGCCCGAGCAGGTGCGTGCGGCCATCGCGGCGGCGCGCGCGGCACTGAAGTAAGCGCAGCATGGCGGGCGGAAAACGCCCGCACTCAAAGCCTAACCGGGCGCGCGACGGACAACGTCGCGCGCCCGGTTTGTTTTTGGGCGGCGCACAAGGCGACCAGGCGCTCGAGGACACACATGACAGCGCGCTGTACCCGCAGCAAAATGGCGGAAGTGTGCGCCCGGCAGTCGCGCGCCATGGTCTACGATCCCGCGCCATACTGACGACTTGCTCCGTCAGGCTTCGTCTTCGCTCCCACCACCTGCCCCATGATCGTCCGCCCTCACCTCCACTGGTTCCGCATGCTGCTCGCGTGGCGCGGCTCCGTGCTGCCGCAACTTCTGCCGCGCCTGTTCATCGTGCTGGTCCTGTCGATCATCGCAGTGGCCGCGCACGATCACATCCTCAAGCTCACGGTCAACCTGAGCACGGTGCCGTTCTCGCTGATCGGCATTGCGCTCGCGGTGTTTCTCGGCTTTCGCAACAGCGCGAGCTACGACCGCTACTGGGAAGGCCGCAAGCTCTGGGGGCAAATGCTCAACGAAACGCGCTCGCTGGTGCGCCAGGCGCTCACGCTCCCGCGCAGCGACGACGAAGCCGCCACGCGCGAGCGCGCCCGCGAACTCATGAGTCTGCTCGCTGCGCTGCCGCATGCGCTGCGCCATCAACTGCGCAACACCGACCCGCGCGCCGATCTCGAACCCCGCCTGCCGCCCGCGCTGTTAGCGCGCGTGATGGCGTCGCGCTATCGCCCGGCTACGCTCATGCTGTGCGCCTCGGAATGGGTCCAGCGCGAGACGCGCGAAGGCCGCCTCGACGGCTACGCGGTGCTCGCGTTCGAGCACAATCTCAATGGCATTTCGGATGTGATCGGCGGGTGCGAGCGCATCGTCTCCACGCCGCTGCCGTTCGCCTATACGGTGATGATTCATCGCACGGTGTACTTCTTCTGCGCGATGCTGCCGTTCGGCCTCGTCGACAGCATCGGCGGTCTGACGCCGATCTTCGCCGTGTTCGTGGCCTACGCGTTCATGGCCCACGAGGCGATCGCCTCGCAGCTCGAAGACCCGTTCGGCACCGAAGACAACGACCTCGCGCTCAACCTGATGTCGGCCGGCATCGAGGTCGCGTTGCACGACCTGATGGGCGAGCCTACTGCGCTGCCGGCGCGCGCGCCGGAGCAGTTCATCCTCGACTGAAAGCGCAGCCTCAGTGGTTGTTCACCGTTTCGGCGAGGCGCTTCAGGGTCGCGAGGCGCCCGCCTAGCAGATCGAGCCGCGCATGCTCGTCGATGAGCGGCGTGGTCGCGTCGCGATACGCGCGCCAGTCGCTTTGCGCGCGCGAGACCGCAGGCCGCGCGTGCTTCGGCATGCGCGCATAGAGCTGACGGTAGTAGCGATTGAGGTCGTAGCTCACGTGCTCGCAACGCGCGTCGGCGCTGCAGGCGCGCACCTTCGGCGCGTCGCCGTCGTACGTCGCCGCCTGGTTGCGCAGCGCGAGCGCGCGCTCGCGCACCGGCTGCAGGCGCATGTCCGCCTCGTAGAGCTGGTAGGTGCTGCCGCTCGTGGTCGCGAACGCGGCGCCGAGCATGGTGTCTTCGGCGTCGCGCCAGGACGCCCACTTCTGCTGGCTCAGCTGCCAGCGCTTTTGCTGCGCGGCCGGCAGCTTCGCGAGCAGTTGCGTGAGCGCATTGTCGGCGGCCTTGCGCCATGCGGTGCGCGCGTCGTCCATGCACTGGATCTGCCCGGCCGTCGACGACCGGTCCGCGCGCGCGAGACAGGTGCGCATGGCCGTGTCGATCGGATCGGCGGCCGCGACCTCGGCGCGGGCCGCCGGCGCCACGGCGAACAGCGCCGTGGCGGCCGAAATCGCCGACAGCGCCGACACCATCGCCGCAAAGTAACGCGCTAGCCGCGCCGATGAAGCACCCAACATTCCCCTCCCTTGCGCGTTCAGTCGCGCACGCAATCCACGAAATACTCGATGCGGCCGTTGATGGTCTCGCCCACGAGCCCGTGGATGTCGGTATGGAAGCCCGGGAAGCGCTCGTTGAACTCGCGCGCGAACTTCAGATAATTCACGATCGTCCTGTTGAAACGCTCGCCCGGAATCAGCAGCGGAATGCCCGGCGGATACGGCGTGAGCAGGATCGACGTGACACGGCCTTCGAGTTCGTCGACAGGCACGCGGTCGATCTCGCGGTGCGCGAGCTTCGCGAAGGCGTCCGAAGGCTTCATCGCCGGCTCCATGCTCGAGAGGTACATCTCGGTCGTGAGGCGCGCGATGTCGTTGGCGCGGTAGACGCTGTGGATCTGCTGGCACAGGTCGCGCAGGCCCACGCGCTCGTACATCGGATGCTGCGCGACGAACTCGGGCAGCACGCGCCACAGCGGCTGGTTGTTGTCGTAGTCGTCCTTGAACTGCTGGAGCTCGGTCACCATCGAGTTCCAGCGGCCCTTCGTGATGCCGATCGTGAACATGATGAAGAACGAGTACAGACCCGTCTTCTCGACGATGATGCCGTGCTCGGCCAGGTACTTCGTCACGATCGCGGCCGGGATGCCGGTCTCGCCGAATTCGCCGTCCACGTCCAGACCCGGCGTGACGATGGTCGCCTTGATCGGGTCCAGCATGTTGAAGCCGTCCGCCAGCGCGCCGAAGCCGTGCCAGTGATCGTTCGGGCGCAGCATCCAGTCTTCGCGCGAACCGATGCCTTCTTCTGCCAGCTCGTCCGGCCCCCAGACCTGGAAGAACCAGTCGTCGCCGTATTCGGCGTCCACCTTGCGCATGGCGCGGCGGAAGTCGAGCGCTTCGGCGATCGACTCTTCCACCAGTGCCGGGCCGCCCGGCGCTTCCATCATCGCGGCGGCCACGTCGCACGACGCGATGATCGCGTACTGCGGCGAGGTCGACGTGTGCATCAGATACGCCTCGTTGAAGCGGTGGCGGTCGAATGCGCTGTCTTCCGAGTCCTGCACGACGATCTGCGAGGCCTGCGAGATGCCGGCGAGCAGCTTGTGCGTGGAGTGCGTCGCGAACACCAGCGCCTTGGTGCGCGGACGGCCTGCGCCGATCGCGTGCATGTCCTGGTAGAACTCGTGGAATTCGGCGTGCGGCAGCCAGGCTTCGTCGAAGTGCAGCGTGTCGAGCATGTCGCCGAGCAGATCCTTGATCATCTCGACGTTGTAGACCACGCCGTCGTACGTGCTCTGCGTGATCGTGAGAATACGCGGCTTCACGTTCGGATTCTTCGCGAGCGCCTCACGGGCGAACGGATTCGCCTCGATCTTCTTGCGGATGTTTTCCGGCTTGAACTCGTCGCGCGGAATCGGGCCGATGATGCCGAAGTTGTTGCGCGTGGGCGTGAGGAACACGGGAATCGCGCCCGTCATCGTGATCGCGTGCAGGATCGACTTGTGGCAGTTGCGGTCCACCAGCACGATGTCGCCGGGGGCGACCGTTGCGTGCCAGACGATCTTGTTCGACGTGGACGTGCCGTTGGTCACGAAGAACACGTGGTCCGCGCTGAAGATGCGCGCCGCGTTGCGCTCCGAGGCCGCGACCGGGCCGGTGTGGTCGAGCAGCTGGCCGAGTTCCTCGACCGCGTTGCAGACGTCGGCGCGCAGCATGTTCTCGCCGAAGAACTGGTGGAACATCTGGCCGAGCGGATTCTTCAGGAAGGCGACGCCGCCCGAGTGACCCGGGCAGTGCCACGAGTACGAACCTTCGTCGGCGTACTTGACGAGTTCCTTGAAGAACGGCGGCGCCAGTGCGTCGAGATACACGCGCGCTTCACGAATCACGTGGCGCGCGACGAACTCCGGCGTGTCCTCGAACATGTGGATGAAGCCGTGCAGCTCGCGCAGGATGTCGTTGGGCAGATGACGCGAGGTGCGCGTCTCGCCGTACAGGAAGATCGGGATGTCCGAGTTGCGCTTGCGCACCGCTTCCATGAACGCGCGCAGCGCGACGATCGCGGGGGCGTGCTCGGGCGCTTCCTCGTCCGAGCCTTCGACGTAGGGCAGCAGCTCGTCGTCGTCGATCGAGAGGATGAAGCACGCGGCGCGGCTCGACTGCTGCGCGAACGACGTGAGGTCGCCGTAGCTCGTCAGCCCGAGGACTTCCGCGCCCTCTTTCTCGATGGCTTCGGCCAGCGCGCGGATGCCGGAACCCGAGATGTTCTCGGAGCGAAAGTCTTCGTCGATGATGACGACGGGAAAACGGAACTTCATGGGCGATTCTCCAAAAGAAACGACCGCTGCATATGACGCGCAGCGGTCCCCGTATGTCGTTGTGTCCGGTGGCAGGGTCTGGTTCGTCAGGTCTTCGGCAGGGTCACGCCGTGCTGGCCTTGATACTTGCCGCCGCGATCCGCGTACGAGACCTCGCAGATCTCGTCGCTTTCGAAGAACAGCACTTGCGCCACCCCTTCGTTCGCGTAGATTTTCGCAGGCAAAGGTGTCGTATTTGAGAATTCCAGCGTGACGTACCCTTCCCACTCGGGCTCGAACGGCGTGACGTTCACGATGATCCCGCAGCGCGCATAGGTCGACTTGCCCAGACATACGGTCAGGACGTTGCGCGGAATGCGGAAATACTCGACCGTGCGCGCGAGCGCGAACGAATTGGGCGGGATGATGCAGACGTCGCCCTTGAAGTCCACGAACGACTTTTCGTCGAAGTTCTTCGGATCGACGATGGTCGAGTTGATGTTCGTGAAGATCTTGAATTCGTCGGCGCAGCGGATGTCGTAGCCGTAGCTCGAGGTACCGTAGCTCACGATCTTGCGGCCGTCTTCCGACATACGGACCTGATCGCGCACGAACGGCTCGATCATCTTCTGCTCTTCGGCCATGCGCCGGATCCACTTGTCGGACTTGATTGCCATGTTCGCTACTTGACGAGAAATTCGGGTCGGGAAAGCATGCGGACGGGCCCACCGGGCGCACGCCGCGTGCGAAAGGCGCCTATTTTACGCGATGTGGATCGCCATGCCTGGAACTGCGTTTCGCGCCGGCGCAAACGCCGCGCTCACTGGGCGCGGATCAGCCCGCAGGCGAGCGCCGGGCCGGTGCCGCGCTGCGGGTACGCGTACGGGTCGATGGCGTCCCGGTGCACGATCACCGCGCGTTGCAGCACGGAGCGCACGCCGTCGAGCGAGACGTCGGGTGCGACGATAAAGCCCGACGCCACGCCGTTCGAATCCGCATGGATATTGCCGAGATCGCCTTCCACCCGCACGCCGGGCTTCAGGCGCTCCGCGGCGGGCGCGAACACGGCGCCGGCGCTCGAGGCGTCGGTGGCGTTGCAGTCGCCGCGCTCGTGCACCTGCAATGCGTGATCGCTGTCGGGCTGCAGGCCCGCGAGGTTGTAGCTCACCTGCACGCCGTCCGAACGTTCGACGAACGAAACCGTGCCGCGCACCTGGCTGCCGACAGTGGGCAGCAACTGGGCGACCGCGCGCTTCTCCTGCTGCCCCATGAAGCTCGTGCAGCCCGCCAGCAGCGCGCAGCCGCAGAGCGTGACGAGGGCGATCATCCTGACGACCTGCGCATTCCCCGCTTGCCTGTCGTGTCCTTTATCCATGCGATCCTCTTGCCGGGCGGCGGCAGCCCCGTTGCTGCCGCCATACCGGACCCGATGAAGCCCACATGATACCGCGCACGCGGCGCGTCGCGCGCCTATCTGTCCCCATGCGCGAGGCGCCGCGCGAGCGCCGCGGCCCGCACCGGCGCTCAAGTGTTCTGCACGACGATGGTCGGGAACTTCGAGGTCATGTCGCGGGCGCGCTCGGCGATCTGGATCGCCACGCGGCGCGCGATTGCGCGATAGGTGGCCGCCACCGGCCCCTCGGGTGCGGCCACCACGGTCGGGTGGCCCGAATCGGCCTGCTCGCGGATCGCGATGTCGAGCGGCAGGCTGCCGAGCACTTCCACGCCGTACTCCTTCGCCATGCGCTCGCCGCCGCCCGCGCCGAAAATGTGCTCGGCGTGGCCGCAGTTCGAGCAGATGTGCACGGCCATGTTCTCGACGATGCCGAGAATCGGAATGCCCACCTTCTCGAACATCTTGAGGCCCTTCTTCGCGTCGAGCAGCGCGATGTCCTGCGGCGTCGTGACGATCACGGCGCCCGTGACGGGCACGCGCTGCGAGAGCGTGAGCTGGATGTCGCCGGTGCCCGGCGGCATGTCGACCACAAGATAGTCGAGCTCGCGCCAGTTGGTCTGACGCAGCAGCTGCTCGAGCGCGGAAGTGGCCATCGGGCCGCGCCAGACCATCGGGTTGTCCTGCTCGATCAGAAAGCCGATCGAGTTGGCCTGCACGCCGTGGCCTTCGAGCGGATTCATCGACTGGCCGTCGGGCGACTCGGGGCGGCCCTCGATGCCGAGCATCATCGGCAGCGAAGGGCCGTAGATGTCCGCGTCGAGCACGCCGACCGAAGCGCCTTCGGCGGCGAGCGCGAGCGCGAGATTCACGGCGGTCGTGCTCTTGCCCACGCCGCCCTTGCCCGAGGCCACGGCGACGATGTTCTTCACGTTGGGCAGCAGCTTCACGCCGCGTTGCACCGTATGCGCGGTAATTTCGCTTCTGACCGCGACGCGGCTCGCCTTCACGCCCGGCACGGCGGCAAGCGCCGCCTCGATCTGCGCGCGCACCGCGTCGAACTGGCTCTTCGCGGGATAGCCGAGCACGATCTCGACGCCGACCGTATCGCCATCGACGGTGACGTTGCGCACGCCCTTCGCCACCGTGTAGGGATGACCCGTGTTCGGATCCGTCAAGGCCGCGAGCGCGGCGTCGACTAAAGCCCGATCTATGCTCATTGAAACTCCGTGGGGAGAATGCCGGTCTGCGTTAGCGCCGATCCGAGTGAGGACTGATCGCCTACGCGCCGGAAATCGAAAGAAATTGTTAAGCTGCATTGCGCAAAATTGCCCGGCAGGGCACGCTTCGCGGCAGCATCGATTTTGTGTGCCGACCAGGGGGTCTCGAAGCCGCGACCCAGCGGCTTTTCGCCTGGCGGCGCCAACCTCAAGGCGTCATTGTAGTAGCTGCCGCCGCGCACCGTTCGAAGACCCTGTTCGCATGCGGGGCCGCGAACGCCGCGGGCAGCGTCTGTTCCACTCAAGAAAGGAAAGCAAATGAACACAAGAATTCTGACTCGCCTGTCCGTCTTCGCCGTGGCCGGCGCGCTCGTCGCCGGCTGCGCGACGCAGCAGGGCACCAACACGGCCGTCGGCACCGGTGTCGGCGCAGGCACGGGCGCGGCGATCGGCGCCATCTTCGGCGGCGGCAAGGGCGCGGCAATCGGCGCAGGCGCTGGCGCACTGGTCGGCGGCATCACCGGCTACAACTGGCAGAACATCCACAACAAGCTCACGGGCGCCACCAAGGGCACCGGCACGAAGATCACCGAGCAGCCGGACGGCTCGCTCAAGCTCGACATCCCGAGCAATGTGACGTTCGACACCAGCAGCTACGCGATCAAGCCGTCGTTCGCGCCGGTGCTCGACCAGGTCGCGCAGACGCTCCAGCAGAACCCGGAAGTCGTTGCGCAGGTGGTCGGCCATACGGATAACACGGGCTCCCCCGCCTACAACCAGACGCTGTCGGTCAACCGCGCCCAGAGCGTTGTGAACTACCTCGCTTCGCGCGGCATTCAGATGCAGCGCATGTCGGCCTCAGGCCTCGGCGATACGCAACCGATCGCCGACAACAACACCGAAGCGGGCCGCGCTGCTAACCGTCGCGTGGAAATGTACCTGCGCGCGACGTCGCAGCACCAGGGCGGCTAAGCTGGCCCGACGCAGTCGCCGGGAACGCGGTTGCCGGCGACTGCGCAGCAAAAACAGCGACGCATCAGCGGGACGGCAATCATGCCGTCCCGTTTGCATTTCGAGCGCCCCGAAGATGCGTCCGCAACCCTTGCTGGACGGCCATCCGACCCCCGCTTCAACGCATTGGAAGAGAATCGAAAAATTTTTCGAACTCTCGGGAAAGCGTGCTGTCTGTCTTTACGGTACGTGTGCGGCAGTGCCGCCGCGTCACCATTCTCCTCTTGTCGTTGTTGCTCCGGGGCCAATCTTGCCCCGGTTTTTTTTGGCTGCAATTTGTGCATCGCAGCATCACCGCGGCTTGCGCAGCCCGCGCGCCCTCCAGGCATTGCGCATACGAGCGTCCACCGGCTCGCCGAACGGCGCTGCGCCCGCCCTGCTAAAATCGCGCTTTCCCCCGCAATATCGGACTTCCCCTCACTTATGTCAGCACCCGCCACCGACCTCGCAGCAGCCGGCGCGCATGCCAATCCAAGCGGCCGCCGCCAGATTCTCGTTACGTCTGCTCTGCCGTACGCCAACGGCCAGATCCACATCGGCCACCTGGTCGAGTACATCCAGACGGACATCTGGGTTCGCGCGCTGCGAATGCATGGCCACGAGGTCTACTACGTCGGTGCCGACGACACGCACGGCACGCCCGTCATGCTGCGCGCGGAGAAGGAAGGCCTCACGCCGCAGCAGCTGATCGCGCGCGTGTGGCAGGAGCACAAGCGCGACTTCGACAGCTTCGGCGTGTCGTTCGACAACTACTACTCGACGGACTCCGAAGAGAACCGCGTGCTCTCCGAGTCGGTGTATCTGGCGCTCAAGGAAGCGGGTTTCATCGAGACGCGCGACATCGAGCAGGCCTACGACCCGGTCAAGAACATGTTCCTGCCGGACCGCTTCATCAAGGGCGAGTGCCCGAAGTGCGGCGCGAAGGACCAGTACGGCGACAGCTGCGAAGTGTGCGGCTCGACCTACGCGCCCACTGACCTGAAGAATCCGTACTCGGTGGTCTCGGGCGCGACGCCCATCCGCAAGACCTCGACGCACTACTTCTTCCGGCTCTCGGACCCGCGCTGCGAAGACTTCCTGCGCGGCTGGGTGAGCGGCCTCGCGCAACCGGAAGCGACCAACAAGATGCGCGAATGGCTGGGCGAATCGGGCGAATCGAAGCTCGCCGACTGGGACATCTCGCGCGACGCACCCTACTTCGGCTTCGAGATTCCGGGCGCGCCCGGCAAGTACTTCTACGTGTGGCTCGACGCGCCCGTGGGCTATTACGCGAGCTTCAAGAACCTGTGCGAGCAGCGCGGCCTCGATTTCGAGGCATGGGTGAAGGCCGGCTCGAAGACCGAGCAGTACCATTTCATCGGCAAGGACATCCTGTATTTCCATACGCTGTTCTGGCCGGCCATGCTGCAGTTCTCGGGCCACCGCACGCCGACCAACGTCTTCGCGCACGGCTTTCTGACCGTGGACGGCGCGAAGATGTCGAAGTCGCGCGGCACGTTCATCACGGCGGAAAGCTATGTGACCACGGGCCTGAACCCCGAGTGGCTGCGCTACTACTTCGCCGCGAAGCTCAACAGCACGATGGAAGATCTCGACCTGAACCTCGAAGACTTCCAGGCGCGCGTGAACAGCGACCTCGTCGGCAAATACATCAACATCGCAAGCCGCGCGGCGGGCTTCCTGATCAAGCGCTTCGACGGCCGCGTGCAAGATAGCGCGATGCAGCATCCGCTGCTCGAGCAACTGCGCGGCGCGATTGCGCAAATCGCTGCGCACTACGAAGCACGCGAATACAGCCGCGCGCTGCGCCAGACGATGGAACTCGCCGACGCCGTGAACGGTTACGTCGATACGGCCAAGCCGTGGGAGCAGGCCAAGGATCCGGCCAACCCGGTGGCGCTGCACGAAACCTGCAGCGTGAGCCTCGAAGCGTTCCGCCTGCTTTCGCTCGCTTTGAAGCCGGTGCTGCCGACGCTCGCGGAAGGTGTCGAACAGTTCCTGGCGATCGAGCCGCTGACCTGGGCCGATGCAGGCAAGGCGCTCTCGTCGCAACAGCCGATCAACGCTTACAAGCACCTGATGACGCGCGTCGATCCGAAGCAGATCGAAGCGCTGCTCGCCGCCAACCGCGATTCGCTGCAGGCGACCGATGCGCCCGCCGCCGCGGCCGCGGATGCGAACAAGAAGTCGAAGGCCGCCAGGGAAGCGAAGAAGCCGGCCGCCGATGAAACGCCGGAAGTCATCTCGATCGACGACTTCGCGAAGATCGACCTGCGCGTGGCGCTGATCGTCGACTGCAACATCGTCGAAGGCTCGGACAAGCTGCTGCAACTCACGCTCGACGTGGGCGAGGAAAAAACGCGCAACGTGTTCTCGGGCATCCGTTCGGCGTACAAGCCGGAAGACCTCAAGGGCAAGCTCACGGTGATGGTTGCGAACCTCGCGCCGCGCAAGATGAAGTTCGGCATGTCCGAAGGCATGGTGCTCGCGGCTTCTGCCGCCGACGAGAAGGCCGAACCGGGTCTGTACATTCTCGAACCGCATAGCGGCGCGAAGCCGGGCATGCGGGTCAAGTAAAACCCGCTCGCCGATGTCGTCAGAAACGCCCCTTGCGAGGGGCGTTTTTGTTTGCGCGCGGCTCTTCGAGGCGCTAGCGGCGCAGCCGGTCGAAACGCCGCGTATAGAGAATATCGGCGCCGTTGAAGGTGCCGCCGTACACCACCAGCGACCAGTAGCGCGAGAGGTTGATCGTGGCCTTCACCGCGTTCGACGCCGACTGCAGGCCCTGTTCGTAGCCGATCACGAGACGCTGGTTGATGGCCTTCGCGATCATGACGACCTCGGTGTCGGTCAGGCCCACCTCGCTGCGCCCGATCGAAAATTCGTCGAGGCCGATGCTCTGCGCAATGCGCTTGCCTTGCGCGCTGCCGAGCAGGGCGAGCGCCGTCGTCATCGCGCTCTGCTGGCCGAGGTTGTTGCCCTGGTCGGTGCCGTGCCCGAACAGCAGCCAGGAGAGCTTTTCGTTATCGGGCACGTTGGGCTCGGAAACGAGCCGCACCGCCGGCGCCTGCACGGTGCCGGTAACCTGCACGCCCGCCTCGACCTGCTGGTTGCGCCGCATCGCGAGAATGTTGATGCCCGGATTGCCCACCGGCCCGTTGAACGTGAAGAAGCCGTTCTCGATATTGAGCTTGGTGCCGAACGCCGTGTAGGTGGAGCCTTCGGTCACGCGCACGTTGCCGACCGCGCGCAGCGGGACATCCGGCGCGCTGTTGACCGTAATCGTGCCCGCCAGGCCCAGATCCGCGCCCTGCCCGCGGAAGCGGAAGTCGTGGCCGAGATCGATGTCGACGTTCGCGCGCGGGGCAAAGCGCGGCGCGGGCCTGGTCGACGCCGTTTCTTCGATGGGCGGCCTGCCGCCGACCGTCGTACCGTCGGGGCGCACGATCACGACGTCGTCGCCGAGCGACGGTGCGGGTAGCTCGGGCATGTCGAACAGCGCGCGGTCGACAGTGAACTTGCCGTCGATCTGCATGCCGCCCAGATGCCCGCCGTTGGCGATGCTCGCGCTGCCGGACAGCGACAGCTTGCGGTCGGGCGAAGCGAAAAGCTCGAGCTTGTCGGCGACGATGCTCGCGGTGAGATCGGGCTCGGCGTTGTCGAGCCGCACCTGGCCCTTCGCGCGCAGCGTGCCGCTCGTCGCGCCGTGGAACTCCACCTGCTGGAAGTCGACGAGGTTCTGCGAGAGCGCGATGCGGATCACGCCGTCCTTCAGCTCTACACCCTGGTCGACCATGGTGGCCGAGATGCCGTCGCCGACCAGCGAGCCCGTGAGGTTCGGCTTCGCGACCGTGCCGCCGAGTGCGAGCTGCAGCGCGAGATGGCCGTCGAGCAGGTAAGTCGGGCCGAGCATGCCGCCCGTGTTCCTGAGCGAAGGCACGTTCGCCTTGATGGTGCCGCCGATCGGCGCCTCGTCCGCGACGGTGAGGATGCCGTCGCGCGGCATGAGCGTCGTGTATGCGTCGATGTCGAGCATGCCCACGCGGCTCGCCAGCGCATGCGCCGTGAGCGTGAGGCGGTTGCCGCCGCTGAAGGCCGCGCGCACGTTGAGGTCGCCCACGCCGAGCGAGGCAAAGCCGCGGCCGACCTCGGTCGTGATGTCGCCCGAGCGGCGCTTGATCTGCACGTAGCCGGCGGCCGTCGGGCCCACGGAGAAGTCCCAGTCGCCGTCGAAGATCAGGTCGGTCCTGAGCGTGGACGGCACGCCCGTGAACTGCTGCCGGATCTGCATGATGCGCGCGAGCGACACATTGGTGAGCGTGCCTGCCGAACGGATGCGGCCATGGTCGAGATCGAACGATTTCAGCTCGAGCGAGGCGCCTTCCCCCGTGATGCGCGTCGCGCCGAGCGTGACCTTGCCGGGGCCCGCGCTCACCGTCAGCGGCGACTGCAGCTTCACGCCGGGCACGCCGCGGTTCTCGAGTTGCGTCACCGTGCCGTTCCAGCGCGTGCCTTCGCGCGTGTCCTGGAGGCCGCCGTTGACCGCCGCCACGAAGTCGATCGGCTGGCCCTGGACCTTGCCCTTCGCGCTCGCCGTGAGCGTGTGCTTCGCGCGCGTGCCGTCGAGGCGCGCGGTGAGCGTCGTGATGTCGACGCCCGCCGCGGCGATGTCGCTCGCGTCGGTGCTGAAGGCGAGCGCGCCGTTCGCGCCGTCGCGCGCGAGCGCCCGGCCTTCGGCATGGCCGATGCGGTTATCGCCGAACACCACGTGGTCGGCCTTGTAGTCGAGCGAGACGTCGGGATGGGCGAAGGTGCCGGTCACGTCGCCGTTCGCCGCGAGCTGGCCCGCGATACCAAAGCCGAGCCGGTCGAGCTGCGGCGCATCCACGCGAAAGCGCAGGCGGTCGCCCCGCGCGCCGAAGCTGCCTTGCAGATCCACGGTATTGCCCGCGACCGAGAGGTTCGCGCGGCTTGGCAGAATGCGCGAGCCTGCCAGCTGGATGAGGCCCTGACCCGTGAGCGGCAGGTCGTCGTAGACGCTCGGGCCAAGCTTGAACTCGGCCCGCGTCGTGAAGGTGGGCGCGAGCGTGCCGCTCGCGTTGAGCGTGCCGTTCACGCGCGCCTCGATGCGCCGGGCTGCGGGACGCGTGGCCGGTCGCGGCTTCGCGTGGGGCTCGGCCGCCCCGCCCGGGCTGCTCTCTTTCGCGTTTTCGACGCGCTTTTGCTCGGCGGCCTGCTCGCCCGATTGTGCGGGGTTGAGCGACGGGTTCAGCGCCGGATTGAGCGCGAGATTGCGCTGCGGGTTGAACGCATCGGCGGCGGGCTGGGGCGCGGGCCGCGGCCGGGCGGCCGGCGCAGGTGTTTTGGCGGCCGTGCGCGCCGGTGTTTGCGACGTGAGCGACAGCGGATCGAAATTGGTCAGCACTGCCTTGAGTTGATAGGTGGAGCTGGCGTCGTGCTTGAGCGCACCCGACAGGTCGATGCGCCCCGCCCCCGAAGTCAGCCGCACGTCGTTGAGCGACAGGCGCGCGGGGTCCTGCGTGATCTTGCCCTGCACGCGCAGCGCCGCCCTCGGATCGGCGAGATCGAGCGTGACGCTCTGCACGTCGCCGTTCAGCCGCACGCCGACTGGCCCCGCGAATTGCGTCGCGCGCACGCTCGACTGGATCGCGTTGAGGTCGAGCCCGGCCACCTTCAGGTCGAAACGGCCGTCGCGCCCGCTGATCGTGCCGCCGCCGGTGACCGTCGCGTTTTTCACGAGACGCACGGCGAGCTTGGGGATGCGCTGCGTCTTCGCATCGAGCACCACGTCGGCGTGGGCGTCGATGAGCGGCAGCAGCTTTTCGTCGATGGCGCCCGGCTTCGCGTTCACGATCGAGACCGCGCCCGCCACCGTGAAGCCCGCCGCGTTGCTGCGCGCGCGCGCCGAGTCGGCCGCGGCCGAGGCTGCAGCCGCCGCATCGGGCTTCGCCCCGCCCGCCGGCGCCGATACCGGCGCCGGCACGGAAGCCGGCGTCACGCCCGACACCGCCGCCGCGCCCGAAGCCACCGCTGCGAGCGCCGCCGGCACGCCCGCCGCGCCGCCCGGCACCGGCTGCAACTGCGCACGCACCGCGAGGTCGGCGAACGGCGCGCCCGGCGCAAACGCCTGCGGATTGACATGGTCGAACGCGAGCGTGACGCGCTGCAGCGGCACGGCAGCGAACGGCGTGGCCTCCACATGCGCGCGGCCGGTGAGCTTCATGCCGCTCGCCTCGACATCGGCCGTGAGCGCCTCGAGCGAGCCGGCGAGGTTTGCGCTCACCTGCACGTCTTCGCCGTTCACCTTGCCGGAGTAGCCCAGGTCGCCCGTGAGCGCGAACGGCCGCACGCCGTCGAGCTTCGCCTCGGCGCTCACCGCGCCAAAGGGCGTGTCGAGACGCTCGATGGCGGCCTCGTGATGGCGGCCGTCGCTGCGTCCGTGGAACTGGAAGTGCGAGAACTCGTTGGTCGAGGTGCCTTCGTGCACCGTAAGCTTGTCCACCTGCAGGTCGCGGATCTCGAGCCCGAGCGGCAACTGAAGGTTTTCCGGCAGCTTCATCGGTGAGGAAGGCTCGTGCGACGGCACGATGCGCATCTCGATGTCGCCGGCGTGCAGATAGTCCACCACGAAGCGCCACGGCTTCTGGCCGAAGCCCTGCAGCTCCCATTGGCCGCCGATGCGGTCGACCTTGAACGTGGTGCCGTCCGTGCCGCGCCAGCTCAGGTTGGAAAAGCGCACGCCGCTCGCGAGCGTGCCGCCTTCGAACCGGCCCGCGAGCTTGCCGTCGAGCAGCCTGACTGCTGCGCGCCACGCGTAGGCTGTGCCGCGCTCGGTGGTCAGCACGCCATAGAGCAAGCCGGCGACGAGCCCGACCAGCAGCACCGGCACGACGATCGCCCAGGCAAGCGCCTTCCAGAGCCGCGGGCCACGGCGCGGCGGCGGCGCACTTTTACCACCCGCGCCGCCGTCGCCGCCATTGCCTCCATGGCCGCCGGGTTCCCCGCGCGCTTCGTCGTCCGGGCTGCGCCCAGCCTCCCCCGGCGGCACCGCGAACGTGGCGGGCTGCCATGCCACCGCAGCAAAACGGCGCGCGCTCATGCGCCCCCCTCGCCGTGCGGCGCAAGAAGCGTTGCGAAGCGGAGCAGCATGCGCGTCATCATCAGAAGGCGATCCCGAGTGTCAGATAAGGCCGCACGCTGTGAGTGCGAAAACCATAGGCGAGATCGAGGTTGACCGGCCCGACGGGACTGCGCCAGCGCGCGCCGATACCCGCGCCCGGATCGAACTCCTTTTCGCCCCAGGTATCGGTGGCGGTGCCGACGTCGAAGAACGCCGCGCCGCCCCAGTCGTGGCTGAACCAGTGCTGGTACTCCACTGAGCCGGTGACGAGATACTTGGTCGGCAGGATCGAACCCGACTGGTCGTTACCGATGCTCTGGAACGAGTAGCCGCGCACCGAGTTCGAACCGCCCGCACGGAACAGCAGCGACGCGGGGATGCCGTTCGACGGGCCGCTCGTGAACACGCCGCCCAGCTCGGCGCGGAACACCATGATGTCGCTGTGGCCGATCGGCAGGTATTGCTGGCCGCGCATGTACGCGCGCAGGAAGCTCTGCTCGGCGCCCACGTTCTTGAGCGCGAGGCCCGCCTCCATGCGGATGATGTTGCCCGAGCGCGGAAAGAGCGGGTCGTCGACGTTGCGGCGGGTCCAGCCCCAGGTCGGCACGAGCGCATAGGCCCGCGAGGACGGCCCGACGTTCTGCGTGAGACGGTCGTCGTAGAACATCAGCGCGTACGCGTAGTCGATGTTCTGCGAGGTGCGCGTGCGCTGCACCCCGACACGCGCGCTATAGATGTTCGTATCCGAGACGTCGGTGGTCGTGTAGGAAGCGACGAGGCTATTGGTCCAGGCACGCGGACCCGGCGGCATCGAAAGCTGGACCTGACCGAACTTCTGGATCTGGTCGAGCCGCCCCTGCACCTGGAACGGCCACGCCGCCCCGAACGTGTTCAGGTAGGTGTAGGAGCCCTGGACGTGCGCGCCGGTGTCGGTCGAATAACCCACGCCGCCGCGGAAGTTGTTGTACGGGAACTCGCTCACCTTCACGTGCACGGGCGTCTCGAGCGGCTTTTGCGTGTTCGCGTCGACGTCGATCGCCACGCTCGCGTAGTACGGCGTGTTCTGCACCTGGCGCTGC
Source organism: Paraburkholderia sp. EG286B (assembly GCF_040965655.1). Lineage (NCBI taxonomy): Bacteria > Pseudomonadati > Pseudomonadota > Betaproteobacteria > Burkholderiales > Burkholderiaceae > Paraburkholderia > Paraburkholderia sp. EG286B. The sequence goes on along the minus strand of NZ_JBFRCF010000014.1, from coordinate 27,502 downwards.
AGTTCGGCCACGCGCTTCAGGTCGTAGATTTCGCCCGGCGAAAGCGGATTCACGTTGTCGATGATGTAGCCCGGATAGCGCCGCGGGCCCGAAACGTCGAGCTTGCCCAGCGTGAAGGTCGGCCCGCTGTCGAACGTTACGGAAAGTTGCGCGTCATGCCTGAGCGGATCGACGCGCGCCTCCGAAAACGTGATCTTGGCGCCGAGGTAGCGGCGCGCCTGCAGCGCCTTGAGCGAGGCGTTCTTGGCGTCGTCCCAGCCCGACTGCGTAAAGGCGTCGCCTTCGTGCAACGAGAATGCGAAGCGCGCAGTGTTCTCCTGCGCCGGGTCTTCCGTGAGGACCGGGCCGCGAAACACGAGCTTCACCGACGAAATCGTCGTGCGCGGCCCCGCGTCGACGCTCACCCGCACGTGCCGCCGGCCGTCGATCGTGCGCACGTCGGTGCGTACCACCGGCGTGAAATAGCCCGCCGTCGAGGCGAGGTCGCGCACCTGCTGCGGCGTCGCGGTCACGAGGAACTCGAACTGGTCCTCGTTCACGTCCGAGCGCGTGGCAAAGCGCGCAATGTCGAGGTGCGTCTCGAGCAGCTTGCGCAGGTCGCGCGGGGAGGCCTGGATCTCGACGTCGTAGTAGGTGCGCGGGCGCATCCACGGCAGCAGGGTGGTCAGGATGTCGGCCCGGGCGGGCGGCGCCACGGCGGAGCACACGGCGAGGCACACGATCAGGCACGCGGCGAGCCGTGGCCGCGCCGCCCGCGAGGGGCGCCGCCGTGCGCACAATGCTTCGATCACCCATCCCGCCAAACGCCACCTCCGGCCGTCGTAGAACTGGTTGCCACCGGTTGCGCCGCTCGCGCGCAGGGCACGGGAAGCGGCAACGGGCGCAAACGCGTTATTTCACCACATCGGCGCGTCAAAACCCCAGGAGGAGGTGCAAAGCGTGCCACAACGGCGGGCGCGGCCGGGCCGATGGCACGCGCGGGGCGGCCTCGGGGATGGCCAACGCATTCCGCCCGGGCGGATGTTCCGCGGCGTTGGCTTGCGGTAAAATTGCCGCCGACAGAATTAGCGGCGCGGCGCAATCACGCGCCCCGCCTTACTGGACGGACGTCAGCCATGTATCAGTCGGACATCACGCAGTTCATCAACCAGCTCAAGCAGCAAAAGCCGCAGCTCGAAGAACAGCAACGCAAGGGCCGCGCGCTCCTGTGGGACAAGCAGCCGATCGACCTCGACGAGCGCGAGCGCCAGCAGGCTTCGCGCGTGAAGCAGACGTCTTACGTCTACTACCAGAACTTCTGATGGCCGAGGCCGACGGGGCCGGCGCGCCGCCAGCCGGCGAGCACGCGGCCAGTCACGCGGGCCACGCCGCCGGGCAAACGCCCGGTGAGGCGCTGACCACGCCCGCGACCGACTCGACGCCCGACACGGTCGACGGCGTCGCGTTCGCACGCCTTTACGGCGAGCCGCTCTTCAAGCTCCCGCAGGACCTCTACATCCCGCCGGACGCGCTCGAAGTCTTCCTCGAGACCTTCGAAGGCCCGCTCGACCTGCTGCTGTACCTCATCCGCAAGCAGAACTTCAACGTCCTCGACATCCCGATGGCCGAGGTCACGACCCAGTACCTCGGCTATGTCGAGCAACTGCGCAAGACCAACCTCGAGCTCGCGGCCGAATATCTGCTGATGGCGGCCATGCTCATCGAGATCAAGTCGCGCATGCTGCTGCCGGTCAAGAAAGCCGACACGGGTGAGGAAGCCGAGGACCCGCGCGCCGAACTCGTGCGCCGCCTGCTCGAATACGAGCAGATGAAGCTCGCCGCCCAGCGCCTGGACCAGTTGCCGCAGCTCGGCCGCGACTTCCTGCGCGCCGAGGTCTATATCGAGCAGAGCATCACGCCGCGCTTTCCCGACGTGGACAGCAACGACCTGCGCGCCGCGTGGGCCGACGTCATCAAGCGCGCGAAGCTGGTCCAGCATCACAAGATCTCGCGCGAGGAGCTCTCGGTGCGCGAGCACATGAGCATCATCCTGCGCCGGCTCCAGGGCGAGCGCTTCATGGAGTTCTCCGAGCTGTTCGACACCACGCGCGGCGTGCCCGTCGTGGTCGTGAACTTCATCGCCATGCTGGAGCTGTCGCGCGAATCGCTCATCGAGATCACCCAGCCCGAGCCGTTCGCGCCGATCTACGTGCGGCTCGCGTATCTGCCTGCCTAATCCTCGGCCCGGTATTGCCCAGGTCCGCGCGCGGCGAACGAGTAAATAGGACCGCATCGCGCAGGCACCTGCGCCGGGCCGCACAGCGGAACGCCAGGACAACCCCCTACCCGAGGCGGGTGCGCCGCATTCACAAATCCACTACAATCGCCCGCGCCTGCCCGGTGTCGTCCCATATACGGGACACCGCGCCACTCGCGCGAACCGGGCGCGCGACGTCCGCTCGCGGCCCCTCGTCCGGGCCTCTGGCTTGCGGCCGTGCAACCCAAGTCTTGCCCCGCGCGAGGCACAAAGCATCCGATCATGAAAGTCATTAGCTCGATTCAGGAATTGCGCGACCAGTTGCGCGGCCAAAACCGCACGGCGTTCGTGCCGACCATGGGCAACCTGCACGAAGGCCATCTCTCGCTGATGCGCCTCGCGCGCCAGCACGGCGACCCGGTCGTGGCGAGTATCTTCGTCAACCGGCTGCAGTTCGGCCCGAACGAGGACTTCGACAAGTATCCGCGCACGCTTCAGGACGACATCGAGAAGCTGCAGAAGGAAAACGTCTACGTGCTGTTCGCGCCCACCGAGCGCGACATGTATCCGCAGCCGCAGGAGTACCGCGTGCGCCCGCCGCACGATCTGGGCGACATTCTGGAAGGCGAATTCCGCCCCGGCTTCTTCGAGGGCGTGTGCACGGTCGTCATGAAGCTGATGTCGTGCGTGCAGCCGCGGGTGGCCGTGTTCGGCAAGAAGGACTACCAGCAGCTCATGATCGTGCGCGCGATGTGCAACCAGTTCGCGCTGCCGACCGAAGTGATCGCCGCCGAAACGGTGCGCGACACCGACGGCCTCGCGCTCAGCTCGCGCAACCGCTACCTCACGGAAGCCGAGCGCGCCGAGGCGCCGCAACTGGCGGGCGTGCTGCGCGCGATCCGCGAGTCGGTGCTGTCGGGCCGCCGCGACTTCCAGCAGCTCGAACTCGACGCCATGGCGACGCTCGCCGCGCGCGGCTGGAAGCCCGACTACATCGCGATCCGCAAGCGCGCGAACCTGCTGCCGCCCGCGCCGGGCGTGGCCGGCGACGCCGAGTCGCCGCTCGTCGTACTGGCCGCTGCCAAGCTCGGCGCGACGCGCCTGATCGACAACCTCGAGATCTGAGGGCTGCGGGCGGCCGCGCCGTCCCGCTTTCACCCGATCCCCCCAGATTCCGCTTACCCGCGGCGGGCCGCGCGCCCGCTCGCCTGAGGAGACCCTCCATGCAACGCCATATGCTCAAGTCGAAGATCCACCGCGTCGCGGTCACGCACTGCGAGCTGCACTACGAAGGCTCGTGCGCCATCGACGAAAACCTGCTCGAAGCGGCGAACATCGTCGAAAACGAGCGCATCGACATCTGGAACATCAACAATGGCGAGCGCTTCACGACCTACGCGATCAAGGGCGAGCGCGGCAGCGGCATGATCTCGCTGAACGGCTCGGCCGCGCGCCGCGCGCAGCTGGGCGACCTCGTGATCATCGCGGCGTTCGCGAACGTGGAAGAGGAAGAGCTCAAGGCCGGCTGGAAGCCGGACCTCGTGTTCGTGGACGAGAACAACCGCATCAAGGGCAGCCGCGACCACGTGCCCACGCAAGCCTGGAGCTGACACGCGGGTCAGGCCGGCGCGGCTCACCGGGCCCGCGCCGCCGTACCGGCGCGCTTATTTGCCGTCGACCCAGCCGATAATCGACTGCCACTGGTCGAGGTCCTTCTCGACCCGGCTCTTCGCGACGTCCCACAGCGTGAGGCCGTGCGCGGCGAGCTGCACGTAGTTCTGCGTATCGCGCAGATACCCCAGCACCGGCAGTTCGAGGCCCTCGACGAAGCGCTGCAGCTGCTCGGCCGAGCGCGTGCGCGAATCCACCCGCATGCCCACCACGCCCACCTGGATCGCCCCCTTGCGCACGGACTTTTCCTTGGCGAGGCGGTTCAGGAAGTCCTGGGTGGCGAGAATGTCGAACATCGAGGGCTGCAGCGGCACGATCACCTTGTCCGCCAGCTCGATGATCGCCTGGAGCCGGTTGCCGTGCAGGCCGGCGGGCGTGTCGATGACTGCGTGCTCGAGTCCCTTGGGCGGCTTCGCCGGGTTGTCCAGATCGACCTGCCAGCTTTCGATGGCCGGCAGCGTCGCGGGCCGCAGATCGAGCCAGGCGTGCGAGGACTGCTGCCGGTCGAGGTCCGCGAGCGCCACCCACTCGCCTTGTGCGGCGAAATAGCCGGCCAGATTGGTGGACAGCGTGCTCTTTCCCACGCCGCCCTTGGGATTCGCCACCACGATTACCGTCATGAATGCTCCCGTCAGGATGGCTGGCGCAAGGCCAGCCGGATTGCCGTGATTTTTGCGTGATGCGTTGTTCGATACCTGGCGAGGCGCCTTGCAGACCAGCCGGCGCCCCGGATCAACCGTCCGATATTATCGGCAAATTGCGCGCCGCCGAAGCCCCCCGCGAGCGCGCACCTGCAATGTTCATATCAAATCAAGGAGACTGACCGACCATGAGCACGCTACGCCACGACATCACGATCGAATCCCTGCTCGAGCGGCAGCGCGGCCGCCTGCCCGATTTGCTGGGCTTTCGGCCGCTGGTCCTCGAGCAAGGCCTGCTGCGCGCCGAACTCGACGTGCGCAGCGACCTGCTCGCCCCCAATGGCTTCCTGCATGCCGCTACGGTGATCGGCCTCGCCGACACCGCCTGCGGCTACGCCTGCCTCGCGCACCTGCCGCCCAACGCGAAGAACTTCACGACCATCGAGATCAAGAGCAATCATCTCGGCACCGCGCGCGAAGGCACCATCTCGGCCGTGGCGAAGGGCGTGCACCTCGGGCGCAGCACCCAGGTCTGGGACGCCACCGTGAGCGGCCCGGACGGCAAGACCATCGCGCTGTTCCGCTGTACGCAGATGGTGCTTTACTGAGCCGACCAGCCGCGCTTTTAGCTGCGCAGTTAGCTGATTACGCCGAACACCTTCTCCAGATCGAGGCTCGCCGCGAGCGTGTCCGCGAGCCGCTCCAGCGACGCCTCGCGCAACGCCGGGTAGTCCACCGCGCGCGCCTGCGCGAGCCCGGCCCAGCGCAGGAGCGCGGCGCACGCCTGCGGCGTGTCGAAGAGGCCGTGCACGTAGGTCGCGAGAATCTGGCCGTCCGCCGAGCGCGCGCCATCCGGGCGCGTCGCCCCCGCGTCTGCCTCCGCGAGCCACAGCGCGGGCGATTCGAGCGAGCGCCCGCGCGTCTCGCCCATATGGATTTCGTAGCCCGCCACGCGCGCCGGGCCCTCGCCTGCATGCCCTTGCGCGCCCTCCAGCGCGAGCGCGCCCGTCACGTTCTTCAAGGTCTTTTCGCGCGTGAGCACGGTCTCGTAGTCGAGCCAGCCGAAGCCCTCGACTGCGCCCGGCTCACCCTCCACGCCATGCGGATCGGCAATCGCGCGGCCGAGCATCTGCATGCCGCCGCAAATGCCGATCACACGTCCGCCATAGCGCAGATGCCGCGCGAGCGCGGTCTGCCAGCCCTGGGCGCGCAGCCACGCGAGGTCGTCGCGCACGTTCTTCGAGCCCGGCAGGATCACGAGATCGGCGGCGGGCGGCACTTCGCCCGTGCGCACGTAGGTGAAATCGACCTGCGGATGGGCGCGCAGCGCGTCGAAGTCGGTGTGGTTGCTGATGTGCGGCAGCGCCGGCACCACCACGCGCAGCGTCTCGCCGCCGGCCGGGGCGCCGCTGTGGGCCGCACCGGGCAGCATGTCCTCGGCGTCGAGCGTGAGGCCGTGCAGATACGGCACGACGCCCAGCACCGGCTTGCCCGTCTGCTGCTCGAGCCAGGCGAGGCCGGGCTCCAGCAGCGTGCGGTCGCCGCGAAAGCGGTTGATGACGAAACCTTTGACGCGCGCGCGCTCGCTCTCCGAAAGACAGGCCAGCGTGCCGATCAGGTGCGCGAAAACGCCGCCGCGGTCGATGTCGGCCACGAGCACGACCGGGCAATCGACCGCCTCCGCGAAACCCATGTTGGCGATGTCGTTGGCGCGCAGGTTGACTTCGGCGGGGCTGCCCGCGCCTTCCACGAACACCGTGTCGTAGCGCGCGCGCAGACGCGCATAGGACGCCAGCACGGCCTCGCGCGCGAGCGGCTTGTAGTCCTGGTACGCGCGCGCCCCCAGGTTCATGCGCGCCTTGCCGTGGATGATGACCTGCGAACCGAGGTCGCTATTGGGTTTGAGCAGCACCGGATTGAGGTCGGTATGCGCCTCGATGCCGGCGGCGACGGCCTGCAGCGCCTGGGCGCGGCCGATCTCGCCGCCATCCACGGTCACGGCGCTGTTGAGCGCCATGTTCTGAGGCTTGAACGGTGCGACGCGCGCACCCGCGCGACGCGCGAGGCGGCACAGGCCAGCGACGAGCGTGCTCTTGCCGGCGTCGGAGGTCGTGCCCTGGATCATCAGCGTGCCGTTGGGTACGCGGGGCATGGCGGGTAGCGTGGCGGTCATGAAGCGCTTGGGTGGGCTGCGAAGGCGAACGCGCATTATCCCATCGCCCCGCCGCCCGATGCAGGACCACGGCGCGACGATGGCCAATGGGACAACGGCGAGCCTGGGCGCAGCCGTTACAATCACGCGATGAATTCGCGCGATCTCACCTTCATCGTCGGCGGCGCGCGCTCGGGCAAGAGCGCGCACGCCGAACGCCTCGCGGCCGCGAGCGGCCTGCCGGTCACCTATATCGCCACCGCGCGCGTGACGGACGACACCGAGTTCGCCGAGCGCATCGGCCACCATCGCGCGCGCCGGCCCGCGCACTGGGCGCTCGCCGAGGCGCCGCTCGATCTCGCGGACGCACTCGACGCCGCGGCGGCGCCCGGCCAGTGCGTGCTGATCGACTGTCTCACGCTGTGGCTCGCGAACCTGCTTTGCCCCGCCGACTCCGCAGCGCCGCTGCCCGACTGGCGCGAGCGCCTCGACGCCTTCGCCGCCGCCTGCGAGCGCGCACAAGGCACGGTGCTCGTGGTGAGCAACGAGATCGGCATGGGCGTCGTGCCGATGGGCGCGGCCACGCGCCTCTACTTGGACGAACTCGGCCGCCTCAATCAACGCATCGCGGCGCTCGCCGACCGCGCCACGCTCGTCGCCGCGGGCCTGCCTCTCGTGCTCAAAGCGCCGCGCGGGACCTCATGATGCTCTCGCTACCCGTCACCGCCGCGCTCGCCGTGGCCGGCGTCGCCGTGGACCGCTGGCTCGGCGAGCCGCGCCGAGCGCACCCGCTCGTCGCCTTCGGCAAATACGCGAACCGCATCGAGGCGCGCCTGAACACGGGCCGCCGCGGCCGTCCGCTCGGCCTCGTCGCATGGCTCGCCGCCGTCGCACCGCCCGTCGTCGTCGCCGCGCTGCTGTGTGCGCTGCTGCCCTGGCCGCTCGCCTGGGCGCTGCACGTCGCGCTGCTTTGGTTCGCACTCGGCGCGCGCAGTCTTACCGAGCACATCGCGCCGATCGGGGCCGCTTTGGCACGGCGCGACCTCGCTGCCGCGCGCGAGTTGACGGGCCGCATCGTCTCGCGCGACACAGCGGGGGCAGATGCCACCGCGCTTTCGAGCGCGGCCGTCGAATCGGCGCTCGAAAACGGCAACGACGCGATCTTCGGCGCGCTGTTCTGGTTCGCAATCGCGGGCGGCCCGGGCGCCCTCGCGTTCCGCCTCGCCAACACGCTCGACGCCATGTGGGGCTACCGCACGCCGCGCTTCCTGCGCTTTGGCTGGGCGGCCGCGCGCATCGACGACGTGCTCAACTGGGTTCCCGCGCGCCTCACGGCCGCGAGCTACGCGCTGCTCGGCGATACACGCATGGCGCTGCGCTGCTGGCGCGAACAGGCGCATCGCTGGGAGAGCCCGAACGCGGGCCCGGTGATGGCCTCGGGCGCGGGCAGCCTGAACGTGCTGCTGGGCGGCGCGGCCGTCTATCACGGCTTGCTGGAGGAGCGCCCGGCGCTCGGCGCGGGCTCGCCGCCGCGCGCGCAGCACGTGGATGCGGCCTTGCGGCTCGTCGAGCGCACCACCATTTTGTGGCTCGCGGCGCTGCTCGCACTGGCCTTCGTGAGCGTGGCGACGCATGTCTGAGCAGCCAGCCGCACTCGTCGCGCACGGCGGCAATCTGCACGAAGCCGCGCAGCGTTACGGCATCGTCTGGGACGCCTGGATCGACCTCTCAACCGGCATCAATCCGCATGGCTACCCGGTGCCGCCGGTGCCGCCCACGGCATGGCGGCGCCTGCCCGACGACGGCGACGGCTTCGCCGCCTGCGCGGCGCGCTACTACGGCGCACCCGACGCCCGCCACGTGTTGCCGGTGGCGGGCAGTCAGGCCGCGATCCGCGCGCTGCCGGCATTGCTGCCGCGCGCCCGTGTAGCCATCGCGCCGCTCACCTACGGCGAGTACGCACCGGCGTTCGCACGCGCGGGCCATGAGATCGTGCCGCTCGACGTCACGCAGGACACGCTGCCCGATACTGTCACACACGCCGTCGTGGTGAATCCGAACAATCCGACGGCCACGCATCTGGCTGCCGCCCACCTGCTGCATTGGCATGCGCAGCTCGCGGCGCGCGGCGGCACGCTGATCGTCGACGAAGCCTTTGCCGATGCCCTCGGCCACGAGCGATCCGAAACGCTTGCGCGCGCAACGAGCCGAGAAGGACTCGTCGTGCTGCGCTCGCCTGGCAAGTTCTTCGGGCTCGCGGGCGCGCGCTGCGGCTTCGCGCTCGGCGCCCCCGCCCTGCTGGCCGCGTTGCGCGCACAGCTGGGAGCGTGGACCGTGAGCGGGCCGGCGCGCCACGCCGTCACCCATGCGTTCGAAGACAGCGCGTGGCAGAACGAAATGCGCATTCGCCTCGCCGCCGACAGCGCGCGCCTCGTTGCGCTGCTGCGCGCTCACGGCTTAACGCCGCACGCCACGCCGCTGTTCGCCTGGATCACGGACCCGCGCGCGCCCGCGCTGCAGGGCGCGCTCGCATGCCACGCCGTGTGGACGCGCCGCTTCGACGCGCCGGCCAGCCTGCGCTTCGGTCTGCCCGCGTCCGAGGGCGAGTGGCAGCGCTTCGAAAGCGCACTCGGGCAAGCCATGCGGGCGATCGGTTGATGCGTGCGGCCACCACGGCGTTGGCGCTGCTGGCCGCGACGCTCCTGCCGTGCGCCGCGCATGCGAGCGTCACCGCCATCGACGACGCGGGCGACACCGTCACCCTCCCCGCGCCTGCGCAGCGCGTCGTAAGCCTCGCGCCCCACGTGACCGAGCTGCTCTACGCCGCAGGCGGCGGCGCGAAAGTGGTCGGCGCCGTGGCCTACAGCGACTACCCGCCCGAAGCGCAAAAGGTGCCGCGCGTGGGCGACAACCGCGCGCTCGACCTCGAGCGCATCGCCGCGTTCAAGCCCGACCTCATCGTGGTCTGGCGTCACGGCAACGCGCAGCAACAGCTCGATCGTCTGCGCGCGCTGCACCTCCCCCTCTTTTTCAGCGAGCCGCACAAGCTCGACGATGTCGCGACCTCGCTCACGCGCCTCGGCGTGCTGCTCGGCACCGAAGACACCGCGCAGGCCGCCGCGACTGCTTACCGCCGCGATATCGCGCAGCTGCGCGCGCGTTATGCGCAGCGCGCACCCGTGAGCGTGTTCTACGAAGTCTGGGATCAGCCGCTGATGACCCTCAACGGCTCGCACATGATCAGCGACGTGATCACGCTCTGCGGCGGCCGCAACGTGTTCGCGGCGCTCGAACCGCTCGTGCCGACGGTAACGACTGAAGCCGTCCTCGCCGCCAATCCCGATGCGATCGTCACCGCGTCGCAAGGCGCGACGTCGCCGGACCGCCCGCTGCCGAGCCTCGAGCGCTGGCGCGCCTGGCCGGCGCTGGCCGCCGTCGCCCACGGCAATCTCTTCGCCATCGACGGCGATCTGCTCACGCGCCCCGCGCCGCGCATCGCGCAGGGCGCGGCGCAGCTGTGCAAGGATCTCGACCTCGCCCGCTCGCGCAACGCCGCGGCGCATTGATTCGATCTCCGAAATGACTCGTTAGGCGTTCCAGCGCGCCAGCAGCCACAGGGCGCTTGACGCGTCGTAACGCAAATGCACGATCGCGCCCATCTCCAGCGGCCAGCGCACGCAGCGCGCGAGCGGCACGCCGAGCGCGCGCGCCGTGACGGTGCGCATCACGCCCGCATGCGTGACGGCCCAAACGGTGGACTTCTCGCGCGCGTCGAGCGTGTCGAACCAGCCGGCTACACGCGCATCGAACTGCGCGACGCTCTCGCCGCCGTGCTCGCGCGCATGCTCGAAATTCGCGGCCCATGCGTCGATCTGCGCGCGCTCGATCGCGTCCCAATGCTGCATCTCCCACGCGCCGAAATCCATCTCTGCGAGGCGTGCTTCGGCTTGCGGCGTGGGGCCGCGCAGATCGCCGAGCGCCGCCGCCACGCTCGCGCAGCGCGTGAGCGGACTCGTTTCGATACGCTGCGGTTCGCGTACGCCGAGCGCCGCAATCCGCCCGGCGAGCGACGCGGCCTGCTGCGTCGGGTCGCCCGCGAGCGGCACGTCGCTCGCGCCGTAGCACATGCCCGCATCCACCGCCACGGCGGGATGGCGGATCAGAACGAGATCCATGCGAGCCCCACGAGGTAGATGGCGATCTCGAACACCTGTTGGGCGAAGCCGAGACAATCGCCCGTATAGCCGCCGATGCGGCGCACGAAGTAACGTCCCAGTGCATAGCGCAACACGGCGAGCACGACGAGCATCGCGACGCCCGCGCGCCAGTCGGGCGCGCCGGACCACACCGGCCAGAACAGCCATGGCAAGCCGAACACGCACGCGCACAGCCACGCGGGCACGCTCATGCGCTGCGCGACGGGCTTGGCCTTGCCCTCGGGACGCACATACTCGAGCGAGACGAGATAGCTGATCGCGCACGCGCGGCTCGCGGCGTGGCCGGCGATCATCAGCAGTGCGGCGCGCGCCGGCGGCAGCGCCGCGAGCGTCTGCCACTTGAGCGCGAGCGCCATCACGAGACCGATCGCGCCGAACGCGCCGATGCGCGAATCGTGCATGATGCGCAGGACGTCCTCACGGGCGTACGCACCGCCGAATGCGTCGAGGCAGTCGGCGAGACCGTCTTCGTGGAAGGCGCCCGTCGCGAGGAGCGTGACGGCCATCGACAGCAGCACGGCCACGTTCGCCGGAAACACGCGCAACGCGGCGAGATAGACGAGCGCCCCAAGCGCCCCGATCAACGCGCCGACGAGCGGAAAGTAGCGCGCCGCCGCGTTGAGCCACGCGGGTTCGAAGCCCACCCAGCGCGGCACCGGCACGCGCGTGAAATAGCCCAGCGCTGTGAAGAAATAGCGCAGCTCTGCCAGTGGATTCATCGCGCGGCGCTCAGGCGTGGCGATCACTGCGATTGTCGACGCCGGCCGACTCGAAACTCGCCATGTCGTTGAGGAACGCCACCGCCGCACGCAGCAGCGGCACCGCGAGCGCCGCGCCCGTGCCCTCGCCCAGCCGCAGGTCGAGCGTGAGCAGTTCGCGCGCGCCGAAGTGATCGAGCATGCGGCGGTGCCCCGCTTCGTTCGATGCGTGCGCAAACACGCAGTAGTCGCGCACGTTCGGCGCGAGCGAGTCGGCCACGAGCAGCGCCGAGGTGGCGATGAAGCCGTCGACGAGAATCGCCATGCGCGAGCGCGCCGCTTCGAGGTACGCGCCCGCCATCATTGCGATCTCGAAGCCGCCGAACGCGGCAAGCACGTCGAGCGGCTCGCGCGCGTCGGCATGATGCGCGAGCGCCGCCGCGAGCACATTGCGCTTTTTCGCGAGGCCCGCATTGTCGAGGCCGGTGCCTCGCCCGACGCATTCGTCGATCGGCACGCCGCACAGCCGGCTCATCAGGCAAGCGGCCGACGACGTGTTCGCAATGCCCATTTCGCCAAAGCCGATCACGTTCGTGCCGAGCGCCGCGTGGTGGCGCACGCGCCCGGCGCCCGCCGCGAGCGCGGCGATGGCGTCGTCGCGCGTCATGGCGCGCTCGTGCGAGAAGTTGCGCGTGCCGGCCGCGATGGGCACGTCGACGAGGGTCGGCGACGGCGGCAGCGGCGTCGCCACGCCCGCGTTGACGACTTCGAGCGTGAGTCCCACCACGTCGCTGAACACGTTGATCGCCGCGCCCCCTGCCACGAAGTTCGCGACCATCTGCGCGGTGACGGCCTGCGGGTACGGGCTCACGCCTTCGGCAGCAATGCCGTGGTCGCCTGCGAAGACGATCATCACGGGACGCTCGACGCTCGGGCGCGTCGTGCCCTGGATCATGCCGAGCTGGCGCGCCAGCGTTTCGAGCCGGCCGAGACTACCGGGCGGTTTGGTCTTCGTGTCGATGAGGCGTTGCAGTTCGTCGCGCAACGAGAGGTCGAGCGGTTCGACGGCGAGCAGTTCGGTAAGCGATGACGTCATGGTGTATTTCGTTTCGAGGTGATGCGGGCGACAGCGGCGCACTAGCGCACGCCGTTCGATCCCGGCGAATGCGGTGATGAAGATGTCGAGCCGAGTGCGGGGACAAGCGCCTCGTGCGCGCCCTCGCGGATCAGCACGAGCGGATGACCGAATGCGGCGCTCGCGCGCTCCGGCGTGAGCACATCGCGCACGGGGCCCGCGTGAAAACCGCCGCGGCCGTCGAGCAGGAGCGCGTGCGTTGCGAAGCGCCGCGCAAGATTGAGATCGTGGCACGAAAACAGCACCGCTCGCGCTTCACTGCGCACCCAGCGCGAGAGCGCTTCGAGACAGGCAATCTGATGATGCAGGTCCAGATGCGCGAGCGGCTCGTCGAGCAGCAGGAGCGGCGCGCCCTGGCAGAGCGCGGCGGCGAGCGCGACACGCTGGCGCTCGCCGCCCGAAAGCGACAGCACATCGCGCGCGGCGAACGCTTCGAGGCCGAGCGTGGCGAGCGCGGCGTGCGCGGCGGCGCGATCGGCGTCGCCTTCCCAGCCCCAGCCCGAAAGATGCGGATAGCGATTGAGCAGCACGGTGTCGATCACGCTCGCGCTGAAGGCGTCACGCTGGTCCTGCGGCATCAGTGCGCGGCGCTGCGCGAGGCGCACCGGCGGCCACTGCGCGAGCGCGATGCCCTCGACTTCGATGCGTCCCGCCGAGGGCTCGCCCAGGCCCGCGAGCGCGCCGATCAGCGTGGTCTTGCCCGCGCCATTCGCGCCCGCCACGCACCAGATTTCGCCGGCGGCAAACCTTTGCGTGAGCGATTCCACGAGCGTGCGCGCGCCCGCACGCAACGAGAGCGCGTGGACCGCGAGCAGGGAAGGATGCGTATCGCTCATCGTCCGCGCCTCGCGAGCAGCATCCACAGGAATACGGGCACGCCCGCGAGCGCGGTTACGACGCCCACCGGCAACTGCGCAGGCGCCGCGACCGTACGCGCGACGAGGTCCGCGCCCATCACGGCCACGCCGCCCGCGAGCGCGGCAGCGGGCACGAGCATGCGCTGGTCGTTGCCGAACGCGAGACGCAGCATGTGGGGCACGACGAGCCCCACGAAGCCGATGGTGCCGCCCGTCGTCACCGCAGCGGCCGCCGCGAGCGACGCGGCAAGATAAATGCCCACGCGCAGACGCAGCACCGGCACACCGAGCGCCTGCGCGGCGGCGTCGCCGCGCAGCAGCACGTTGAGCATCGGCGCGGCGGGGACGATGCACGCAAGGACCACGCCAAGCGTCGCGAGCGCGGGCCATGGCGTGGCCGCGCCATTGAGGTCGCCCGTGAGCCAGAACAGCATGCCGCGCAGGCGCGTGTCGGGCGCGAGCGTGAGCAGCAGTGTGATCAATGCGCCCCAGCCTGCCGCCGTCACCGCGCCCGTCAGGAGCAGCCGCGGCGAGCTGTCTTGCGGCTCGCCGCGCCACAACTCGCGGCGCGCGAGGCCGAGCACGAGCAGGATCGAAACGAACGCACCCGCACACGCGCTCGCCTGCACGCCCCACCACGCCACGCCCGCGATCATCGCCACGAGTGCGAATGCGGCCGCGCCGCCAGAAACGCCGAGCACATAGGGCTCCGCGAGCGGATTGCGCAGCAGCACCTGCAGCAACGCGCCCGCCAGCGCGAGCAAGCCACCACATGCAAAACCCGCCAACGCGCGCGGCAAGCGCAGCGTACGCACGATCTGGATCGCCATGTCCGGCGCGCCGTGCACGTCATGCGCGGGAGCGAGCGCCGCCAGCGCCTGCGCAAACGTCACGCTCACACTGCCGGTTGCGAGCGATGCAGCGAACACCCCGAGCGCCACGGCTGCGAGCGCGCCCCAGATCATGCACGCACGGCGCGCGCTCATCGAGCGCCGCGGCAGCGCGTGGATCGGTGGCACAGCATGGGACTCATCGTGGCTCATGGAACGCATAGGGGAACTCGGCAGCGGATTTCAATCAAGCTCGCACAGAAAGACAGCAGGGGTATACGCAGGCCGCGACAGAGCGCAGTATTTTGGTCGCCAGGGATTCCGCATGACGCGTGGCATAAGCGATTCGCGAAAGCACTGGCAAAAGACCATGAATCCGTGATGTTATAACGCGCAGACCATGATCGAGACGATGCGCTTTGTGCGCGGCGCTGGCAAATTACGTTCCCGCCCGGCGTATGCCGCACACGTAGCGAGGGTTTTGTGCCTGATTCGGGTAAGAAGCCGGGTTGTTACGTCTGGAAACGACACAATTATCAAAATACGCGTTAATCCGCGCTAGAATGCCTGTCTTTAGAGGACGCAGCACATGCTCAACGAACTCGAAACACTCTCACAAAACATCGGGCGGCTGATCGAGATTAATCAGCGCCAACACGAAGCACGCCTCGCACTCGAAGAGCAACTCGCGCAGCTGCGTGCGCAATGCGACGAAACACGCACCGAACTCGAACAGGTCCGCGAGGAGCGCGCCGCGCTGCAGGCAGAGCGCGATGCCCTCTCGGCCAAGATCGACGATGCGCAGGTGCGTCTGAACGCGATCCTCGAAAAGCTGCCACGCGCACGCGCCGGTAACGAACGCGACAACCAGCTCGATCTGCTCGAGCCGTCGCAGAGCAACGACGACGACAGCAACGCGGCCCGCCACGGAGAAAATGCATGACCACCAAGCAGATCGAAGCGACGATCCTCGGCCAAACCTATCGCCTCGTCTGTTCGCCGGAAACGGAACAGGCACTGCTCGAAGCGGTGGCGCGCGTGGATGCCGAAATGTCGAAGATCCGCAATCACAGCAACGTGCGCGGCACCGATCGCATCGCCGTCATGGCGGCGCTCTCGCTCGCCTCGGAACTGCTGCGCCTGCAAACCAGCGTGCGTCACGGGGAAGCATTCCCAGCCGAAGAAATCCGTCGTACAATGCGCCAAATGAACGAACAACTCGGCGCCGTGATTCACCAGTACGGTGTGCAATAAGCGCTGATGTATGCCGCGGTTGTAAGCCGCAGTGTTACGCAGCAACGTGCGGTATGATGTTGTTCAAAGGTAGCGTTGATTTGTTTAGAAACGCGCGTTTCTAAACACGCTGCCAAACAGTTTAGTCAGCTTCCCTGCCTGGTTCGCCAAGGTCATATATTCCTTGAACCAATGCCATGTGCACGGTTGCGGAAATTTGTAGCACGGGCGTGCGCGTCACACAGTCTGATGTACCCGAAGTGCTGCTAACTGCGACCAATTCTGAACCCTCGGTTCAGGATGCCGGCCTAGCGGCTATGGCGGGGACCTATTCAAACGGCATCGGACCACAGTCCGATGCCGTTTTCCTTTGTGCGGCGTGCATTGGCGTTTTTCGCGGCATGCACACTCGCCCCTCTCCCCTTTCGACGTGAATTTCGACTCATGCGCTACTGGCTGATGAAGTCCGAACCCGACGAAGCAAGCATCGACGACCTCGCAAACGCGCCGCAGCGCACGCTGCCCTGGACCGGCGTACGAAACTACCAGGCGCGCAATTTCATGCGCGACACCATGCAGCAAGGCGACGGCGTGCTGTTCTATCACTCGAGCTGCCCCGAGCCCGGCATCGCGGGCATCGCGCAGGTGTCGTCCACGGCCTACCCCGATCCCACGCAGTTCGATCCGAAAAGCCCTTACTACGACGCGAAATCGACGCACGAGAATCCGCGCTGGATCCTCGTCGACGTCGTGTTCAAGAAGAAGTGCCCGCTAATTGCTCTTGCCGCCTTGCGCGAACACGAGGAACTCGCGGACATGCGCGTGCTCGCCAGGGGCAATCGCCTCTCGATCACGCCGGTCACGACGGCCGAGTGGAACTTCATCACAAAACATCTGATGTGAGGCGGTTCGGTTCTGCGTCGACGCAGGCGGCCGCGCACGCACACAGCATCCGTGCGCGACTTCAAGCACAATCGCGCACAGTCGCGCGTCGCCACGTATGCCTCGCGCGCGACACCAGTTCTGCAAGGAGCCTCAATGAACCGAAAAACTGCCGTCACGCTCGCCGCCGCATTGGCTGCCGCCCTCCCCCTCGCCATGACGCTCGCGCCGGGCGCCGCGTTCGCACAGAGCGACGCGCGCCTCCAGCAGCCCTCAGGCGTGCTTTCGCTGTCTGCGCAGGCGAGCGCCGAAGTCCCGCAGGACGTCGTCAACATTACGCTGTTCTACGAACAGGAAGCGAACGATCCCGCCTCGCTCACCGCGACGCTCAATCAGCGCGCCGACTCCGCGCTTCAACGCGCGAGAGGCGTCGCGGGTGTAACCGCGCACTCGGGCCAGTTCTCGATCTTCCCTTCGACGGATCGCGACGGGCGCATCTCCGCCTGGCGCGGCCGCACGGAAGTCGTGCTCGAGTCGCATGATTTCGCGGCGGCGTCGAAGCTCGCCGGCGATCTCTCATCGATCATGCAGGTGGGCAACGTGCAGTTCTCGCTGTCGCCCGAGGCGCAACGCGCCGCCGAGCAAAAGCTGTCGGGCCAGGCCATCGCCTCGTTCCGCGACCAGGCGCTTTCGGCCACGCGCGCGTTCGGCTACAGCAGCTACACGATTCGCGACGTGAACGTGGGGCACTCGGGCGTGATGCCGCGCCCCATGATGATGATGAGCGCGCGCGCCGCTTCGGCTGACGCGAAGATGTCAGCACCGGTGCCGCTCGAAGGCGGCACGTCCACGGTGACGGTCAACGTCTCCGGCTCGGTGCAGATGAAGTAAAGCGCGCGATACAAGCCACGCAAGCAAAAAGGCCACGGTGAAAACCGTGGCCTTTTTCATGGGCTAAAACGCGTGGCGCGTTCGCGTTCGCGTGCGCGTCAGCTCTTCGCGCCCGCTACCTGTGCGCCGTCGTTGCCGCGTTTGGCGCGGCGATACGCCCACGCCATCAGGCCAATGCCCACGATGATCATCGGCAGCGAGAGCCACTGGCCCATCGAGAGGCCGAGCGCCAGCAGGCCGAGGAAGTCATCGGGTTCGCGTGCGAACTCGACCGTGAAGCGCGCGAGACCATAGCCGATCAGGAACATGGCCGAAATCGCGCCGACGGGGCGCGGCTTGCGCGCGAACAGAATCAGCACGATGAAGAGCGCGATGCCTTCCAGCGCGATTTCGTACAGCTCCGAAGGATGGCGCGGCAGCAGATGGTACTGCGCGAACACTTCGTTCAGATGCCACTGCGCGGCCAGTTGCGGATGCGCGGCGAGCCACGCGGCGTCGTCGTTCGCGGCGCCCGGAAACAGCATGGCCCACGGCGAATCGGGCGAGGTCACGCGGCCCCACAGTTCGCCGTTGATGAAGTTGCCGAGACGGCCGAAGGCGAGCCCCGTGGGCACCATCGGCGCAACGAAGTCCGTGACCTGCAGCCAGGTGCGGCCGCGTTGCCACGCGAACAGCACCATCGCGAACGTCACGCCGAGGAAGCCGCCGTGAAACGACATGCCGCCTTCCCAGACCTTGAAGATGTCGAGCGGATGCGCGAAGTACCAGCTCGCCTTGTAGAACAGCACGTAGCCCAGGCGCCCGCCCAGGATCGTGCCGAGCACGCCGTAGAACAGCATGTCGTCGATGTCTTTCGCGGTCCAGCCCTGCGCGGCCACGTAAGGCAGACGCAGGCGCAGACGGCCGATCACGATCGCCAGAATGAAGCCGACGAGATACATGAGGCCGTACCAGCGCACGGCGAGCGGCCCCAGATGAATGGCGACGGGGTCGAAGTTCGGGTGGATGAGCATCGTGGATGAAGTCTTGTCGGCGATATCGATTGAAATCGGGTTGTAAGCAGTTCCGCGCCGCTCACACAAGCGGGCCAGGCACGTTGGACGTTTGCAAAGCGGCGAGGTTCGCAGCCGGCGCGTCACGGCGTGACATTATCGCCGACGCGAGGGGGCGCGAACCAAAATGCACGTTTGGCGCTGCGCCGCGAGTGTAACGGCGACAGATGACGGACGCGGTCGGCCCGGCTTCCGGCTAGCCCTCGCGCGCAGGCCAGCCCGCCGTCGCCGCGTGCGCGCGCACGATCTCGATGAACGCCGCGAGCACCGGGCTCACCTCGGCCGAGCGCCAGACGAGGCCCGTTTCGATGGCCGGCACCGCCCCGGCGAGCGGCCGGTACACGACGCCCGTGCGCCGCAGATGGCGCAGCGACTGCGGCACGAGCGCCACGCCCATGCCGGCCGAGACGAGGCTCACGATCGTCTGCATCTGGATCGCTTCCTGGCCGATCAGGGGCGCGAGGCCGGCCGCGCCGTAGCAGTCCATGATGGTGTCGTAGAAACCCGGGGCCAGATGGCGCGGAAAGACGACGAGCGGCGCATCGGCGAGATCGCGCAGGCTCACGGGCGCGTCGTGCCAGTCGTCGGCTGAAGGCCCGCCAAGGCGCACCGACAGCGCCGAGGGCATGGCGACCACGAGCGGCTCGCGCGCGACCGGCTGGTAAGCAAGCTGGGCCGCGTGGCGCGGCGGCACGGGGGCGATCACGAGACCCGCGTCGATGCGGCCCGCCACCAGCTCTTCCACCTGCACGTCGCTCGTGGCTTCGGCGAGCTGCAGGCGCACGCGCGGATAGCGCGCGCCGAAGTCGCGCAGCAAGAGCGGCAGCAAGCCGTAGTCGGCGGTCGAAACGAAGGCCAGCGCGAGCACGCCCGCCTCGCCGCGCGCGAGGCTCTGCGCGAGCGGCCGCAGCGCTTCGGCGCTTGCCAGCAGGCGCCTCACCTCCGGCAGCAGATCGGCGCCCACGGCCGTCAATTCGACCGAACGGCGCGTGCGCGCGAACAGCTCCACGCCCAGCGTCTCCTCCAGCGCGCGAATGGCCTGCGAGAGCGGCGGCTGCGTCATCGACAGGCGCGCCGCCGCGCGGCCGAAATGCTGCTCCTCGGCCACGGCGACGAAATAGCGAAGCTGGCGCAGATCGGGGATCGTCGGATTCATCGGCGGCGTTCTCGCGTTGGGGTCATGTTGATATGTTTTACGACTCAATAGACCACGAATAATATATTGGACAGCGTTCTCGCGAAATCGCATGCTTCGATAGACGTGCCGGCGCCCCCCGAACCAGAACCCACACCCGGCGTCCGAGACAAAATTCACCGGAGGTCCCCATGCCCTATAACCGTCGTTCGAGGCACATCACGCAAGGCGTCGCCCGCTCGCCCAATCGTTCGATGTATTACGCGCTCGGCTACGAGAAAGCCGATTTCGACAAGCCGATGATCGGCGTCGCCAATGGCCATTCGACCATCACGCCGTGCAACGCCGGCCTGCAGCGGCTGGCCGACGCGGCCGTCGACGCCATCAAGCGCGCCGACGCGAACCCGCAGACCTTCGGCACGCCCACGATCTCGGACGGCATGTCGATGGGCACCGAAGGCATGAAGTACTCGCTCGTCTCGCGCGAAGTCATCGCGGACTGCATCGAGACCTGCGTGCAAGGCCAGTGGATGGACGGTGTGGTCGTGATCGGCGGCTGCGACAAGAACATGCCCGGCGGCATGATCGCGCTCGCACGCATCAACGTGCCCGGCATCTACGTGTATGGCGGCACGATCCGCCCGGGCAACTGGAAGGGTAAGGCCCTCACCATCGTCTCGGCGTTCGAGGCCGTGGGCGAATTCACCGCGGGGCGCATGAGCGAAGAAGATTTCGAGGGCGTCGAGAAAAACGCCTGCCCTTCCACGGGCTCGTGCGGCGGCATGTACACCGCGAATACGATGAGCTCGTCGTTCGAAGCGCTCGGCATGTCGCTCATGTATTCGTCGACGATGGCCAACCCCGACGAGGAGAAAGTCGACTCGGCGGCGGAATCGGCGCGCGTGCTGGTCGAGGCCGTCAAGCAGGACCTCAAGCCGCGCGACATCATCACGAAGAAGTCGATCGAGAACGCCGTGGCGCTCATCATGGCGACGGGCGGTTCGACCAATGCCGTGCTGCACTATCTCGCCATCGCGCATGCCGCGGAAATCGAATGGACCATCGACGACTTCGAGCGCATGCGCAAGAAAGTGCCGGTGATCTGCGACCTGAAGCCGTCCGGCCAGTACGTCGCGACCGACCTGCACGAGGCCGGCGGCATTCCGCAGGTGCTCAAGATCCTGCTCGACGCGGGCCTCCTGCATGGCGACTGCATCACCATCACGGGCAAGACCATCGCGGAAGAACTCAAGGACGTGCCGTCCACGCCGCGCGCGGACCAGAAGGTGATCTTCCCCATCAGCCAGGCGCTGTACAAGGAAGGCCATCTGGCGATCCTCAAGGGCAATCTCGCGACGCACGGCGCGGTCGCCAAGATCACGGGCCTGAAGAATCCGGTCATCACGGGCCCCGCGCGCGTGTTCGACGACGAGCAGAGCGCGATGGAAGCCATCCTCGCGGACAAGATCAAGGCCGGCGACGTCGTCGTGCTGCGCTACCTCGGCCCGAAGGGCGGGCCCGGCATGCCGGAAATGCTCGCGCCGACTTCGGCGATCATCGGCAAGGGGCTGGGGGAGTCGGTGGGGCTCATCACCGATGGGCGCTTCTCGGGCGGCACCTGGGGCATGGTGGTGGGCCACGTCGCGCCGGAAGCGTTTGAAGGCGGCACGATCGCTCTCGTGCAGGAAGGCGACTCGATCACCATCGACGCTCACACGCTCCTGCTGCAACTGAACGTGGACGACGCCGAACTCGCACGCCGGCGCGCGGCCTGGAAGCAGCCCGCGCCGCGTTACACGCGCGGCGTCATGGCGAAGTACGCGGCGCTCGCGCGCCCGGCGAACCAGGGCGCGGTGACGGGCTAGGCGGGGCCAAGCCGGGCCTGGCGCCGCTCGAATCCCGACCTGCAGTAAAGCAAAGGGCGCACGTCCGGGACGTGCGCCCTTTGCTTTTATAATGCGACGACACAGCCGGCGCATACGCGGGCGGAGACCAGTATGAAACGGAAGTCGCAAGCGAAGAACAAGACAGCGACGCTCGCCGCCGCGCTCGCCATCGGCCTTGCCGGCGCGCTCGGGGCAGCCCCGGTCCGCGCGCAGCATGGACCCACCGGTCTCGCGCTCGCCCAGCAGCAGAACTGCATGAGCTGCCACTCGGTGACCCGCAATTTCATGGGGCCCGCCCTGCGCGATGTCGCCGCGAAGTACGCGGGCAAGCCCGACGCGCAGGCCTATCTCACCCACAAGATTCTGGAAGGCGGCAGCGGCGTGTGGGGCACCGTGCCGATGCCGGCCAACACGCAGCTGAACCCCGCACAGGCGGCGCAGCTCGCGAGCTGGATCCTCACGCTCAAGTGAGGCGAACGGTGCGATGGCGCGGGCGCCGAGCGACTGCCCACCGCCGCACGCTCAAGTGAATCAGGCCGAAGGCGGACGCCCCGCGCGCGCCGCCAGTTCTTCGCGCACGGCGGCCTTCACCCAGTTCGTGAGTTCCGTTTCGAGCGCAAGACCGATTTCGCGCGACACCTGGCCCACGAGCCAGTTCGTATGCTCCTGCATCGCGGCGCTGCAGCGCGCCTCGATCACGGCGCGGCCTTCGCCGGTGAGCCAGGTCAGGCAACGGCCGCGCAGGCGCTCGACGAGCGCGTCGGCGTCGTGCGCGAACAGGCCCTCCTCGCGCTCGGCCACGGCGGCCTGGACGGCAGCGGCCGTCGCGCTCTTCGCCTCTTCGACGTTGTGCGCGCGCAGCGGATTGCCGCTCACCATCACCTCGTTCAAGAGCGGAATCGCACTATCTTCCGAGTCGTGCATGCCGGACATGTTTACCTCCATCGATCGGGGCAGTCGGCCTTGCGCCGGTACGCCTCGCGCGTCCGGCCTCAGCCGCCCTGCTTGTAGTTGTTGAGCGCGTAACCGCGGTCGCGGTAGAAACGATAGCGCTCACGGCCCGACGCGAGTTCGTCGGGCGCATCGCCAATCACTTCGAGCAGGCGCTCGAAGCGTGCGAACTGTGGCGGGACCTCGGCGCCGAGATTGAGCAGCACACGATGATGCGGCGCACGCTCGAGATCCGTTGCCAGCACGATGGGCGATTCGCCCGCTTGAGGGCTCTCGGCCATGCAGTGCGGCACGAAATCGAGCGGCGAAAAGGTCCACAACATCTCGTCGAACGCGCGCAGGCGCGCGGGCTCGGCCAGCACGACCGCCTGCTGGCCCGCCTGATACGCCTTGCGCACGAGGCGGCACGCATACAGCAGCGAGTCGCCGACGTTCGTGTGGAAATCGATGCGCGTCATGCCCGCACCACTTTACACACCGTCAGGTGGGCAGCAATCTCCATTCCTGCCCTCATTGCCCGGCACGATCGATCAGGAACTGGGCGAGCAGCGGCACCGGACGGCCCGTCGCGCCCTTGGCCGCGCCGCTCTTCCACGCCGTGCCGGCGATGTCGAGGTGCGCCCACGGGTAGTTTTCGGTGAAACGCGAGAGGAAGCACGCCGCCGTCACGCTGCCCGCCGGACGCCCGCCGATGTTGGCGAGGTCGGCAAAGTTCGACTTGAGCTGGTCCTGATACTCGTCGTCGAGCGGCAGGCGCCAGGCCGGATCGTTCGCTTCGCGCGAGGCGTCGAGCAGTTCGCCCGCGAGCGCGTCGTCCTTCGAGAAGAGGCCGCTGTTGTGATGGCCGAGCGCGATGATGCAGGCGCCCGTGAGCGTGGCGATGTCGACCACGGCGGCCGGCTTGAAGCGCTCGGCATAGGTGAGCGCATCGCACAGGATCAGGCGGCCTTCGGCGTCGGTGTTGAGCACTTCGACCGTGAGGCCCGCCATCGTCGTGACGATGTCGCCCGGCTTCGTGGCGTTGCCCGCGGGCATGTTCTCGCAGGTCGGGATGATGCCGATCACGTTGAGCTTGAGCCCCATTTCGGCGACCGCGCGGATCGTGCCGAGCACGGAGCCCGCGCCGCACATGTCGTACTTCATCTCGTCCATGCCCTCGCCCGGCTTGAGCGAAATGCCGCCCGTGTCGAACGTGATGCCCTTGCCGACCAGCACGATGGGCGCGGCCTTGGCGCTGGCGCCCTGATAGTGCAGCACGATGAACTGCGGCGGCTCGACCGAGCCCTTTGTTACCGAAAGAAACGAACCCATCTTGAGCGTCTCGATCTGGCGCTGGCCGAGCACCTCGACCTTGAGCTTCCAGTCGCGCGCGAGCTTCTTGGCCGTGGCCGCGAGATAGGTCGGCGTGCAGACGTTGCCCGGCAGATTGCCGAGGTCGCGCGTGAGGTCCATGCCGTTGGCGAGCGCGACGGACTGCTTCGCCGCCAGCTTCGCGGCCTTCTCTTCGGCGGCGTCGATGCTGAAGACCACGCGCTTGAGGGCCCGCTGCGAGACGTCGGGCTTGCTCTTCATCTGCGTGAAGCGATAGGTCTCGTTGCGCAGCGCGAGAATGGCGGTGCGCACGCCCCAGTCGCCCGTGCGCTCCTTCACCGGCAATTGCGCGAGCGTGAAGGTGACCTGCGCGATCTTCGTGCCGAGGATCGCGCGCCAGGCGGCCTTGACCGCGTCGCCGTAAGCCTTCTGGCCGAACGCGTCCTGCTTGCCGAGACCCACGAGCAGCACGCGCGAGGCGCCGATGCCGCTCACTTCCGGCAGGAACAGCGTGGAGCCGGCCTTGCCGTCGATGTCGCCGGCCTTGACGACGCGCGCGATTGCGCCGCCAATGGCGCTGTCGATGGCGAACGCCGCGCCCGACAGGGTTTGCGCCTCGAACACGCCGACCACGACACAATCCGACTTGCCGGTCAGGAAGGGGCCGTCCCCGCCTTTGCTCCAGTCACAGGCTTTTATGCTAAAGTCCATCGCGCTTGTCCTCGGATAAAATCAGGGCTTAGGATGAAAGCCGCAATTATCCGCTATTTTTCCCGCGGCGGCTCCTGGACGGTTGCGCGAGCTGCGCGCCTCCCGGCACGGTCCGCCCGCCCTGCCCATCAAGAATGATCTTCGAACGTTCCCTGCAGCGCGAACTCGCGTACACGGCCGGCGCCGTGTTCATGGTTCTGCTCACGATCATGCTGACGACGATGATGATCCGCATCGTCGGCTTCGCCGCGTCCGGTCAGATCGACCCGCGCGACGTGCTGGTGCTGATCGGACTCACCGTGATCGGCTACATGGCCGTCATGCTCATCGTCACGCTGTTCGTGTCGATCCTGTTCGTCCTCACGCGCTGGTACAAGGATTCCGAAATGGTCGTGTGGCTCTCCTCCGGGGTGAGCCTCACGCGCCTGATCAAGCCGGTCGCCACCTTTGCCGCGCCGATCATCCTGCTGATCGTGTTCTTCGCGTTCATCGGCTGGCCGTGGTCGAATGCGCAGAGCAAGCTGATTCGCGCGCGCTTCCAGCAGCGCGATGAAGTGTCGCTGCTCGCGCCCGGCCAGTTCCGCGAATCGCCCACCACGCACCGCGTGTTCTTCATCGAGAGCATGAGCCCCGACCAGGGCCGCGTGGAGAACGTGTTCGTCACGAGCACGGAAAACGGCAAGGTGAGCGTGATCGTCTCGAAGACGGGCCACACCGAAACCATGAAGGGCGGCGACCGCTTCGTCGTGCTCGAAAACGGCCGCCGCTACGACGGCGAGCCCGGCCACCCGGACTTTCGCATCAGCGAGTTCCAGCGTTATGGCGTGAAGATCACGAGCCAGCCGCTCGTGAACACGCCTTCGGCGAGCACCACGTCCACGCCGGGCCTGCTGCGCCACCCGACCAACGACAACCTGGGCGAACTCGCCTGGCGCGCCGGCCTGCCGCTCATCGCGATCAACCTGATGCTGCTCGGCATTCCGCTCGCCTACCAGAACCCGCGCCGCAGCCGCACGATCAATCTCGTGATGGCGGTGCTGATCTACCTCACCTATTCGAACCTGCTCAACGTCGTGCAGTCGCAGATCGAGCAAGGCAAGATGCCCTTCGGCGTCGGTCTCGTCCTGCTGCACGCCGTGGTGCTCGCGCTCGTCGTGTTCATCTTCTGGATACGCGTGCGCAACCGGCCGCTCTTTACACGTGCGATGTTCCGGCGCGCCTCTCCTTGCAACTGAGAGGGAAACTGACCGATGCGCATTTACGAAAAATACTTCGCTCGCCAGGTCTACCTGACGTTCATCTTCATCCTGTTCGCCTTCTCCGGCCTGTTCTTCTTCTTCGACCTCATCAACGAGCTGAACTCGGTCGGCCACGGCAACTACAAATTCCAGTACGCGGTGCTGCGCGTGGCGCTCCAGGCGCCCTCGCGGCTCTACGAGATCATCCCGGTCGCGGCGCTCATCGCCGCGATCTACGTGTTCGCGCAAATGGCCGCGAATTCCGAGTACACGATCTTTCGCGTGTCGGGTCTCGCCACCAACCAGGCGCTGCGCTCGTTGCTCAAGATCGGCGTGCCGCTCGTGCTGCTCACCTACCTGATCGGCGAAGTCGTCGGCCCTTACACCGACCAGCTCTCCGAGCGCGTGCGCCTCGAGGCGTTGGGCTCGGCCGTGTCGAGCAACTTCCAGTCGGGCGTGTGGGTGAAGGACACACTCACCGCACGCGCCGACGGCGAGCAGGTCACGCGCTTCGTGAACGTCGGGGAGCTGCTGCCCGATGCGACCATCACGAACGTGCGCATCTACGAATTCGATTCGCAGTTCCGGCTCTCCAACGTGCGCCTCGCGAAGAGCGGCACGTTCCAGCCGCCGGGTCACTGGCTGCTCAAGGACGTGACCGATACGCAACTGATCGGCGTGGCGCCACCGCAGAACCAGCCGGTCGATGCGCTCAATCCGGTCTATCGCGCCCAGCAGACCTCGGCGCCCGAATACTCGCTGCGCTCGGAGCTCACGCCGAACATTCTCTCGGTGCTGCTCGTATCGCCCGACCGGATGTCGATGTTCAACCTGTTCCGCTACATCCAGCATCTGACCGAGAACCATCAGGACGCGCAGCGCTACCAGATCGCGTTCTGGCGCAAGCTGCTCTACCCGTTCGCGGTGTTCGTGATGCTCGTGCTCTCGCTGCCGTTCGCGTATCTGCATACGCGCGCCGGCGTGGTGGGCATGAAGGTATTCGGCGGGATCATGCTCGGCATGAGCTTCCAGCTCGTCAACACGCTGTTCTCGCACGTGGGTACACTGAACACCTGGCCCGCGCCGCTCACGGCGGCGACACCGGGGCTCATCTATCTAGCGGTCGGGCTGATCGGGCTCAAATGGGTCGACCGGCATTGATGCCGGTAGCGTTCAGCCGATAGTTCGGCCGCTAATTCGCACAGGCTCGCAAGCATGGGCACGCACGGCATGATTCTCTTCGGCCACGGCGCGCGCGACGCGCGCTGGCAGGAGCCGTTCCAGCGGCTCGCCGCGAAGCTTTCCGCCACGCGCGGCGATGCGGGGCCGGTCGGCCTCGCCTTTCTCGAACTGATGACGCCGAGCCTGCCCGATGCGATCGCCGGCCAGGCCGCGGCAGGCTGCGACACGATCACGGTCGTGCCGGTGTTCTTCGGCCAGGGCGGCCACGTGCGCCGCGATCTGCCCGCGCTGATCGCGCAATGCCAGAGCGAGCATCCGGATGTGCGCCTGCGTTGTGCGGGCGCCGTCGGCGAGGACGATGCGGTGCTCGAAGCGATCGTGCGGTACTGCATCGAAAACGACCGCGACTAGAACCGCTCACGCATAAAAAAGGTTCTTCGTAGGAAACCGTGGAGCTTCTGAGGATGATTGCGTAACCTGAGTCCTGACTTTTATGGAATTCAGGAGGCGGAGTTGCTCGATCGCAAGGCACTTCAGGCGCTGGGCTGCTGGACAGGATATCGGCTGGAACGGGTTGAATGGCCACAAGGTGA